>CADBQR010000066.1 GCA_902796945.1 uncultured Acidaminococcus sp.
AACGTACACACTACGTACGCCTCCCGGCTGTGGGCCTTTCTTCCTTGTACTTGGACACGTCCTGCTGCAAATTTCACAACGAACATGAGGAAAAACAGTAAAACAGAAGGGGCTACTAAGAGGTCTGCGGTCCGCGAACTGCGTTCTGCGTTCTGCGATCCGCGATCTGCGATCCGCGATCTGCGGTCTGCGAACTGCGGTCTGCGATCTGCGGTCTGCGATCCGCGCTCCCCTCGTCGCTTGCGACTCAGGCAGTCCGCCCAGGGACGGGAACCAAGGCTTTATTTTATTCAGTTTTAACCTCAAACCTCAAACCTCAAACCTCAAAACTCAAAACTCAAAACTCAAAACTCAAAACTCAAAACTCAACCCTGTTTATTGCGATCTGTGATCTGCGATCCGCGTTCCGCGGTCCGCGATCCGCGATCTGCGGTCTGCGCCAGTTTTCCTGCGCCCTGCGATCCGCGTTCTGCGATCCGCGATCCGCGGTCTGCGTTCTGCGGTCTGCGTCCACAACCCTTCCAAAAACAAATTAGTATACATCAAATAAATAATATTGTACTATATTTTAGTTTCGATATATTAACATAATAGAAGAAATATTTGAATAAATGCACATAAATTGGTAAGCTGCACTATAATAATGCTTAGTTCTTAGAAGAATCAGATAATTACAGTTTACTATGAAAGAAAATCATCGTTACTGGAACTGATAGAAAATTTTGGAAGGAGTCTTGATCATGAGCAAAGCTGAACTTTTGGAACAATATGGTCTGTTCATCAACGGGGAGTTTGTCCCTGCTTCCGACGGCGGTACCTTTGAGGCCCACAACCCGGCCAACGGGGAAACCCTGGCCAGGTGTGCCGAAGCTACGAAGGACGATGTGGACAGAGCGGTAAAGGCTGCCCGGGCCGCATTTCCTGCCTGGTCACGGACGTCCCCGGTTGAGAGACAGAACCTGTTGCTGAAGATTGCCGATATCATTGATGCCAACCTTGATCATCTGGCCCTCGTGGAGACTCTGGATAACGGGAAACCGATCCGTGAGACCAAGGCCGCCGATATTCCGCTGGGTTCCGACCACTTCCGCTACTTTGCTGGCTGCCTCCGCGCCTGGGAAGGTTCGGCGGTCATGCTCGATGACCAGACCTTGTCCCTGATCCTGCACGAACCGGTCGGCGTCGTGGGCCAGGTCATTCCCTGGAACTTCCCGTTCACCATGGCCTGCTGGAAGCTGGCACCGGCGCTGGCTGCGGGCAATACGGTCGTTATCAAGCCGTCGTCCCATACTTCCCTGTCCCTGCTTGAATTCATGCGCCTCGTCCAGGATCTCCTGCCGAAGGGCGTTGTCAATGTCATCACCGGCAAGGGTTCCAGGTCCGGCCAATGGCTCCTTGACCATCCGGATCTGGATAAACTGGCCTTTACGGGATCGACGGAGGTCGGCCATGGGGTCTACCAGGCGGCCTGCGATAAACTGATTCCTGTCACCCTGGAACTGGGCGGCAAATCCGCCAACGTCGTCTTTGATGACTGCGACCTGAAGCAGGCCATCGACGGCGCCTGCAAGGGCATCCTGTTCAACCAGGGCCAGGTCTGCTGCGCCGGTTCCCGCCTCTTTGTCCAGGAAGGCATCTTTGACGAATTTGTCAGCCATCTGAAAGCGACTTTTGAGGCGGTCCGGATCGGCGATCCCACGGATCCGTCCACACAGCTGGGAGCCCAGATCTACAAGGCCCAGCAGGAAAAGGTGCTGAACTATGTCAAGATCGGGCTGGAGCAGGGGGCCAGGTTGGTAACCGGCGGTGAACGCTATACGGAAAATGGCTGCGACAAGGGCTTCTTCATGAAACCGACCATCCTGATCAGCGATACCAATGAGACCCGGGTCTGCCAGGAAGAAATCTTCGGGCCTGTCGTCGTGATCCAGAAATTCAGGACCGCCGACGAAGTCATTGCCCTGGCCAACGAGAGCGTCTATGGGCTTGGCGGCGCCGTATTCAGCAAAAACATCAATACGGCCCTGAAGGTGGCCCGCGGCATCCGGACCGGCCGCATGTGGGTCAATACCTATAACGACCTGCCCGCGGGGGCTCCTTTCGGCGGCTACAAGCAGTCCGGCATCGGCCGTGAAACCCATAAGGTCATTCTGGAACATTACAGCCAGATGAAGAACATCTACATCAACCTCAAGGAAGGCGTCAGCGGTATGTACGATGTGAAGTAAATCAGGCATCAACCCTCTTTCTATCCCATCATAAAAGGGCTGTGAAGAAATGAACTTTTCCATTTCTCCACAGCCCCTTCTTTTATTTTGTGCTCGTAAGCCCGGTGAAGCGGTCCTGTTCCTGGCCTGTTATCGATTCAGCCGGCTTGACGTAGAGGGTGGTCTGGTCCGTGAAGATGACAAACCCCGGCTTGGCGCCACCCGGCTTCCTGACGAAGCGCTTTTCCGTGTAATCCACGGGGACCCGGTCGGCATTTTTCCCCTTGCTGAACGCGGCTGCAATCCGGGCGGCTGCCAGGATGTCCTCTTCCCGCGGTTCCGGCAGGGTGGTCTTCATGATCACGTGGGAGCCGGGAATGTTCTTGGCATGGAACCAGAGGTCCTTTCCCCGGCCCAGCTTGAACGTGACGTAATCGTTCTGCTTGTTGTTCTTCCCGACGTAGAGGAAGGTATCCTCGGAGAGGGTGATCTTCAGCGGTGCCGATTTGGCGGTCTGGGGCTGTTTCTTCTTCGGCTGGGGCAGGAGGCCCAGGGCAATGATTTCCTGCTTGATTTCGGCAATTTCCCCTTTTGTCATGGCCGTGTCGAGGGAAGCGTCCAGGGACTTCAGGTAGTCAAGGAGGGTATCGGCATCCTGCTGCTGCGCCCGGATCTCAGCGACGGCCCTTTTGTACTTGTTGTAACGCCGGTAATAGGCCTGGGCGTTTTCCATGGGCGTCAGCACGGGGGAGAGGGGGATGTGCAGAATGGTCCCGTCGTAAAGGTTGGTCAGGTCACAGGACTTCTGGCCCTTCTTCACCTGGAAGCTGTACGCCATCAGGGTATCGGCCATGACCTTCTGGGCATCGGCGTTCTCGGCCCGGGCGAGGTCCCTGGCGAGGGCCTTCTGCTTTTTCTCCGTCCGGCCTATCTGGGTGAGGACGAGCTTCTGCAGGCTGTCCTTTTCCGGGATCTGCACCGGAATGAGGGAGGCACTGAAGGCCAGGGCGTCGAGGACGGAAGGAAATTCGCGGCGCGTCATGTCCCGCTGGCAGACCGGTTCGTAGGGGAGCAGGTTCTTCATGCGGTTCCGCCGGTCAATCTGCCCGATGACGGATGGTTTTGTGCCGTCCAGACGGGCCCTGGCCTCTTCCTGGACCGATTGCAGGGCCTTTTCGATGGCATGGGCAGCTTCAAGGTCCATCAGCCTGGGAACGCCCGTATAACCGCTGCGGCGGGCAATTTCTTCTGCCGTCACCAGCCCGATGCCCATGGTTGCATGGACGAGGGCCAGCGGCAGGGTCTCATCGGGGGAAGCGGCACAGGCCTGGCGGATGGCCTCCGGCGGGGCCGTAAGGACGTCCAGCCCTTCCGGAAGGGGCGGAAATTCGTAGGGCAGGTTCGGAAGGATCTGCCGGACCCGGCTCTGGGCCTTGCTGACGTGGCGCAGGGCATCGACGATGACGCCCTTTTCGCTGACAAAGATGACGTTGCTGTTTTTGCCGGTCAGTTCCAGGACCAGTCGTTTGGTGATGATTTTCCGCTCCGCCCCGATGAGGTCGATGTCCATGAGCAGGACCCGGTCCAATTCCCGCTGCGTGATCTGGGTGATCCGCCCTTCCTCCAGGTGCTTGCGCAGCAGCATGCAGAAAGGGGGCGGCGTGTCCGGCCGTTCCGGAAGCCGCTCCGGCAGCGTGATCAGCGGCGAATCCCCGCCCAGGTCGATGAGCAGGTTGCGGGTATGGTTCTGCAGGTTGACCTGCAGGAGCAGGGAACTTTTCCCCGGCATAAAGATTTTATAGATTTTTCCGTTCACGAGCTGGTCTGCCAGTTCCTTGGCCAGGACCCGCAGCGTAATCCCTTCCAGGTTCACAGTATTTCCTCCTCGATGGAAAACAAAACGGAGCTGCGCTGATAAAAGGCACGAATGCCGGCGCCCTTCATTTGCACACCCTCACGATATCATATATAATAATTAGATAAAGTGTTTACGATTCCTGCCCGGCAATGGGGCATCGGGAATCCAAACGGCAAGGGAAGGAACGGGTCTTTCCCAGGGGTCACGCCTGCTTGCACGGTTTTTTGTGCGCCGGTTCCGCAGCAGGCCATTTTCGGGGATGCACGGGGCGTCCCTCAAGCCTGTGGGGCCGGGCCTGTAAAACAGCGGAAAGCGGACCTGCCGGATTCCTATGGATACCTATCAGTATAATATGCAGGAATTGTTCGGTCAAACCGCAAAGGAGAAGTGACATGAAGAAAACAGGACTTTTACTTGCAGCCATGCTTACCCTGATGCAGCCGGCCTATGCCATGCTTCCCCTTACGGAAGATACGGTCCGGTCCGCCCAGGTCTACGGACAGCAGCGCCAGAACACGACCAACCTGGAGCTTATTGCTCCCTGGACCGCCTATGACCGGAAGCGGACCAATAAATATGGTGTAGGGGAAAAAGCCGTCGTCTATACGCCTTACCTGGTGACGGCCCTCGATGCCCAGCAAAAGGCGAAAAACGGGAAGACGCCAACCCTGGCAGAAGGCAGGAAAATCGCGGAGTCCTACAACGGGATCCTGGCCCTGGGGGTCACAATCAGCACGACGACCAAACTGGAACCGAAGTACCTGAAAACCAAGATGTACCAGGGCACGAATGTGGTCGAACCGTATTACACCACCCTCAACGGGGCCACGAAGCGCAAGATGCAGGTCAACAGCGCAGCTGCCGGCGGCGTTGTGACGGTCAACGTCTGGGATGACCAGTACTATCTTTATTTCGACCTGAAAAAACTGGACCCGAAACGGACCATGGTGCTTTCCGTGACGGACCAGGTCGGCGGGACCCGTGAATTTGTCATTTATCTGAATAAACTTAACTGAGGGAGTGTTCAGCGTGGTAAAAAGCATGACCGGCTACGGCCGGGGAGAATATCAGGACAAGGATTTTTCCTTTGCCTTTGAAATCAAGACGGTGAACCATCGCTTCGCCGAGACGGCCATCCGCCTGCCCCGGTTCCTGAATCCCGTGGAAAACCGTATCCGGAAAATGGTCCTGGACCGCATGGCCCGCGGCCATATGGATATCTTCATCAATGCTGCCTATACGGGCACGGAAGGGCGCCGCGTAACAATTGACAAAGGCCTGGCAAAAGCTTATCATGATAGTTTGAAAGAGATGGCGGGACTGATTGGCGTTTCCCCTGATGAGGTGGGGGGACAGCCGGAATTGCTGTTCATTGCCAAATGCCCCGATGTCATTACCCCGGAGGATCCCTGCATTGACCTGGATGCCCTGTGGCCCCATATGGAGGCGGCCATCCGAACGGCCCTGGATCACTGCGATGCCATGCGGCAGAATGAGGGAGCCAATATTTCGAAGGATATTTCCCGGCGCATCGACCTGATCGAGCAGAAACTGGGCCTCATTGAAAAGCGGGCCCCGGAAAGCGTCCGGGAATACGAAAAACGCCTGGGCGACCGGATGCGGGAAACCCTGGAATCCTTCGGAGCCGGGACCCTAGACGAAACGCGTCTCATTCAGGAAGTGGCAATCTATTCCGACCGTGTCAACACCACAGAGGAAACCGTGCGGCTTCACAGCCATATCCGGCAATTCCGCGGCATGCTGGAATCGGAGCAGCCCGTGGGACGGCGGATGGATTTCCTGGTCCAGGAATTCAACCGGGAAGCCAATACCATCGCTTCCAAATGCAATGATTCCGAAATGACGCAGGTCATTGTGGATATGAAAGGCGAAATCGAGAAAGTACGGGAACAGATCCAGAACATTCAATAGATAGCAGGGAGATTTTATGGATATTAAACTCATCAATATCGGCTTTGGGAATATTGTATCGGCGCAGCGCGTCATCACCATCATCGGTCCGGAATCGGCCCCGATCAAGCGGATTATCCAGGATGGCCGGGATAAGGGCGTTGTCATCGATGCGACCTATGGCCGCCGCACCCGGGCTGTCCTGATCATGGACAGCGGGCACATTGTCCTGTCCGCACTGCAGCCGGAAACGATTGCCAACCGCTTCAGCCAGGATGATGACAGCGGTGACGAGGAAGAGGAGGAAGAAGATGAATAAGCCCCAGGGGATTTTACTGGTCCTGTCCGGTCCCAGCGGTGCCGGCAAGGGAACAATCTGCAGCCGCCTGCTGGAAAAGCGCAGGGACATGGCCTATTCCGTTTCCTGCACGACCCGTCAGCCCCGCAAGGGTGAAGTGGACGGCAAGAACTATTTCTTCAAGACCCGTGAGGAATTTGAAGCAATGATCCGCAGC
Organism: uncultured Acidaminococcus sp.; assembly: GCA_902796945.1. Classification (GTDB taxonomy): domain Bacteria; phylum Bacillota; class Negativicutes; order Acidaminococcales; family Acidaminococcaceae; genus Acidaminococcus. Next base: position 6,492 of record CADBQR010000066.1, read on the forward strand.
GGCGGCCTGCTGGAGCACGCCTCCGTTTACGGGAACTACTACGGAACGCCCCGCCAGTATGTCCTGGACAAGCTGGATGAAGGGCTCGACGTGGTCCTTGAAATCGATCCCCAGGGTGCCCTGCAGGTCAAGAAAAGCTATCCTGACGGGGTTTTTGTCTTTATTGTCCCTCCCAGCCTGGATGAGCTGAGCAAACGCATCTATAAGCGGGGAACCGACGCGGTTGACGTCATCAAACGCCGTCTCAGCGCCGCTACTTCCGAACTGGCCTACGCGTCCAAATACGACTATATCGTCGTCAACGACGAAGTGGAAAAGGCCACGGACAAGGTCAGCAAAATCATTGATGTGGAACACCTGAAGGTGGGCCGCACCTACTATATTGTCGATGAAATCGTGAAGGCCAGGACGGCCGAACAAAAGTAAGTCTTGCTTGTAAAAGGAGTGTTTTCTTATGTCTATGATTGATCCCAGCATCGATTACCTGTCCGAAAAGGTCGGATCCAAATACGGCCTTGTCATCATGGCCGCCAAACGGGCCCGTCAGCTGGTCGACCACGCCCCGGCCCTGGTCGAGACCAAGTCCAATAAGCCTGTTTCCATTGCCCTCGAGGAAATTGCCCAGGGGCTGGTTACGGCCAACATCAAGAAGGATGACGATAAGTAAAAGGAGCCTGCCGTGTTAGAAGGCAAAAAGATTGTAATAGGGGTGACGGGCGGGATTGCCGCCTATAAAACGGTTACCCTGGTGAGCCGCCTCGTCCAGGCGAAGGCCCAGGTCCGGGTCATCATGACGGAAGCCGCGACGAAACTGGTTTCCCCGCTTCTCTTCAAGGAAATCAGCGGCGGTCCCGTTGCCTGTGACATGTGGTGCGGCAACCAGGAATTCAACGTGGAGCATGTGGCCCTGGGCCGCTGGTGTGACCTGATGGTGGTGGCACCGGCTACGGCGAATATCATCGGGAAAATGGCCAACGGCATTGCCGATGATCTGCTTTCGACGACGCTCATGGCCTGTGACAAGCCCAAGATCATCTGCCCCGCCATGAACACGAATATGCTGAACAACCCGGCCGTCATGCGGAACCTGGAAACGCTGAGCCAGGACGGGATTTCCATCATGCCCTCCGCGGCCGGCCATCTGGCCTGCGGGGTGAATGGATCCGGACGGCTTCCTGAACCGGAGGATATCAAGGAGTACATCGACCATTTCTTTGCCCGCCATGAAGGGGACCTGGCCGGACTGAAGCTGCTGGTCACTGCCGGCGGCACCCGTGAGGCCATCGATCCGGTCCGTTTCATCGGGAACCGTTCCAGCGGCAAGATGGGCTATGCCATTGCCCGTGACGCGGCCTGCCGCGGTGCCGATGTCGTCCTCGTTTCCGGTCCTGTGGCCCTGGAGCCGCCGCCCTGCGTGCGCGTCATTCCGGTGGAATCGACGCAGGAAATGCTGGATGCCTGCCTGGCCGTCTATCCCGACGTGGATGCGGTCATCAAGGCGGCTGCCGTAGCTGACTACAAGCCCCATCACGCGGCGGAACAGAAAATCAAGAAAAATGAGGAAAGCCTGACCCTCACCCTGGATAAGAACCCGGATATCCTGAAGCTGCTGGGCGAGCGCAAGACCCACCAGTTCCTGGTTGGCTTTGCGGCGGAAACCCAGCATCTCGTTGAGAACGCGGCCGCCAAGGTGCGGAAGAAGAACCTGGATATGATCGTGGCCAACGATGTCACCGTCAAGGGTGCCGGCTTCAGCACGGATACCAATATCGTGAAATTCCTCTTCCCGGACGGAAGCATTCGTGAACCGGGCCTCCTGACGAAGGAGGAAGTGGGGAACCTGATCCTGGACATCGTGAAGGAACATTTCCGTAAATAAATCGCAAAAAAGCAGGAGGACTGCCCGGCATCATGCCGTGACAGTCCTCCTTTTCCGTTTCGTCAGCCCGGGGCCCTGCTCAGGACCGCCGGCTGGTTCCTGTTTTATAATCGATGGTGATGCCGGGCTGGTTGTTGTAGACGTAGACATTGAACTGGACGCCGGCTCCTTTGTCTTCCACGCTGTAGGCCTCCATCTGGACGCCCCGGGCGACCAGTTCGCTGCCCTTGAAAATGGGCGTAACGCGATACAACACATGATGGTTGGTTTCTTTCACGTAGTCGGCCACCATGTTTTCAAAGGGCAGCATGCCCGTTACATTGAGGTATCGCGTCCCCGTAATGAGGTTCCGGGGGTTGGCGTTTTCCGCCGTCAGCTGGTAGCCGATGAGGTGGCAGCGGTTATACAGGTATTTGCCGTCAATGCCGTCATATTTGGCAATATGCCAGCCCGTCGGCTTTACCTTGCCAATGGGGCCGCGCTTCTGCGTGGGCATGGTGGAACGGCTGACATTGGCGTAAGCCGCGCCGCAGCGTCCCAGACGGTCCAGTTGGCTGTAATGTTCAAAGGACTTTGTGGAAGTTTTGTCCTTATCGGGAAAGGAAGGAACGTTCTTGTTGATGACCACATAGGGCTTGCCGGAAAATTCCGGAATGCCTGCCAGGTCAAAGGAAGGCTGGGAAGCGGCTTGCCCGGTGACGGCTGTCTTGTTTTTGGGGGCCGTTTTCCTGGTTGTTGTTTTGGCGGCACTGCCGCAGGCGGTCAGCAGGAGGGAAATACCAACGATGAGGGAAGCCAGCAGGCTGGTTATTTTTTTCATTTCACGTATACCTCTTCCGTAATCTTGTCATGGGAGGAGCCGGCAAAGTCCCGTTGGGAAATCCGGGTCCAGCCCTTTTTCAGGTCAATGTCAAAATACAGGTCTCCCGGGTAGGCCCGGTTCCAGTGGTACAGGATGATCTTTTCAATCCGGTCTTCGTAAGGGGCCGCTTCCCGGTCTTCCAGCAGGGCGTATTCCCCGGGACCGGCTTTTTCGAGAAAAGCCTCGTCGACCCGGATGGCCGCGCCCGTTCCTTCAAAAAGGGAAGCGGAATATGCGTCCATCCATAAAGGCCGGCCGCCGGTCTGGGCCAGGATCTCGCCGCGCAGGACCCGGTCCTGGCTCTGGCGCCGCCCGTTGAAGAGGAGGCCGCCGCCATCATCGATGCAAGTGATGAGAATCATCGTGCTATCCTTCCTTTCGCTGTTTTGCTCTTCTTTCCATTATAACAGAAAAAAGGGGCCGCCGCTTTCCTGATCGGTCCTCTGCCTGACCGGAAGCCTGTAAAATCGGGTGAAAGTCCAATTTTTTTACCGCTGTAATCATCTTTATGGAAAAGTTGAATCAACGGCTACACCTGTGCTACCATATACTTATAAGCGGTATACGGCATAAAGACAGGTATTAAGGGGGGATTTCCATGGACATGAAGCTTTACAAGGAATGGTTCGAGTTTTTGAGCACTTTGGACTTCGTCAATCCCTTTGAGGCGGCGGTCCTGTCCTCGACGATGGCCAGGGACGGGCTTCCCTGCGCAGAGGAAAACGATGAGGATATTCTGGCGCTGCTGGATGCGATGCCAGAACAGGGACATGAAGGCAATGGGCCGTTTAAGGCCGTCTCTGTGATCAACGATTCGATTTCCGGCGAAAAGTCCTTTGATAAGGGAGAGGACGCTGTCCTGCAGGTCACTCTCTGGGAAGCTGAAAACAGCAAGTGCAAATGGCGTGGGTACGTGCTGAACCGGGAAGGAACCCCTGTCTACAAAGTAGAGGGGAAAACCGCTGTTTAGCGGCATTTGGAGGAACTTCAGTCAGGAAACCGGATGCTTTCTGCGGGGAAACGCTGTATCCCCAGCGAGAAAAAGCTTGCTTCCTTATGGGAAAGGTCCTTCCTTGAAAAACGGTCCCGGTCATTTCCGGACTGGTTTTTCTGCAATCGGGGCTATCAACAGGGCAGCACCGCAACCAAACGATGATATAATGGAAAACGACTCCCGGAAACTGCTGGAATGCAGGCCGGAAGTCGTTTTGTTTATTGCACCCTCACAATATTGCATCACAAATAAAAATGGCGGAGAGGGTGGGATTCGAACCCACGGCCCCTCGCGGGATCGCCAGTTTTCAAGACTGGTGCCTTAAACCGCTCGGCCACCTCTCCGTAACAAATGAAAGTATAGTAAAAGTCAGGGGCAGTTGTCAAGGCTGGAATACGGGACGCTGAAAAACAGCGGCCCGCCGGGCCCTGGCCGGGTTTCTTCCTTCGTGACTGGCTGCGGCCATCCTCCTTCCTGACAAGAACGGTCAGATATAGTATAATAGGTGTGCTACGCAAAATGATAAAAGGGAGAAACGGGATGGATTCTCCCGGGGCCCCGCTGTTTCAGGGAGCCCGTTGTAAGATGAGGAACGATTATGGATGTTGTGGATGCATTGATGAAAAATTCGGCCCTGACCGACGACCAGTACCTGGAGCTGCTTCGGACCAATGATCCGACCCTGCGCAGCAAGCTGTTTGCGGCCGCCCAGGAAGCCATCACCTATCTGTTTCACCGGAAGGTCTATCTGCAGGGGGTCCTTGATTTTACCAATCATTGCCCAAGGAACTGCTTTTACTGTGACCTGCGGGCGGAAAACAGTGACCTGAAGCGCTTTCGCCTGAACTGGGAACAGATCCGGGGTGCCTGTCGGGAAGCCTTTAAACTGGGAATCAGGACGTTTGTCCTGCAATCGGGGGAAGACCAGTATTATACGGATATGATTATGGGGAACCTGCTTTCCACGCTGAAGCAGGAGTTTCCGGAATGTGCCGTGGAGCTTGCCCTGGGGGAACGGACCAAAGGTTCCTACAACCGTATGTTCAAGTCCGGCGCGGACCGCTATCTGCTGCGTTTTGAAACGGCGGATCCCTTGCATTTTTCCCGCCTCCATCCGCCTTCCTTTGCACTGTCCACGAAAATTGACTGCCTTAACGACCTCAAAACGATCGGTTATGAACTGGATACGGGGTTCATTGTAGGGGCGCCCTATGAGATGCCGGAATACCTGGCACGGGACCTGACCCTGCTGCAGGAACTGTCACCGGACTGCATCAGCCTGGCTCCTTTCCTGCCGCGGGAGGGGACGACGTTCCGCCATCAGATGCCCTGCAACCTGGAAACGTTCCTGCGCCTGATTGCCATTTTACGCGTCATGTTCCCTAAAGCCAACATTGTCGCTTCACCGCTTCTGGACAAGGTCCACGTGCAGGGGCAGGTGATGGCGGTCCTGTCCGGGGCCAATGTGCTGCGGGTCACCATGACCGTGCCGCCGATGCCGGGAGAACCGCGAAGGACCTACGCCCAGCGCTCCCTGCTGCGGAAGCTGCAGTCCCTGTATTCGAGCCTGCAGAGCCATGAGTATGAAATGGTGGTGGACCGGGGCGATTCCCTGACCCGGAAAAAGAATGTTCTTGCCTGATTTTCGATCCTGCCAGCCCGTTCGTTGGCAGGATTTTTTCGTTGAATTCATTGCATGACGGCCGTTTTTTGTTTATTATGGGAGTATACAGATGGGGTTCCATCACTGCGGGTTTTCTGCGGGGCTGTTCCCACGGAAAAGGCCGCAGATGGGGAGCCAGGCTGCCAAAAAGGTTCCGGCAGGCTGCGATGGCCGGTCCTGCGGGCAGCTCCCATGCATGGAACAGAAAGTGAGGGGTTACCATGGAATTCAAGGATGTCCGGCACACCTACCCATCCCGGCGGGGTGTCATTTATGGAAAACGGGGAATGGTCTGCACTTCCCAGGCACTGGCGGCCCAGGCGGGCCTGGACGTGCTCAAGAAGGGCGGCAGTGCGGCCGATGCCATTGTGGCCACGGCAGCCTGCATGACGGTCCTGGAACCGACCAGCAATGGCCTCGGCAGTGATGCCTTTGCCCTGTACTGGAGCGCCAGCGATCACCGGCTCTATGGCCTGAACGGAAGCGGCTGGGCTCCCCGGCTGTTGACGCGGGAAGCCATGAAGGAAGCAGGCTATAAGGAAATGCCGCAGCGGGGCTGGGCTTCGGTTACCGTACCCGGTGCCGTTTCCGCCTGGTCCGTCCTGCACCGCCGTTTTGGCCGGCTGCCCTTTGCGAGCATCCTGGAACCGGCCATTTCCTATGCGGAAAACGGGTACCCCGTGCAGCCCGTTACGAGCCTGCTCTGGCATCGGGCGGTGGGAACCTTTGCCCCCTATAGAGAGGAAAAGGCCTTTGCCCCTCTTTTTGATACCTTCTTTAAGGGTGGCGTGCCCAACCCGGGGACGTTGGTACGTCTGCCGGACCATGCCCGCACGCTGAGAAAACTGGCGGAAAGCGATTGCGAAAGCTTCTATCGGGGCGAGGTGGCTGACGCCATCGACGCCTTTTCCCGCGAAACCGGAGGCTATCTGAGAAAGGAAGACCTTGCCGCCTACGAAGCGGAGTGGGTGATTCCCCTTCATACAAGCTACCACGGCTATGAAGTCTGCGAACTGCCGCCCAACGGCCATGGCCTGGTCGTCCTTATGGCCCTGCGCATCCTGGAACGGCTGCAGGGGCTTCGCGACCGGGAAGATGCAGAAACGGTCCACAAGCAGCTGGAAGCGATGAAACTGGCCTTTGTGGATGGCATGGAATTCATCACGGATCCCCGGTATATGAAACAAAAGGCGGAGGATTTCCTGAGCGACGCCTATGCGGACAAGCGGGCCGCCGAAATCGGGGAAATCGCCCTTGATCCCAAACCCATCGATCCTGACTGCGGCGGTACGGTGTACCTCTGCGCGGCCGATGAGGAAGGCAACATGGTTTCCTTTATCCAGAGCAATTACCGCGGCTTTGGCAGCGGCATCGTGATTCCGGAATGGGGCATTGCCCTCAACGACCGGGCCAGCAGCTTCAGCCTTGATGAAAAGGCTGCCAACGTACTGGTGCCCGGCAAGAAACCGTATCATACCATTATCCCCGGCTTCCTGATGAAGGACGGGGATGCCGTCGGACCCTTCGGCGTCATGGGCGGTTACATGCAGCCCCAGGGACATGTGCAGGTCCTGATGAACCTCATCGACTTCGGCCTGGATCCGCAGGAAGCCCTGGATGCACCACGCTGGCAGTGGACCCATGGAAAACGGGTGGAAATGGAATCGGGATATGGGGACCGCATGGTGGCGGCCCTGCACGCCCGCGGCCATGAAATGGTCCTGAATGATGACTTTACCAGTTTCGGCCGGGGACAGATGATCCTCAGGACCCCGGAAGGCAGTTATGCCGGGGCCACGGAACCGAGAGCCGATGGTACGGTGGCCGCCTGGTAAGACGGGAAAAATCTCCCGGCAGCAGCGATGCGTCTTCCTGCCGGCCGGGGCTGATGGACCGGTGCCAATGGAAGCCAATCTGACAGGGAAAGGATACCCAATATGAAAAAGATCACCATGATCGTAATGCCCGGCTGTCCCTATTGTGCCAACGCACGGCGGGCTGTTCGGGAACTGAAGGAGGAAGAGCCGGCGTACAGCGGCCTTGTCATTGAAACAATCGACGAAGTCAATGAAGCGGACAAGGCAAAGCCCTATGGGAACGATTACTATTATGTGCCCTCCCTGTTTATGGAAGGGAAAAAGTATTATGAAGCCCATCCCGGCGAATCCTATGAGGAATGCAAGAACGCCGTTTCTCGCGTGTTTGCCGCCGCGGTAAAATAGCGGACCGCTGATTTTGTTCCGCTGAAGGAAGATACCCTGTAAAGCCCTTTTGTAGCCTTACAGGGTATTTTATGTTAAATAGAATTTGTTTTGACTATAAAGGACTTTTTGATAAAAATTACTATCTATTTCTATTATTTTTTGGTATAATACATATCATCAAATTAAATCGCATCGCGTTGGGAACTGGTGGAAAAATCACCGGCGGGAAGAACGGAACCGGCACGGAAGCATGGTTCCGGATTGACGTATCCTGCTTCTTATGCGTTGGGCCTTCGGAGGAGGAGGGCCTGACCGGTAGGATAGGTCTTTTTTTATGCCCAGGCGATCCGCGTCTGAAAGGAAAGGAAAAAAGGATGAAAACCAAGGTGATTCGTAAAAGGATTCTTACGGCAATGGTGCTGGCCGCGCTGTGCCAGGGAAGCGTGTATGCAGAAAGTTATATCTTGAATACCGGTGAAAACTCGACTGTTGCTGGCGATGCCAATGGGAACCTGACGGCAGAGGAAATTTACGTACCCTTTGGGGCCTCCCTGAACGTTACTGCCTCCGGGGACATCACGCTGGAGCAGCAGACCCGGCGCGGTGCCATGTTTGCTGATCGAGGCACCATTACGGTGGGAGCGTCGGATTCCCTGTTCCATTCCTTTGTTTCCAAGGGGGAAATCCTGGCCGAGAGCGGCGGCACCATTGGCATCTATGGAAAGACGATCGAAATCAATCGGGAGGACAATGGTTCCGCGATTACCGCCATTGAGAGGAATTCCGTTACGACGGCCATCACCGTGGGGACGACCGGTACCACCTCCATCGTGACGGACGGGGAAGTGCTGGCAACGGGGGACCTGGCTCAGGTCACCCTGACGGCGAATACCATTACCATGAACTATAACCCGAATCCGCCCAATGACAGTACCATCGCCGGCGGAGAGGACAATACGGCGATGGCCGATGAAGGCGGCAGCCTTGTGATTTCTGCTGTTTACGATGAGAATGTCGCTGGCAGCGGTGTCCTCACGATTTCAGGTCCCGCAGGTGCCGTCGACAAGAACAGCCAGGTAACGCTTTCCGGCAGGACGATCACCATCAACCACGATGACTTGCAGGATACCGAGGAAATCGTGAATGGACAGGTTTGGGAGAAGGAAGACCGGAATCTCTATGCCGATAACGGTGCCAATGTCCAAGTCGGTACGGATGCAACGGAAACCGTCACCATCAATGGGCAGGCGAGTGCTTCCGGTGTGGGGGTCAACAATCAACAGGATTCGTCTCCTGTCCAGGCCAGTCTTTCCATCAAAGGAAAACAGATTTACGGCGGGGAGTTGGAAGCCAGCGACAGCGGTCTCGTCACCATTGGGGATGCAGCTACAGAGAAAGTTGTCTTTACGGGCAGTGTTGTTTCCACCGGCCTTGCTGACAAGGCTTATCGCACGGATGTGGATACGGCGGATGTCGCGGTTACCGGCGTGACGGCCTCTTCCATTACGCTGGATGGCAAAGCCCTTACCCTGGGCACGGAAGGGGCGGATACCGCGGTGAAAGCTTCTGACCAGGGAATCCTCTCGATTGGTACGCTGGTTCCTTCCGATTCCATTGAGATCCGGTCTGCCGTAACGGCCGAAAGCAGCGGCCAGGTCACCATTGGCAGCGCAGCGGCCCGGACGGTTTCGGTCAGCGGTCTGGCCGAAGCGACCGGAACGGATTCCACCCTTACGGTCGATGGAGAAAACCTGACGTTCTCTTCAGGAGCAAGGGCAGCCGATGCCGGCACCGTAACGGTTGGCAGCACGTCTACCCAGACTGTCACGGGCAACCTGACGGCAGAAGGAACGGACAGCACGCTGACGGCGGTTTCCTCCGGCACGTATTCGGGCAATGCCGCGGCTTCCCAGGGCGGCAGCCTGACCCTTACGGCGAATCAGGCCAGTGGCAACGTAACCGCATCGAATGCGGGCACGGCCCGTGTAACGGCAGGAACGTTCCAGGGGGACCTGACGGCAGAAGGAACGGACAGCACGCTGACGGCCACGATTGAAAATGCCTTTGATGGCCTTTCCACGGTGGACGCAGACGGCACGCTGGATATTCTCCTGCAGGACGGAGCCCGCTGGAACCTGACGAATAGCTCCACCGCGACGAACCTGACTGCCGGAAATGCCATGGTGAACCTGGCGGATGGCACGCTGGGCCAGACCCTGTCCATTTCCGATCATTACGAAGGGGAGGGTGGAATGCTGCGGCTTGACGCGGACGGATCCACCAATACAGGCAACGACCGCGTTTATGTGAAGGGCACCCATACGGGAACGACCCAGCTCTACCTGAACAATACCAACCCGCTTTCCGGCTGGTCCGGCGCAGTAGGGACGGTACTGGTCAGTGTCGGGGATGAACAGGGAAGTTTCCAAAGTGAAACGACGACGGAAGCGGCCCTGAACTATTACTCCCTTCGTCTTGCCAGCCGGACCGATGATGTGACGGAAGGATACGGCACGGACTGGTATCTCCAGAGTTTTGAAAAGGCAGCCACCGATGAAACGACGGGGCACCATACGACCATCGTCCGTGACCTGGCGGCGGTGAACGGGTCCAATTACCTGCTCTGGCGCAGCGATATGGATACCCTGTTCCGCCGCATCGGCGAAGTACACGGCTAC
>CADBQR010000067.1 GCA_902796945.1 uncultured Acidaminococcus sp.
AGAGAGGATCCGGAAGGACCCCGGATTTGGCATTGCAGGAGGGAATGTTGTGAATGGCTGGAAAAAGTAATATCTGGTCTCGCTACGGGATCAATATGAGCAATGATGATTTTGACACGGATCTGCGATCACCGGAAGAAGTGTTTCAGCAGCTGATGCAGCAGCTTGCCATCAATTGCGGTGGAAAGCGGATCTTTATCCTGGAAAAAATCGGCCCGGACAGTTTTATCATGACCTATGAGTGGAAGCTGCCGGAAGTGGAGAAGAAGGAGCTTCACCATTTATTTTCGTCCCATACAATGGAAGAACTTTTCCCCGGCATCTGGGACCGGCATGTGGTGGAAACCGATGAGGCCTGTGCGGCGACGCTGATGCGCAGCGGGAATGTCATCGGTCTCATCGGCGTGGAAAAAGAGGCGGGGAAACCCATCCACGCCCTGGCGGATTCCCTGCATCTGCTCAGCTTCTTCGTTTCCACCTTGCTTTACAGCTGGAAACTGATTGAGCGGTTGCACACCCTGGGATATCGGGATACCCTTACGGGCGTAGGAAATTTCAACAGCCTCCTGGCGGCTCTCGATAAGATCCCGGATACCAGTTCCCTGGGCGTCATCTTTGCGGATGTGTCCGGGCTGAAGCATATCAATGACAATTATGGCCACGAGGCGGGGAACCAGCTGCTCCTGAAAGCAACCAGCACTTTTGGCCTGGTCTTTGGCAACAATGAGATTTTCCGCGTTGGCGGTGATGAATTCATCATGATCTGCAGCGGGATCGGGGAATCTCTTTTTGAAGAGAAAGTGGCGGAAATCAAAATGGCACTCAAGGCCCGGGAAGTGGATGTGGCCATGGGGTCCGTCTGGGTTCCGCAATTTTCCATGGATTTTTCCGTACTGAAGGATAAGGCCGATCGTCGCATGTACGAAGAAAAACGGGCCTATTACCGGGATCGGGGGCAGGAACTGGCTCCTTATGAAAGTGGTACCATGGATGCAGAACGCAATCAGCTGCTGACGGTCAACTGTGACACGGTGCCGTCCCCGTTCATGGTATTCAAGGTTTACCGCGATCCCCGCGGTACCATTGTCAATATCAAGATCAAGGTGGTCAACAAAGCGTTTGCCGATCTTTTCGGGATGACCCCGGACAAGTGGGTGAACCGAACCATTATGCCGCTCCTGAAGGCTCCCAAACAGCCCCTTTGGCAATACATCCACAAGGTGGCCAATGAACGGCAGGATGTTACTTTCCGTATGAAGAGCCGGATCCTGAAAAATGAAATGATGATTTCCATGAAAATGACATCGCGGCAATACGGGACTCTCGTCATGATGCCAATTGGTTCAACGGTAGAGCCCCAGGGGGGAAAAGGCGTTGAGTGACGATAAAGATAAGATGGATAAGAGTAAACTGCAGCAGGAAGAACTTGAAAATGAGAACCAGGGCAACCGCCTGGACACGACCAGCTCCTTCTGGGATTTGGCCGCGGAGAGACAACGGGAACTGTTTTCCAAGGGCGTAAAACCGGCCTATATCTTCATCGATCTGGAAAATTTCCGGTTCATCAGCATGCGCGGGGATATCAGTGAAGGCGCCCGCCTGCTGAATGAAGTTTCCCGCCTGATCCATGAGGAATTCCCGGATGCCCTGATTACCCGTGGCGCCTCCATCCAGTTTGTTGTGCTGACCGGCGTATCCCATCTGGGAGAGCGGCTTCTGCGGCTGCATGACAAGGCCCGTGCCATTCGTAAGGAAAATAAGATCGACATGAAGGCCGGGGTCTATGTGGCGGACGATTCCAGCGTTGCCCCGATGATGGCCTGTGACTACGCCAAGGCTGCCTGTGCCAACATCAAGGAAACCTATAATGAGGTGTACCGCGTCTATGATGAGGAACTGCATAACCAGCTGGTCATCAGCAACTACATCACGACCAAGCTGGATGAAGCCATTTCCCATCATGATATCAAGGTATTCTTCCAGCCCATTGTCCGTACCCTGACGCGGCGTGCCTGTGCCGCGGAAGCGCTGGCCCGCTGGGATGATCCCAAATACGGGACCCTCGTACCGAACACTTTCATCGTGCCCCTGGAAGCGACCCATCTGATCACCAAACTGGACCTGTATGTGGCGGAAGAAGTCTGCCGGCAGTATAAATCCCTGCAGCGCAACACGGGGGTCAATCTGCCGATTTCCATCAATTTCTCCCGGATCGATTTCACGACCTGCAATATCCGGGAAAAACTGGATGCCTTCCGTAAAAAATACGATGTTCCTGAACATTGCATCTATGTGGAAATCACGGAACGGGCCTTTGGCGAGGATCTGGCCATCCTGAAGGACCAGATCCGGGACCTGCGGAGCCACGGCTATGAGGTCTGGATGGATGACTTCGGCAGCGGATTTTCGTCCCTGAGTCTTTTAAAGGACCTGGATGTGGATCTGGTGAAATTCGATCTCCGCTTCCTGGTTGGTTCCGCGAATGTCAACCGTGGCGATTTTATCCTGGGCGTCCTGATCGGCATGGTCAAACAGCTGGGGATGAAGACCCTCGTCGAAGGGGTGGAAACGGAAGACCAGCTGGAATTCCTGCAATCCGTCGGCTGTGAACGGGTCCAGGGCTATTTGTACAGCAAACCGGTTCCCTACAATGACCTGATGAAACTGTCGATCTGGAATACGGATGAAAATCCGATGAACAAGAAATATTACAATACCGTCGGCTGCTGCAACATGCACCAGACCGTGCCGGAAACCTTCTCCAAGGAATGGGATGACACCCGTTCCATCCCTTCCATGCCGGCCACGATTGTCGAGTATCGGAATGGGAAAATCAGCCTCCTCAGCGCCAACGGGCCTTTTATCCATACCATGGGTCCCCTGACCTATCAGGATGTGAAGGCCTGTGACGCTTTTCTTGCCCGCATGGGAGGCTCCTTCCATCGTAGCCTCCTGCAGGGCATCCATAAGAGCCTGCTTCGCAAGGAACGGGTGGTTACGGAAGCTATCTGCAACAATGAATTCTGCACCTTTACGGTGGAGCCGATTGCCCATAACGAAGGAACGGGCGCGGATGCCCTGCTTGTCATCATGACGAATGTCAGCCCCATGGGCTTCAAGGATACGCAGGCCACGGTGCAAAGCGTCCTGAATGGTGTCTTCTCTGTCTTTGACAGCTTATATATGTTCAACCTGAGCCGCAAGACCGTGCATCGCGTCAAGGCAAGCAGCACCCGTGACGATGGCCTTGACCAGCTGCCCCTGTCCGTCTTTATCCGGGAATGGGCAGCCCGTTACGTATACCCGTCCGATCGGGAACGGTTCTTTGCCTTCTATGATCTGGAAAGCATGGTAGAACGGCTCCATGCTACGGGAGAAGGCTACATTTCCGGCCTCTTCCGGGTCATCCGTACCGAGCAGTCCCAGAAGAACGGTTGGCAGATGCATTTGCTGTGGCTCGTATCCGACGGGGATGAAGTAAAGGTTCACTGCGGGACCATCGATATTGTGGATTCCAAGGTCCGGACCCAGACCGTTCCGGCCCTTGATCCCATGAAAGTGGTCTCTTCCGCCGATCATACGGGAGCGATGATCGTTCCAGGCATCCTGTGGAAAAGCATGCAGGACATTCCGGGCATGTATATCTACTGGAAGGATACGAAGGGACGTTTCATCGGAACCAACAAGGAATTCCTGGACTATTTCAATATTGCGTCCTTTGATGACATTGCCGGAAAGACTGAAGAAGAGCTTGGCTGGAAAGTCGAACTGAATCCGAATTATCGGGAAGAAGACCTCCTGAACGGGAAAAAGGCCGCTGTTGTCGCCGAAAAGGGCCATTGCCTGTCCTCCGGCGAGATCCGCAATATTGTCATGAACAAGATTCCCCTGGTTGTGGGGAACCAGTTGATCGGTATCCTGAGCTGGTTCCGCGACAGTACGCAGGACGCCATGGCAGAGGATACCCTGCGTTCCTTTGCCCGCAAGGATGAGCTGACAGGGGCCCTTAATTATCATGGGCTGCAGAATGCCCTGAAAAGCTACGAGGAAAGCTATCAGAAACGGGGCATCGACTTCGTTCTCATGTATATTGACCTGGACCATTTCAAGCAGTGCAACGATGAGCATGACCATGCCTTCGGCAATCATGTGCTCCAGCTCATTGTCCAACGGATGCAGCAGGCCCTTGACCGGGCTGGTGTAGTGGCCCGCATGGGAGGGGACGAGTTCGTGATCCTGAAGCAGGTGACAAAAGCCGGTGCCGACAGGAAACTGCGCTCTGTCGTGGAAGGTGCCTTCCGGGGACCCCTTGAGGTGGACGGAATCGTTTACCAGCCCCAGATGTCCATGGGGACGGCGGACTATTCGGAAACCCGGGACACGGCGGAACTGATGAAGCTGGCTGATAAACGCATGTATGAAGAGAAAAGAAAGCGCCACCAGGCAATGGCGGCACAGGAGGAAGCCTGAGATGGCCCGGAATAAAGAAGGAGTTTGTTATGGGGGATAAAGGAGCCGGGAAAAAGACCCGCTCTTTCAGGAAACAACAGATATGGCTGGCCCTGCTGATTCTTTCCGGGTTATCCGGGGGAACGGCCTGTGCTGCTGAAAACGTGCCTGAATGGTCCTATGAAGCGGTAGAGAAGCTGGGACAGGAAGGCGCCGTAACGCTGCCGGAAGGGGGCGTACGGAACCTGGATCGCGAAAAAATGGCCGCCCTTACGGCCCAGGCCATTGCCAATACGGAAAATACGGACCGTATGACGCTCCTGAAATCGCAGGCTGCCCGTTTCAGTACCCTGTCCCGCCTTACTGCGCAGGATGAGGGAATGCTGCGGATTATGGAAAAGCAGCAGAAAGAAGCGGAACGCAGCTATAAGGCCGTTCTTGAACGGATCAGGAAAAACGAGGAAAAGCAGGTCTACGTATCCCTTCAGGGAGGGGATATGGGCCTGATGAAGCACCTGAAAGAAGAAGAAAAGGAAAATGAGACGGTACTGGCAACGACGGTAAACCGGATGGCCATCCTGAAGAAGAAAGTGGCCGCTGCCCGGGCCCAGGTGAAAGCCCTGGAGACCCAAAAACAGGCACTCCTGGCCCAGATGACCGGGATGGCGGAAGGCACGGAAGCCTCCGCTGCCCCTGCCCCGACGGCTGCTGTCGTTACGACGGACCGTGGGACGCGGGAAGCCCTGTCTCCGGCTGCACCGGCAGTCCCAATGCCTGCTGAAGAGCCGCTTACGGCGGATCAGGCCAATCAGCCCGTCCTGGCCAGGCTGCGTGCCGAATACGCACCGGAACTGGAGCGCATTGGTTATATTGACGAGCAGCATGCAGAGACGGTTGCTGTGCTGGAACCGCCGGAGCATCCCGTGGATGTGGGCAAGAAGTTCAAGATTGACGGGGAAATCCGCATCGATAACCGCAGCAACAACAATCACGATACCATCGATCCGGAACGGGGACGGACCCAGTTCCCTGATGACCGCCTGCGCCTTCGTGCCCGTCTTTACCTGGATTACAATTTTGATGATAACTGGCATGCCCTGGGGATGCTGGAAAGCGAAAAATCGCTCAGCGGCGATGATGAAATGGACGGATCCGTCGATCTGGATCGGTACTACCTGCAGGGTCATATCGGCAGGATCCTGACAACCGCCGGAGCCTTTGGCAGCACCCTGGCTGAAGGAAATATCTATGACAGTAAGTTCAAGGGCATCATGGCCCAGTATGGCGAGAAGGAAGATCCCTGGAAGCTGACGGCCCAGTATGGGGAGGTCAACGAAGCGGACCATGTGTATGGGTTCACCGCTGCCTACGACCGTCCGGATTATGGCATTGACCTGGGCGGCTACAGTTTCCGCATGGATTCTGGCAGTGACCGGCAGATCGGCATGTTCAACTATCGCATGCCATTGGGCGGCTGGTATCATCTGGGAGCCATGTACCTTTATGGCCATGATGATGAAGCGGACGGTGGCAGCGGCTACGTCTTTACACTTTCCCGGGGGCGGGAAGACAGCTGGAGCCGGGGCAACCTGTACGCATACCTTAAGTATTATTACCAGCCGGAAGCCACCTATGTAGAACATACCATGAATGGTATGGCGGACTACATGCATGGCTTCAAGGGGCTTGGGTTCGGCCTTTCCTATACGGTGGCCAGGGACTGGGTTGCTTCCCTGGAATATGACCGGCTGGAAGACCTGAAATATGGCCATCGCAACAATACGCTGTGGCTGGCATTGTCCTATTTCTTCAACAACTATCAAAGTGATTATGAGGAATAAACGGAAATTCCCGGCAGGAAAGGAAACTTCCCTTCAGAACGCGGAAGCACGTGTCCTGAAGGGTCCTGGAAAAAAACGGCTCCTGACAAGGCGGCTGCCTGATGGGCCGTCCTTTTTCCTTTTCCGGAAAAGGGACCGGAAACGATTTTCCCTGCCTGAAAGGAATCCGCTGCTTACCTTTATGGAGTGAGGGTGTTTATATCATGAAAATCAATGAAGACTTGGAAGCAGGGCGGGCAAAACTGGCCGTTGTCGGGCTTGGTTACGTCGGACTGCCCCTGGCTGTCGCTTTTGCAGAACATTTTCCCGTGATTGGCTTTGATATCAATGAGGAAAAAATCCAGCGCTACCGTTCCGGTCATGACGTGACCGGTGAGGCGGGGGATGCCGCTGTCCAGCGGACGACCCTCGAATTTTCGTCGGACCCGGCCGTATTGGGACAGGCCGGTTTCTATGTTATCGCCGTGCCGACACCCCTGAATGGGGATAATACCCCGGACCTGGCACCGGTGGAGGATGCTTCCCGGATTGTAGGAAAATACCTGAAACCGGGCAGCATCGTGGTCTATGAATCCACGGTCTATCCGGGTGTGACGGAAGATATCTGCCGCCCCATCCTGGAACAGATGTCCGGCCTCTGCTGCGGCAGGGACTTCAAGATTGCCTATTCCCCGGAACGGATCAATCCGGGCGACCAGAAACACCGCCTGAAAAACATTGTGAAGATCGTTTCCGGTATGGACGCGGAAACCCTGGATGCGGTGGCCAATGTCTATGAGCACATCATTGAGGCCGGCGTCTACCGCGCACCTTCCCTGAAGGTGGCGGAGGCGGCCAAACTGGTAGAAAATTCCCAGCGGGACATCAACATTGCCCTGCTGAATGAATTTGCCATTGTCTTCCACCGCATGGGTATTGAGACCCAGGAAGTCATCAAGGCCATGAATACCAAGTGGAATGCCCTCGGCTTCTATCCGGGACTGGTCGGCGGCCACTGCATCGGCATCGACCCCTATTATTTTGTGTACCAGGCGGAACGGCTGGGCTATCATTCCCAGGTCGTTTCGGCGGGGCGTCGGATCAATAACAGCATGAGTGAATTTGTGGCCCGCCAGACCCTGACCATGCTGCTCCGTTCCAAAATCGATATCTGCCGTGCCAATATTTTTCTTCTGGGCATGACCTTCAAGGAAGACTGCCCGGATGTGCGCAACTCGCGTTCCTATGATGTGTACCGGGAATTCCTGAACTGCGGCCTGCAGCCCAAACTGGTCGACCCGGCAGCGGATGCGGAGGATTTTACCCGTCTCTACGGGTTGAAGCTGACGCCGATGGAAGAAGTACACGATGCGGATTGTATTGTCTTCCTCGTGCAGCACAAGGCGTTCCGGGCCCTTACGCCGGACCAGGTGGAAGCGCTCTATCGCCAGCCCAAACCGGGCCAGCAGAAGGTCCTGGTCGATGTCAAGGGAATGTACGATTCCGAGGAATATCGGAAGAGGGGTTTTGTTTATTGGAGTCTCTGACGGGGTATGAGGCATGACAAGTGAAAAGAAACTGAAATTGGGACTGTCCGTGGTTCTTTGCCTGTTATGTGTCCTGATCGGGCGGTTCCTTTACCAATTCTATACAGACGTGAAAAACGTCGGGACCACAAAGGAAATGCAGGATCTCAGTGCCGCTTATCAGGCCGATAAGGAAATTGAAACGGCCCTGACCGTGCTTCAGCGCGGGACTACGCCAGCGGATGTGATTTCCTCCCGTCCGGGAAGACTGGTCCTGGTCTTTGACGGGCTTCCGGGCCGGGCCGATACGGACCGTATCCTGAAAGTCCTGAAGCAGCATGACGTGAAGGCTGTATTTTTCGTAGAGGGACAGAATGCAGCCAACGAACCGGAAATCATGGACCACATCCGTAAGGCCGGTCATCAGATTGGCAATTATACGTTCTATGGTTCTTCCCATGCAGAGCAATTGCCCCAGGAAGACCTGGTGACCCAGCTGTGCAGGACCCAGAAGATCCTTGCCACCCTGACGGAATTTGAACCGGATTATTTCCGCGCGCCCCAGACCCAATTTACGCCGGACCTGCTGAAGGCAGTCCGGGCGGCCGGGCTTAAGGCTGCTGTCCAACCGGGCACCATTGTCAATCTGTGGCAGATCAGAAGCAAGGCGGATGCGGAAAAGGCGGCCGCACCCTTGCAGGCGGGAATGATTGTGGCCCTGGAAACGGGGAAACCTGTGACGGAGCTGCCCAAAAAGAGAAAACCCGCCATTGATTACAACAAACTCATTGACCATAAGCCCACGGTCAAGGACCACGCGGCCGGCGGCAATGAGCCGGACCTGAAATTATCGGAGAAGGTCGATTTCCTGCTGACCGCCCTTGAGGCCAGAGGAATCAAGCCAACGGGTCTGTAATCCCGATGGCAGCCCTGCAGCAGGGAGGAAAATCATGGGAGAAGAGAATAAAGATATATTGATACAGGAACAGACGGACCGGCGGCTCTTGTCCCATGTGCCCGATGTATCGGGACTGCGGACGAACAAGGATCGCCGCCACGGTAAGGTCGACCCCACCAAGGAAGGGGATTTCAGCGAATTTGTTGCTGAGGATGAAGCCGGACGGCGTTACATCGCCGACTATGAGGTTACGGTTTCCTGTGATGGAAAAACCTTAAAGGCCCGTTCCGTTGATATCTCGACGACGGGTATGCTGCTGCGCTTCGAAGACGGGGTTGACGAAGCGTGGCTTTCGCACGCCCAGAAAATGACCTTGAACTTTGAAATCGTCCCGGGATCGCTGCCGGAAGGCTACGAAATGAGAATCCGGAAACTGCCGGCCAAATGCGTCCGTACCTTCCATAAGGAAGGGGACCCGGCCCTGTATGCCGGCATCCAGTTCGATACGAGCCTGGCCGAGTACGCCAACCGGAACCGGGGTCGGTATATGCTGGCCATTGCGTCCTTCTTCCTTTTTGTGGTCGTCTTTGTCATCATTATGATGCGTGCCGAATCGGTCATTTATTTCCGCTTTAATAAATACCTTTATCTGTACAGTATCATCGCGGCTTCGCTCCTGCTGTCGCGATACCTGTTCGGCGCCCTGTACCGGCCCATGAAGGTGGATGTCAACTATACACCGGGAGTGACGATTGTCATTCCCTGCTTCAATGAGGAACACTGGATCCGTAAGACCATTTTATGCGCCATCAACCAGGATTATCCGCCGGGACAGCTGGAAGTCATCGTTGTGGACGACTGTTCAAGTGATCATTCCCTGGACCAGATCAGGGAAACCGTGGAAGAACTGAAGGCAACGGATCATCTTTTTGATACGGAAAACCGTATCCGTTGGTACAAACAGCCGGAAAACAAGGGCAAGCGTGAAGCCATGGCCCTGGGCGCCCGGATGTCCACCAAGGAACTGCTGGTTTTTGTAGACTCCGACAGCTTCCTGGACCCCTTTGCGGTGCGCAACATTGTCCAGCCGTTCAAGGACGAGAAGATGGGCGGCGTTTCCGGCCGGACCGACGTGGCCAATACCTATACCAATTCCCTGACGAAGATGCAATCCGTGCGCTATTATATTGCCTTCCGGATCATGAAGGCTGCGGAAGGATATTTTGATGCCGTGACCTGCCTTTCCGGACCCCTGTCCTGCTATCGCAAGGATCTTGTCCTCAAATACAGTGATGCCTGGCTGCACCAGACGTTCCTGGGACAGCGGGCTACGTTCGGCGACGACCGCAGCATGACGAACTTTATCCTGCGGGGACACCGGACCACCTATCAGGACACGGCCGTGTGCTCGACCATCGTGCCCAATACCCATCGCATGTTCCTGCGTCAGCAGATGCGGTGGAAACGTTCCTGGCTGCGAGAATCCCTGATTGCTGCCCGCTATATGTGGAAGAAGGAACCTTTTATGGCCATCTTCTTCTATATGGGCTTTTTGGTTCCCATTGTGGCCCCTGTCATCGTGCTCTATAATATGATCTATATTCCTGTCATGCACCGGGTATTTCCCATCGGCTTCATCGTCGGAATGTGCATGATGGCTGCCTTGATGAGTCTTGCCCAATTATTCCTGCGGCGCAGTACGACCTGGATCTATGGCATCTGGTTCTGCGTCTATTACGAACTGATCCTCCTGTGGCAGATGCCTGTCGCCTGGTTCACTTTCTGGAAATCGAATTGGGGTACGCGTGCGACGCCGGCCGATGTGGCCGCCCAGAAAAAGAAAGGATAAGGGTGAGGGGTTATGACGACTTTGGGAGATCATGAATATACCCTGAAAAAAGACCGCATGAAGCGTCGGCGGGTGGCTGCCCAATGGGTAGCCCTGGCCCTGATGCTGGGAGCCATGGCTTACGCCCTGTTCTTCCTGCAGAAGTACCAGCCCTATGAGCCGGAAACCGTCAGCAGTACGACGAATACGGGCTTCATTGCCCTTTCCTACACCGGTGTGGACCGCCTGGGAAGGACCAATGAGCTGATTGGGGAAAAACGGCTGGACGATCATCTGAGCGCCCTGCGGAAACAGGGGTATGTGACCATTACCAACCAGGATGTGCGGGATTATTATGAAGAGGGAAAGCCCCTGCCGAAAAAGGCCCTGTATCTCATGTTTGAGGATGGACGGAGGGATACGGCCATTTTTGCCGAACGGCTCATGGAAAAATACAATTACCATGCCACCATGTATTCCTATGCCCAGAAACTGGACGACAAGGATCCAAAGTTCCTGAGCAGGAATGACCTGAAGGCCATGCTGGAATCCTCCTTCTGGGATATGGGAAGCAACGGGTACCGGCTTCATTTCATCAATGTCTATGACCGATACAATAACTATATTGGGGAACTGAACCCGCTGGAATTTTCCATGATCCGTTCCAGCCTGGGCCGCAACTACAACCATTACCTGATGGATTACCTGCGGGATGCGCGGGGACTGCCCCGGGAAAGCTATAATCATATGGTGTCCCGCCTGAGCTTTGACTATGAAACGCTGCGGGATATTTACACACGGGAACTGGGTTTCGTTCCGGATGCCTATGCCATCATGCATGCCAACACGACGGAATTCGGCAATAACCATGATTCCAGCGCGGTCAATGAAAAATGGATCCGTCAGCTTTTCCTGATGAATTTCAACCGGGAAGGGTCCTCCTTCAACCAGCGCAACAGCAGCGTCTATGACCTGACCCGTATGCAGCCCGGGTCCAGCTGGCCCGCCAACCATCTGCTGATGCGGATCCAGTCGGATATCAACACGCCCGGGGACATTCATTTCATCGAAGGGGACACTGCCCGCCAGAAAGAATGGGATCATCTGGCCGGGGCTTCCGAAATCGACGGGGACACGATCTATCTGACCACTACCCCCTATAAGAATGCCCTTGTCCGTTCCCGTCTGAGTGGCAAATGGCAGAACCTGAACCTTTCTGTCCGCCTGAAGGGCAATACTTTTGGCCGGCAGCAGGTGTTCCTGCGGGCTGATAAATCCCTGCAGAATTATATCCTCATCGAACTGGGCGGCAATGAACTGTGGGTGGTGGAGCGCCGCAACGGCCGGGACACGGAACTGTTCCGGAAGTCCGTTGATGCCATCCTGGGCAATCCCATCCTGTCCACGGAAGAGGCCAGACGGGATGCGGAAGTGCGCGATTACCAGACCCTTGCGCGCTATGCCAGGACGACCCAGCAGGCCGAATTCTATGAAGCCAAAGCTGTGGCCAGGGCCAATGAACCGGCCCGGTCCGTAGCAGATGGGGGGACGCCCTATAACCGGGCCATTGACCGGAATGAGCGGAGCAACCATCTCCTGACGCTGGCCCTGGTGGATGAAAACCTGAATATCAGCCTGGATGGCCATTCAATTGGCGAATCCCTGCTGCTTGATGTCACGACTTCCGGCAAGCTGCTGCTGGGCGCCGACTGGCGCGGAGTCAAGGGCTGGAGCCAGCGGAACCTGGCTGACAGCGTCTATGACGCCGTTTTCCAGGGACTGACGATTCGCACCGCAACGGGCCGGAAGGTCGAGGATGAAACGGTCCTGTATACGATGGAACTGAAAGGCTACCACAAATACCTGTATCAGCTGGAATCCTATTGGGAAGATATCCTGAACTGGTTCCTGCGGTACGTATAAGACGAGACCAGCGTCCCTGCCATTTTCGGGAGGGACTGGTCCTGCCAGAAGGGAGGAAGGCGGGCATTCCGTATGGGCACTGGCCGCGGAATGCACGTCCATCAGAACGTGAAGAACATTCGGTTGAAATGGCTGGCCATGGTGCCGGTCCTTGCAGTTTCCCTCTTTTGCGGTCCCGTCCGGGAAGGCATGAGTGCGAACCTGAAATTGTCCGCGTGGATGACCTATTGGGATGCGGAAAGGGGAAAGCAGGAATACCATCTGCTGCGGCATCGGCTCAGCAGCGTGTCCTATTTTGCTGCTTATTTCAATGCAAGGGGAAAACTTTTTGTTCCTGACGTCTTTGCAAAGGCGCCCCAAAAGAAAGTCCTTCAGCCGACTGCATTCCTGACGGTGGTCAACGATGTGGTCGGGAAAAACGGGGAAAACCGCCTCAAGGATGTGGACATCCTGAAAAATGTCCTGAAAGATGAGGAGGCCTGCCGGCATCATGCTGACGAGTTGTTGGAACTGGCGCGGAAACACGGCTACGAAGGCGTTGAAGTCGATTATGAAAATGTCTGGCGCCGTGGCGATGCCGCACTGCAGCAGCAATTTATCCGTTTCCTGGATATCCTGGTGCAGCGGGCGGAGGCGAAAAAGATGAAAGTCCGGGTCGTCCTGGAACCGACGGTGCCCTTTGATGCAGGCTTTCCCAAGGGTGCTTCCTATGTGGTGATGCTGTATAACCTGTATGGTCCCCACAGCTGCCCCGGTCCCAAGGCTGACCGGGCTTTCATTGGCCGGATCTGCGGAAAGCTGGCCGCCCTTCAGGCAGACAGTGCCGTTGCCTTTTCAACGGGCGGCTGCTGTTGGAAAAACCAGGAAAAAGGGACCTTTATTACCCAGCAGGAAGCCATGGAACGGGCTGCCCGTCATCGGGCCAATGCCCGGCGTGACGAAAAAAGCGGCGCCCTGACCTATTCCTATGAGGAAAACGGGGATCATTATGAAGTCTGGTATGCCGATACGGAAACGCTGAATGGCTGGATCCGCACTGCCATGGGCAACGGGATCAATGAAGTCTACCTGTGGTCCCTTGGCGGCAACGACCAGTTGGAAACACTGGAGGAAGGGCTTGTGAGCTCATTGCTGTAGGGGAAGTGCGGATGCTGCCCCTGAGAGGAGAACCATGAAACGAATCATTTCTATTACCGTTGGATTCCTGCTCCTGTTCATCGCGGCCTTTACGGCCAGCGTGAGCGCTGCCGGGTCCAAGCTGAATACCCTGCCGACGACGTATCCCGCCGTCGTTTA
>CADBQR010000068.1 GCA_902796945.1 uncultured Acidaminococcus sp.
AGTCTGTTGGGGGCATAGCTCAGCTGGGAGAGCGCTTGCATGGCATGCAAGAGGTCAGGAGTTCGATCCTCCTTGTCTCCACCAATTAAAAAATAGAATCCATGCGACTTTCGGGTTGCATGGATTTTTTTTGACTCTTTGTCAAATGTTGGGGTGAACTTCAACTTATCCACCAGATATGGACGTGAGTGATTTCGCTCACGTCCATTTTTACTTCAGGGGATTGCCTTAAACTCTCCCAAAATTTTTTACCTTTCTTATTCTAGAACTGTCATATTTTATTGTAAGACAAGGGGTCTTGTAAACAGGTACGTGTCCACAAGACCCCAATATTTATTATGGAACCCCTTTTTGCCCCTATAGCAAGAAGCAGAATAATTCCCCCTTTACCGTGACCGGCAAAGGGGGGATCTACTCACAGGGATGATCGCTTTGGTTTGCTTTTATTTATTCTTTTCAATATGTGCCGTGATTTTTTCTACGGTAAAGGCGGCTTTTTCTTCCGGTACGAAATGACCGCATCCTTCAGCCGCAAAGCCGGTGACGTCTGTGGCAATCTTCTTCCAGATCGTGGTGACATCGAACAAACGGCCGACGTTGCCGTCGGAACCCCACAGGCAGAGCAGGGGTGTGCTGAATTTGTGCTCACGGTCCTTCAGGTCCATATCCCAGTCCACCGTCACGGAAGCACGGTAATCCTCGGCGATGGCATGAACGGTTGCCGGGTCGGAGTAATAGCGGATGTACTCGTCTACAATATCTTCCGGGAAGGTATCTTTTTTGATTGTCCCAGGAATTGTCTTTTTCTGGATGTTGCTGCGGATGAAGTATTCCGGTCTGGCACCGAGGAATGTTTCGGGGAAAGGTTCTTTTTGAATGTAGAAGTACCAATGCCAGAATTTGGTCGCTACGGCCTGCGTTGTCATTTCGTAAACATCGAGGGTCGGAATGATATCAATCAGCGTGGCAGATTTAACGAGATCCGGATAGTCCAGAAGCAGTCTGTGGCAGACGCGGGCCCCTCTGTCGTGGCCAACGATGTGGAATTTGTCAAAGCCCAGCTGCTGCATGACAAAGACCTGGTCTTTTGCCATGGAACGCTTGGAATACGTGGAGTGGTCCGGATTGCCGTGGGGTTTGGAACTGTCGCCATAGCCCCGCATATCGGTTATGACCACCGTATATTTTTTAGCCAGCTCCGGTGCCACGCGGAACCAGGTCAGGTGGCTTTCGGGATGGCCGTGGAGAAGCAGGACGGCTTCGTCGCCATGGCCGCCGACCCAGGTCTGGATATCGACTTCACCCGTATGGATGACCTGATGTGCAAAACCGGGAAAATATTTTTCATCGATTGTCATTTTTTACGCTCCTCTCAGAATGGCTTGTACATAAACTGCGTCATGACGAACATAATCAGCAGGCAAATCGCACTCAGGGGAATCCCGATTTTTACGAAGTCCTTGAAACGGAACCCGCCCTGCATGACGATAACAGTTGTCGGGGAAGCCAGCGGCGTTGTGACGGCAATGGCAGTGCCGACGATGACCGGTACGCAAAAATACAAAAGGTTGACATTCAGTGCAAGAGCCATAGAAATGGCAATTGGGACAACGATGGAGTTGGCTGCTGTATTGCTCATAAACTGCGAAAGCAGCCAGCTGATCAGACCCAGAACAATCATAATGACAAAGACACTGGCGCTCGGGCCGCCGAATAAATTAATTGTGAAGTTAGCGATGACTTTACCGGCTCCGCTGACATTCAAGCCATTTGCCATAGAGGTAACGCCGGCCATGACAATAATGACGTTCCAGTCACAGCTCTTCAAGGATTCCTTGACACTGACAGCACCTGTCAGCCACAAAATAAGAACCGAGATAATAGAGCAGACAGCTACATTCCAAATACCTGTGATGAAACCAAAAATCATGAAGCAGAAGGAAATCAAGCTTATTGTGGTCTTCCATTTAGGGATGGCGACACCTTTATCGGCTTCAGATTCAATGACTGGGTCTTCGAAATCGAAGGCTTTGATCATGAGGTTGTAGCCAATCGTTGCAAAGTACACCGTCCCGGCAATGATGAGTGCTAAAGCAATCGGTGCCATTTCAAAATAGGTCATCGGAGTACCGGCCTCAATGACCATCGCCGCACCGGCTGCTACCGCAGCTGCACCGGAGAGGGTGAGAGGGGACCCAATGGTGCTCATTAGGCCAACCGGCATGAGCAGGTTCTTTGCTTTGACCTTTCCTTCGGAGCTTTCCGCAATGGATCTGGCAACAGGAACCATGGTAGCCGCGATGGCCGTGTTGGTTGTAAAACCAGTAATGAGCCCCGTAAACAGGGAAAAAGCGGCTACGACACCTCTTTCGCTGCTTTTTGCCAGGTTTCCAAATAGGAGGTTTGCAATTTTCTGAATCGCACCCGTTTGAAAAAGGCCATTGCAGACAATCATGGATGCGGCACAGAACACGATTGTGGTATTGCCGAAATAAGCATACGCTTTGGCAAGCGGCTGGACGCCTGTTACAGACATCGCAATCGCAGCCAGCATGGAAGTTGCTGCCAAAGGAATTTTGTCAGTCACCACCAGAATCATGGTGACTACTAGGATGATAATTGCAATTGTACTTAAAGCCATAAGCCCTCCTCATTTGTTCACACTCTTCTTCCGGAAAATAGACTTGCTTTTCTTGGCTTAACTATACAGCACTTTAAGAGCATAATCCAATTTATAGAAAATATAGAAATATAAATATGATTAATAGTGCGAGGAGGGACAGAGTAAAATTGATTGTACTATCTACACTGGCCTTCGTAGGCAGTACAGAAGGCATACCTGCGGCTATCCTACATAACTGCTCGTGTCTTTCCAGGTATTTTTGACAAGATTGATGAAGGCCTTCATGCTATGGGAAAGGTAGGCTCCTTTGTGGGTAATAGCATGGTACGTTCGCAGGGCTTCCGGGGCTTTGATCTTAAAGAAGAGAAGTTCTGGGAAATGGTCTGCAAAGTGGTGTTCCTTGATCAGGATATCGCTGACGAAAGCGGCGCCCAGCCCATGAGCCGCCAAATAATAAGCTGTTTCCAACTGCTCTACATTAAACCGGACGGGCGGGTGATAATTTTCTTCTTCACAAATGGCCAGCGCCCGTTTTCGCAGGTCGTTGCTCTGCGTCAGGAGCAGCAACGGGATTTCGTTAAATTGGGAAAGAGAAGGGTAAGGCACTTCCGGTTGCAGAAAACGATTGGCCTTGACTTCTTCTTCGGTGAGTCCGCCGATAAGGAGCTTTTTATCCGTGAGCAGCTGTTTGGGAATGGCCAGCAGCAGATGATCTTTAAAAACGGAATATCCATGGAACAGCGATTCGTCAATAGGGCCACAGTGCAGAATCATATCAGCCAGCCCGTTTTTTAAAAAATTATCCAACTTGCCGGAATTATCTTCCCAAAGGATAAAGTGCACTTTGGGATATTTTGTAATGAAGGAATTGATGGCCGGGGCAATGACATGGGAATTGAGATACTGCGTTCCGGCAATGTGCAGCTCACCGCTGTTCAGATTGTCCAAGTCTTCAATGGAACGGGACAAATCATTTTCTATTTCTTTGA
Organism: uncultured Acidaminococcus sp.; assembly: GCA_902796945.1. Taxonomy (GTDB): domain Bacteria; phylum Bacillota; class Negativicutes; order Acidaminococcales; family Acidaminococcaceae; genus Acidaminococcus. The sequence continues at coordinate 3,613 of CADBQR010000068.1, forward strand.
TACGAAGAATATTTTGAACATAGATGCGGCCTGCCGGTGTGAGTGTCAGTGGTTTATGGCTGCGGTCAAAGAGCGGCATCCGAATTTCTTTTTCAATTTTTTTGATGGCAATGCTGAGAGCAGGCTGTGTAATGAAAAGATTTTTCGCGGCCTGAGAAAAATTCCGCGTCTTATATACTTCTAAAATGTACTGAAATTCAGTTTGCATGGCAGCCTCCTCAAACTATAAATTTATTTAATGATAAGACATTTATTATAAATTTAATTATATAATCGACTTGCCGTAAAATCAAGGCAGAAATCGAAAGGGGAGTGGAAACATGCATGCCATCGAAAAACTGTTAGCTTATAAAGCCGGCAAAAAAGAAGTTCATGCCGGTGAAATCGTAAATTGCAAAGTCGATTATGTCGGCATCAATGATTTATATTACCAGACGGTGAAATCGTTTTATGAGATGGGTGGGAAAAAGGTCTGGGACCCGGAACGGGTGATCCTGTTCTTTGACCACTATGCGCCGTGCGCTACGGAAAAACAGGCTTCCAACCATAAATTGTTCAGGAAACTTGCCACCGAACAGGGCATTACGCACCTGATGGACATTGATAAGGGCGTTTGCCACCAGCTGATGGCCGATTATGGTTTTTCCAAGCCCGGGGAAATCGTCGTGATTACGGATTCTCACACGACGACCCACGGTGCCTTTGGCGCCTTCGGAACCGGCGTGGGTGCCACCGACCTGGCCGTGATCCTTGCAACGGGACAGTTGAGGTTTATGGTGCCGAAGATTTCCGCATCAACCTGGTCGGGAAGGATCCGAAAAATTTTGCGGCAGGGGACAGAAAATTGCAGTTTATGCACCCAGATGGTAAAAAAGACAGTCCGCTCTCAACGGAATGGGTTACGGTAAATCATAAAATCCATGTGGCTTTTAGGTCACATGGGTTTTTGCTGTCTATATGGCAGTCAAGGCAGCCGGGTCAGTGTATTTCCGTGGATTTCGTTATGGTTTCCCCAGGTGGGAAAGGCGGGCTTTTTATTGCGGCATCAGGCTCGGGGCCGGTAGCACCCATTAAAGGCTCCGGTCACTTTTTGGCAGGGGAATGGCGCCTTGGGTTCAGTGCAAATTTCAAAGGACCGGGGCTCACGGTTTGGCGCCCCCCCCCTGCCAGGAGCCATCCGCATTTTTGGATGGGTACCTGCGCTCCCTTGTCCGGCACTTCAGCCCCTGTTATTGCCGCTCCTTTGGGTGGTATAATTAAAGTATTGTAGACCATTTTTCTGTAGAGCTGGGGAGATTTCTCATGAAAAAGCTGGAAAATGACATCCAATTGTGGGAAGCGGTGCAGGGTGCCTTGTGCGCTCCCGCGTTTTGCAATGCCATGGGTCTTACACCGGAAGCGGCGCAGCAGCGGTTTCGGGAATTTCATCTGAAAGCGGCCTGCAGGCGCCTTGAAGCTGCAGCGGATCCAATGGGACGGTTTGCGGCGGCTTCCGTGCTGCCCATCCTGCAGGACTATCTGCCATCCCTTGCAGACGAACCGCAGGAAGGCTGGCTGGTGTACTGCTATCAGTCGCTGTTGCGGGAACTTTTTCCGGAGACGACGGAACCGGAGGATGCGGACCGGGCTTCCCGATATGAAGTGGGGCGCCGCATCCTGCTCCAGATCCTGCGGGGGCTGTATCATTACGAAAAACTGCACTGTTCCTTTGATCCCCGCATTACGATTTCCCTGCTGCCGGTACGGGAAATCAAAAAGGAACATTTCACCCGGGAATACCTGCGGCTGCGCTCCCTTGTCCGGGATAAGTATCTCTATGAGTTCATGCGCCTCGGCACGGAAGTGACGCCCTTTAACACGTTGGGGCATATCGGTGGCGTGACGTATGTGGCGACGTTCATGGCCCGCCAGCTGCACCAGCGGAGCGTTCCTGTCGATGTGGCGCTGATTGCGGGCGCCGCGGCGGTCCACGATATTGGCAAATACGGCTGCAAGAAGGGGGAAGAATGGCGGGTCCCCTATCTCCATTACTATTATACGGATCTTTTCTGCGAGCGTGAGGGCCTGCTCCAGATCGGGCATATTGCGGCCAACCATTCGGTGTGGGATCTGGAACTGGAGAATCTTTCCGTTGAATCCCTGCTGTTGATTTATGCGGATTTCCGGGTCAAGAGTTCCCGCGGGAAAGACGGGCAGGAAATCATTCACTTCTATTCACTGAAGGACGCCTTCGATGTCATCCTCAGCAAGCTGGATGAGGTGGACGGGGCAAAGCGGCAGCGGTACCAGAAGGTATATGCCAAACTGGCCGATTTTGAATCCTATATGCAGGAGCTGGGCGTCACGGTGGACCTTCCCGCTGATTTTGCCCTGGCCCCCGCCCGGGAGCGTGTCCGTCAGACGAAGGAAAAGGTCCTGATGGAGGGCGGGGAAGTCGTGCAGCAGCTGAAATACACGGCTATTGCTCACAATATCCAGCTGATGGGTATTTTCCGCAGCGAAAGCGACTTCGGCAACCTGATTGAATCGGCCCGCAGCGAGCAGAACTGGAAAAATCTCCGCACCTATATCAGTATCTTCGAGGAATATTCAACGTACATGACGGAGCGTCAGAAGCTGATGACGCTGCAGTTCCTCTTTGAACTGCTGAGCCACCGCGAGGAAGATATCCGGGTGCAGGCGGCCACGCTGATGGGGCGCATTGTTGCCAACTTCAACGAGCGCTATACCAAGGAACTGCCGAAGGGAGTCCTGCTGCCCCGCAAGAAGGTTACGAACCGGACGCTTTTCAGCCAGTTTGCGGCCCAGATCATTGAACCGGGCCGGCGCTATACCCAGCAGCATAAGGCCTGGATCGGTTCCTGCCTGGGACCTTTTACCCGTTCTGTCCTGGCGACGCGCTACGAGCGGATTGGCACGGCGCGGGCCAATATTGCCGAGGACAGGAATCCTACGGCGCCTTACCTGGAAGAGCTTCAGCCTTATTATGAGGTGGCATCCCCCTCGCCTGAACAACGGATGATCCTGCTGCAGGCCCTTTTATCCCTGCGGGCGGAGGACCTGACGGAATCCTTCCGCCAGGTGGTGCGGGATTACCTGGAAGCGGCGGCAGGGGATGATCGCATGATCGTACGGATTGCCTCCCTCTACTGCCGGCATCACCTGTTCAGGGAAGCGGCGGGGGAAAACGGCTTCATCCGTCAGCTGCTTGATGCGATGCAGCTGCCGGCGGATCCCCTGCAATTCAAGGAACGGGAAAGCGCCCTTTTCCTGGAAGACCTGAAAACCGGCACCCACTGGCTCATCAAGATTGCCAATATCCACCTGATGTGCTACGCCCTGTTGCAGCAGAAGGAGCCGGGGAATGTGATGCATCTGGGCATGCATCTCTGCAATCTTGTAAAGGTCAGCGAATACCTTGCCGTGCGCCAGGCTGCGGGGGAAGCCCTGCTTGCCATTGCCGGTTCCATGACCTATGCCCAGCGCAACGAAATGGCGGTGGAGCTTTTCAATGGCCTGGAAATCGGGGACCTGCAGATTGCCAAATACGTGCCGGAATATCTCGGTAAGATGATTTTGAAGCTGCTGCCGGGGGAATTTGATGAGTTTGTGAAGACCCTTCAGGAAGAAATCGATTCCACCAATTTCCAGCTGGCAACGGCGGCGGTCAACACGATGGGCGTGGTCCTGGAAAACTTCCGGGATTTTACCGCCCGTTTTTCCCGGGAAAAGGCAGCGAATGAAAAGCGGCAGCTGCGGCTTCTCTATGCCATCCTGCGGGCCTATGCCCACTATAACCGGGAGCTGAGCCGGGATGCTTTCCGCAGCCTTGGCACGTATATCTTCCACAGCACGGTGATGCCGCCGGAGCAGAAAGACTTTCTCTTCCTCCACAGCTACAAGAAAATCTGGGTGCTCTTTAACGAAAATACGGAAAACATGCTGGATTTCTACAGCAACGCAGCCGTGCTGAACCATCTCTACCGGTACATCGGCAATGCGGAGTTTGCCCATGGGTGTTTTGCCTTTCCGCTGGAACGGAAGGTCTGTTTCTATCCGGGAACCTTCGACCCCTTCAGCAGCGGGCACAAGGCCGTGGCGAAGCGCATCCGGGATATGGGCTTTGTCGTCTATCTGGCACTTGACGAATTTTCCTGGTCCAAGCATACCCAGCCCCGCCTGATGCGGCGGAAGATCATGAATATGTCCGTGGCGGATACGGAAAATATCTATCCCTTCTCCGAAAACCTGTCCGTGAACATTGCCAATCCCGAAGATGTTAAAAAACTCAAGGCGATTTTTGCGGGGAAGGAACTGTACCTGGCCGTGGGGTCCGATGTGGTGGAAAACGCGTCCGCCTACCGCCTGGCACCGGGTCCGGACAGCATTCATTCCGTGAACCATATCATTTTTGAACGGGAAACCCGGGAAAGCGCGAAGTGGTATTCCGACGGGAAGGCCGACAAAAAACGGGAAACGGCCGCGGAAGACCAGATCCTGGGGGACATCATTCACCTGAAGCTGGATAAGTTCTATGAAGACATCAGCTCGACGCGGATTCGGGAAAATATTGACCAGAACCGGGATATTTCCGCACTGATCGATCCGGTGGCCCAGAATTTCATCTATGATAACAACCTGTACCTCCGCGAACCGGCGTATAAGCATGTGCTGGAGGCCCGCGAAATTGGCATCGGGGAATTCAAGGCCCGCACCTGGGAGGAGCTGCCTCCTCTGGCAGCCCTGGCCCGCGGTATGGACGCCAACCCCCTGCTCCTGAAACGTTACCTGGAGTGGGAGGAGGACGGCAGGAAGCGGGTCCGCACGCAGTATGTGGATACGGGTGACCGGGGAGAGCATATCGTGGCGTTTGGCGCGGCCCATCAGGTGCCCGTGCAGAACCTGCTCATGGAATTCCGGGATCCCCGGGTTGCGGAGCATGTGCGGGAAGAAGCGGCAGGACGGATTGCTGCGCTGGGATGTTTTTATGTCAGTGAGGACAGCAGTATTTCCAATCCCGGACAGATCCTGCTGACGGAAATGATGACGGAGCTGATCAACCGCGACTTTACCTATGTGGTCTACCATCCGGTGGATCCGTCGGGGTACAACGAGCGGACACTGACGGCCCTGTCGCGCCAGGGGTTTGTGGATATTGCCCCGGAAGGAGCGGCCCATCCCCTGTATGCGGTCCATATCAAATCCCCGGTGGTGCTGTTCCGGGATGTGGAAACGACGATCAAGAATCCCTTCAACAAGAATCCACGGGTGCTGCGGGCCCTGGACAAGGCCCACAACAACCTGCTCGATGTGATGCGGCGGATTTATCCGGGAAAGCTGATCCTTTCCTTCAATACCAGTGCCATGCATTACCGCATTATCCAGAAGGTGGCGCGGCTCAACGGGGTCTCCACCCTGGAAGACCCGGAAAAGCGGCGGGGACCCTATATGTCCGTACCCTTTGGCAAGGCCCTCAGCGACGTCCTGGTGCCGAATACGGTGACCAAGGCCCTGCATATCGAAAAGTATTTCAACCGGGCCGTAAAGGGATTTACCCTGGCGGAGGCCCACCACTATGCCAAGGTAGACAATCAGGTCAAGACCATTAAATCCTTCCGCCGTCCCGTTATCCTCATTGATGACCTTCTGGAAAAGGGGCACCGCATGCGGATGCTGACGCCGTATCTCAAGAAGAACGACGTTGAGGTCAAGGAGGTCCTGGTCGGGGTCATGACCGGCTTTGCCATGGACCTGATGGCCCAGCAGGGTTTCCACTGTGAATGTGCCTATTTCCTGCCTTCCCTTGAAATCTGGCTGAATGAAAGGGACTGCTATCCCTTCATCGGCGGGGACAGCATCGACAACGCCAACAATTACAGCGGCTACGACCGGAACCCTTCCGTGAATCTGGTCCTGCCCTATGTAAAACCGGAATTTATCCGGCACGGAGACGCGGAAGCTGCCTATGTCTATTCCCTGACCTGCCTGCAGAATGCCAAGCTCATCATGGAAACCCTCCAGGATGAGTACCAGGCCCTGTATGAAAAGCGCCTGACCCTGAAACGGCTGGGCGAAGTGATTACAGTGCTGCGTATTCCGGACATCGATATTGGTGTGAAGTTTGATGCCAATATGGATCCGACCCGCTTCATCGAAAACGATATCGAGCGGCTGGTGCGTCTGCGCTGGGGGGAACTGGGCGTCAAACTGGAACGTGACAGGAATCGGGGCGGCGAATAAGCTGCCGAAAGGAGACAGAAAACCATGAAGACTGCCTGTTTTCATATCAGTGACCTCCCCAGGGAGGCCGGTGTGCAGGAGGTGCTGCCGCTAACGGGGCGGCCGGCCCTGCGGGAAAAGAACCGGGTCCATATCCTGGCCCTGGGGGATGTCGGAAGAACGATGCTTGTGGGGCTTCGGCTGCTGGGGGCCGACCGGATTGATTCCATTGGCATCTGCGATTTGAACACGAAGAATCTGGAGCGCCTGGAAATTGAAATCAACCAGATCCGCTATCCCTTTGCAGAGGGTGCGGAAGTGCTGCCCAAAGTCGATATTGTGACGGAGCAAAACCTGTTTGCCTGTGATGTCTTTATTTTCTGTGCCACAAAGGGTACGCCGCCCATCGGAGCCAGGGGCGATGTGCGCATGGCGCAGCTGGCGGCCAACCGCGAACTGGTACAGCATTTCGGGGCCCTTGCCAAAGCGGCTTCCTTCAGGGGACTGGCCTGTATTGTCTCTGATCCCGTGGATAACCTGTGCCGGGCCTTCCTGGAAAGCTCTGGCCTGAAACCGTACCAGGTGCAGGGGTTCGGGCTGGGTGTCATGAACGCCCGGGCCTGCTACTATGCAGAAAAGGATCCCCGCCTGGTCCACTATCTGACGGAAGGCCGGGCCTTTGGACCCCATGGCCAGGACCTTGTCATTGCGGACAGCCTGACCCATTACAATGACGCCCTGTCCCGGGAACTGACGCAAAAAGTCGTGACCTGCAATCTTGTCGTGCGGGACCTGGGGTACAAGCCCTATATCGCGCCGGCCCTTTCCAGCGCAGCTATCTCGATCCTCCTGACACTGCGGGGGAGGTGGCATTATGGCTCCCTTTATTTCGGTGACGGAAAGCGCGGTGCCTTTTTAGGAATCAGGAACCGCCTGACGGCCGATGGTTTTGAGTATGAAGACGCGGCCCTTTGCCCGGAACTGTACGAGCGTATTAAGAAGGCCTATCTCAATCTGTGCAATGCCTGAAAGAAGAATCAGCCATGCTTTATGTAATTAAAATGGGGTGGGACGAAGGCGGTGATACCGGACGGGTCGATGCGGTCCTTGCCGGAGCCCTGGCCGGCGTCGAATACCGGGAAATCAGCGACCTGGAGGCCTTTGTGCGGTTTTTCCCCGATCCGGCAGAAGAAAAGCCGGCGGAGCGGCGTCCCGTTCTTTTTGTAGTGAACCTTGCCCGCGGCGGCATCAGTGTCGGCTATGCCCGTTTTATTGCCTATATTTCGCAGCATCCGCACTGCCTGGAAAACTGTGTAGGTAGCGTTGTTGTGGATGGTGCGGAGGAACTCTTTACGAAAAAAGCCGGTCGGGAAATGATCTTTATGGCCAACCGGTCCGGCTGCGGGTTCCCCGGGGCTCCCCTTGTTGAAGCGACGGGATCCCTGTACAATTTCAATCTCCGTGCCAAGCTGCAAGGTATCGCCAATCTGCGGGCCTACGAAAATGCCGTAAAGAAACTGGTGGAAGCGCTTCTTGCTTTTCAGGGGGCTCCGGCGCCAGCTGACGGGCGGCATCGGATTGCCCTGTTTCACGCCAGCAACCGCAAAACTTCCAATACGCTTCTGCTGTGGAGCATGGTCCGCGATGCCATCGGGGATGCGGCCATCCTTCGGGAGGTCAGCCTGCGTAATGGAAGCGTTGTGGACTGCCGGGGCTGCAGCTACGAGGCCTGTCTTCATTTCGGGGAAAAGGGCGAATGTTTTTATGGCGGGACCCTGGTGAAGGAAGGGTATCCTGCCATTCGGGAAAGTGATACCCTGGTCTTCTGTTGCCCCAATTATAATGATGCCGTAAGCGCCAACATCATGGCCTTTTTCAACCGGATGACCGCCCTGTTCCGATCGGATTTTCGGGAGTTTGCCAAAAAGCGCGTTTTTGCCCTGGTTGTTTCCGGGTACAGCGGTGGGGACATCGTGGCAGAACAGGTCATTGATGCCCTGAACTGCAACAAGCACTTCATTCTGCCGCCTCATTTCGCCCTGATGGAAACCGCCAACGATCCCGGCAGCATCCTTGCCTGTGAGGGAATCGAACAGCGGGCCGGGGATATGGCCCGGCGAATCGTGGAAATCGGATAAGCGGGGGGATCGGGAAGCAAAAAGCTTTTCCGGGAACCGATGATTTGGCAAAGGAATCTGTTCAGCCACAGCCTTCGCCCCAGCCGGGATGTGCGACCTCTCTTTGCCGGAAAAAACCAGCAATCTTGATGGAAAACATGCGGTGTGGCGTTCCTGCCTTTGCAAGCTCCTGCAATTTCAGGGGAAATGGCAAGGAACGGGCACCTGAGAGGGGCATATTGGTATCCGTCGTTTTTTACACGGGAGGGAACAAAGTGAAAACACAAACCGCGCAGCCGGTACATAAAATATCACTGGGCTGTTTCCCTACACCGCTTCAGGAGCTTACCCGGATGGAAACTCTTTTGGGGGATGGGAAGCGGCTTTTTCTCAAACGGGATGATCTCTGTGGAATCGGATTTGGTGGAAACAAGATCCGTAAGCTGGAATATATCCTGGGAGACGCCCTGCAGCAGGGGTGCGATGCCATTGTGACATGCGGCGGCTCGCAGTCGAACCAGCCCCTTGCCGTGGCGGCCTGTGCCAATAAGGCAGGCCTTGCGGCGTACCTGGTTTTGCCGCAAAGCACGAATCCCCTGATCCAGTCTTTCTTATCGTTACTGGGGGCTTCTGTCTATTTGACAGAAAGTGGGGATACGGGGGAGCTGGGACGCACCATGCGGCGTGTTCAGGATGCATTGCGTCAAAAAGGCCATGCCCCTTACCTGATTTCGCAGGGCGCCGTTTCCCTTGGTGGCACCCTGGGCTACGTCGCTGCCATGAAGGAGCTTTTTGAGCAGGCCCGGGCAGCCCGTTTTCCCATCCAGCACGTCCTGGTCTGCGGCGCTTCAGGCAATACCTATGCCGGGGTCGCCCTGGGTACGAAAATGTTTTCCCCTTCCACCCGGGCGACGGTCATTTCCATTGCCGGAAGGTTCACCCATAAAACGACCCTTTGCCGGATGGCCAATGAGGCTGCCGAAAAGCTGGATACGGATGTGCGGCTGACGGAGGACGACCTGTCCGTTCATTTTTCCTGCGGACGGGGAGCCGGCGCGGAAACCCTTAAAGGAAGGGAAGCCGTCCAGCTCATGGCGCAAAAGGAAGGCATTTTCCTTGACCCCCTGTTTACGGGCAAGGCCTTTGCCGGATTGTTGGACCTGAACCAACAGGGCTATTTCCAGCCCGGAGATGGGATTGTCTTTATTCATACTGGGGGGATGGGGACGTTGATTTCAAAATTGTAACGGGTTATGGGCTGGTGGTTTGTCAGGCATACACACTGCTTCTTTCCATTTATGGTGGATAGAAGCAGGGTGTGTTTTATCGTACAATGGTGCGTTACACAAATTTACTTTGGCCTGACGCCTCCGCTCCTTCACTCCACGACTCGTCTCGTCACCTCCGGAGCAGAGCTCACGGGCGGACGTTCGTTGTGTCCTTTGCAGATTCCGGACCCAATTACGGTGTCAAAATGGCGCACAAACCAGTCGACGTACACTTTCCGTATGGGTTAGGGTACCATAAAAAGCAACCAGCTTCTACTTATTGAATGATGGAAAGAAGCTGGTTG
>CADBQR010000069.1 GCA_902796945.1 uncultured Acidaminococcus sp.
GCCTTGACCTGCGGGAACTCCGCAAGAAGGGCGGTGGTTACTTCGGGTCCGGGGAAAGCACGGGCTCTATCGGCGTGGTAACGCTGAACCTGCCCCGCATGGCCTATCTGGCAAAGGATGAAGAAGATTTCTACCGCATCCTGGACCACTATATGGATATTGCTGCCCGGTCCCTGGATACGAAGCGTCACGTCATTACCAACCTGCTTGATAACGGCATGTATCCGTATACCAAACATTACCTGGGCAGCTTCCGGAATCATTTTTCCACGATCGGCCTGATTGGCATGGAAGAGGCCCTGCTGAATGCCTCCTGGACCAAGGCGGACCTGACCTCGGAAGAAGGACGGCGCCTGGCCATCAAGTGCCTGAAGCATATGAGGAACCGCCTCTCCGATTATCAGGAAACCTATGGCGACCTGTTCAACCTGGAAGCCACTCCGGCGGAGTCCACGACGTACCGCTTTGCCAAGCATGATGTGGAGGAATTCCCGGATATCATCACGGCGGCCAGGAAAGGGCAGGCTCCTTATTATACGAACAGCTCCCACCTCCCCGTGGGCTATACGGACGATATTTTTGACGCCCTGGAAATGGAAGATGAAATGCAGACCCTCTACACGTCGGGCACGGTCTTCCATGGCTTCCTTGGCGAGCGGCTCCCGGACTGGCAGTCCGCCATGAACCTGGTGAAAAAGATTGCCGTCAATTTCAAGCTGCCTTACTATACCTTGAGTCCGACCTATTCCGTCTGTGCCAAGGATGGCTACATTGCGGGAGAACATTTCCACTGCCCCAAATGCGGCGGGGAAACGGAAGTGTATTCGAGAATCACCGGATATTACCGGCCGGTTCGGAACTGGAACGACGGGAAGGTGTCCGAATTCCAGAACCGCCGTACCTATGAGACGGAGGCGGAAAGCAAAGAGGAACTTCATGGGGAATCAGCCATGTAAAGCGGGAGGAAGGAATCACATGGATATTACATTATTGGGAACCCATACTTGCCGGCGCTGTGCCATGGCCGCTGCTTTTATGGAAAAGAACCAAATTCCGTACAAGGAAGTTTTCGTTGAGGATCCCGACGGACGGAAGCTGGCGGAGGATCATGAAATCATGCAGGTGCCCGTGCTTTTTGTCAAGGAGCCGGACGGAAACGAACGTATCATCCGGGATGAAACGGGCGGAGAAGTGATGCGTTACCTGAGAAAATTATAAAAAGCAGGAGTCAGCACGTAACCGATGCTGGCTCCCTTTTTTTGTTGCTGCATGATGAAAAAACCGCCCCTTTCCAGGGACGGTCGCATCGTTTCGGTTTTTGGGAAGACCACAACGGATCGCTTTTCAGGAAATACCTGGCCTTTGCGGTTGGGAAAAAGTTTCCAGGCCGGTTCCCTTCATCAGTGATCCAGTTTGTTTACCAGCTCCTGCAGGGCGATGCTGATCTTTTTATAGATCAGGTAGGTCAGGAGCGAAACGATGGCATATTTGATCAGATTGAAGGGCAGGACCGTGAGAATCAGGAAATCCGTGAGGGAATGGACCAGTGGATTGGTGGCTGCTGCCATTTTGAGGATGCTTTCCAGGGGAATCCCATAGAGGCGGACGTACATGGGAATCGCAAAATAACGGTTCGTGACCACGGCAAAAACGCTGGCAATCAGGGAGCCTTCAACCAGGGAATAGAGGGCTCCTTTTTTGGTCCGGTGCAGGTGGTAGCCAATGGCGGCAGAAATGACATAGGCCATGCTGCAGAACAGGTTCATGACTTCCCCTACCAGGGCCGTGCTGGTGCCGATGAGAATCAGCTTGAGCAGGATCTTGACGAGGCAGGCCATGGCTCCGGCAATGGGGCCTAGAAAGAATCCGCCGAACAGGGCGGGCAGGTCGGAAATCTCAAATTTCATATACGCCGGCGCAAAGGGGAGGGGAAATTCAAAGGCCATCAGCAAAAAGGACAGCGCTCCCAGAAGGGCGATGAACACCATGGCGCGGGGCGTCAGGGAACGATTGACAAACATGGAAACAGAAAACCTCCGCATGAAAAAATTTGGAAAAATCAGGCCGTGTTCCGCGGCCTGTCATCAAACAAGGCATTCCCGTCAAGGCAGGGCCCTGCCATTGGAAAAGGGGCTGCAGCCATGCAGCCCCTGAGACCATTCCATGATCGATCAGAAGGAATCCCTGTGTTCCAACAGGAAGGAACCTGCCGTACAGGCCGGGCAGAAGCAGTACCTGGCACCCTGTGCCTTCAGTTCATGGGCCTTTTTGGCAAAAGCCACGGCCGTTTCCTTACCCAGGACCTTTTCGCCATCCGCCGATTCAAAGAAGGGAATGACATCATCCAGGGTGTTCACGTCTTCTTCCAGTTCCTTGAGCAGGACCGCGGTCATTTCTTTCTGTTTCGGCGTTCCCACGCTACCCAGCCAATCCGCACAGACGGCTTTCAATTCCGGGCAACAGGACGGCGCTTCCATGGTTTCCTTTACTTTCGCCTTTATGGTTTCAAAATCAATCTTGCTCATATTGAATTCCTCCTTTGTCATGCGGAAAGAAGGCAGTCTGTTTACGGCCTTTTCTTTTCCTTCATGACTCTATTATACCATAAAAAATATAGTTGTAAATAATTTATTTACATCAAGCGGTCTTATCCAGATTATTTCTTTTTCGGACCTTTAGTTGCACCCTTCTTTGCGGGTTCCGTCGTCTCATTCAGAAGCCAGGGGGACAGCTTTTTACGGTTCTTTTTCAGGTATACGGCATAGAAGGACATGCAGGCCGATTCATCCGTAATGGGAACCAGCACGCGGTTCCGGAAGCGGTTTTGGTAGAGCCTGTTGGCAAGGTCTGTGGCAAAAGAGGGCAGGGTGGACGTATTGACGACGGTTTCCAGGGCTTCCATATCGGTCTGCAGGACGAAACGGGAATGGGGCAGGTATTGATGGACGATTGCATTCCACAGACCGATGCTCCGGTTCATGAGGAAGGTTTCCCCGTCCATGTCCCTGAAGGAGACGCCCTGGTTGCTGTAAACGGCAGCCGGATGCGCGGGAATGACGGAAATGAAAAGATGCTCATCGCTCCAGAAGCGGGATTCCGTGAGTTCGTCCGAATAGGGGTGGGACAGAAAGATCAGATGCAGTGCTTCCTTTTTCAGGGATCCGATCAGTTCCTGTTCAGAGGCATTCAGCTCCGTCGTGATGGTTTTTCCCGGAAAGCTTTGGGCGAAAGCCACCGGCATCAGCAGCGGACCGGGAGCACAGGAGCCGATGGCGATGGTTTTCAGGCTGCGCTCATAGCTTTGCAGCAGGGAAACCATTTCATTCTGCATCTGGAGGATCCGATCGGCATAATCCGCCGCGATTTTTCCGGTTTCCGTCAGGTGCAGGCGGTTCCGGCCATGGAGGAAGAGGGGAACCTGCAGTTCCTTTTCCAGCTTTTGCATGGAACGGGACAGGGCGTGCTGCGAAATATGGAGGGTTTCCGCGGCGCCCGACAGGGTTCCGGCGCGTCGGAAAGCGCTTAACTGTTCCAGCAGATAGGTTTCGATGGGCATGGGGTCTCCTTTCGGCAATCCGTTTTACTTTAAGTCTGTGGTATAACTCATACGTATACTATATATGATTCAAAAGCTTTGTACAACAGGAAATTTTTCAAGTATATTATACGTGTAAGTAAAAATAAAAATCCCCAAAAGACGGCAGAAAAAGATGTTTTCGAGATTGAAAGGAGATCATGATGGAATATTTTGTAATGAACAACGGTGTCAGGATGCCCATGGCGGGAATCGGTGTCTTCCTGTTCAGTCCTGCTGAAGCAGAAGCTTCCGTGGCGGCTGCCCTTTCGAACGGAATCCGCCTGGTTGATACGGCCAATGCCTATTTAAATGAAAAAGGCGTGGGTCGGGCCATCGCAAAAAGCGGTGTCAAACGGGAGGCTGTTTTCCTTGTTTCCAAATTATGGCCCACTGTTTATGAATCGGACAGCGCCGTAGATGATACGCTGCGCCGGCTGGGCACGGATTACCTGGACCTGCTCTTCCTGCATCAGCCCACAGCCAACTGGAAAGCCGGGTACCGGCAGATTGAGAAAGCGTACCGGGAAGGGAAGGTCCGTGCCATTGGCCTATCCAACTTCCCCGATGACCTGCTGCAGGAGGCCCTGCAGGAAATGGACCTGAAACCCCAGATGGTCCAGGTGGAAGCTCATCCTTATTTCCCGGAACGGGAACTGAAAAAGACCCTCCGGAAAAACGGCATGGGGCTGATGGCCTGGTATCCGCTGGGGCACGGGGATAAGGCCCTGCTGGAAGAGCCTGTTTTTGCAGAACTGGGACAAAAGTATGGAAAATCGCCGGTCCAGATCATTCTCCGCTGGCATATCCAGGAGGGCAATGTCGTCATTCCCGGTTCCAGGAACCCGGCCCATATCCGCGATAACTTCAATCTCTTTGATTTTGCCCTGACCGATGAAGACATGAAGGCCATTGCCGCCGTTGATAAAAACCGGCGCTATTACGATGCGACACCGGAAATTGTCGATAAGTATGCGCATATGGCGCTGGATTTTGAGGCACAGGAATAAGGAAAATATGGGGGAGTCAGGGGGAGTCCGCGCATAGATTGCAGTAATCCAACGGAAAGGGCAGCCCACTAAGTGGGCTGTGTCGATTCGAAGGAAGTTGCGTTTTTGCGATTTCATTTGGGTAGACGCC
>CADBQR010000070.1 GCA_902796945.1 uncultured Acidaminococcus sp.
CTTTAGGTTCCTTAAAAAAGTTACTACTTTCAGATATTCTTTTATTAACAGCTGAAATTGAAACAGCTGTTAATAAAAATTGGCCTTAAAAAAAGATAACTTTTCGGAGGTGAAAAACGCACAAACATATATTTGTTAATTACAAACCGGGGTCGCTCCCCACGTAAAAAATTGAAAATCATGCCGTAGAGCGCGCGATCTAGGCAGGATATCAAATACAGATTTTTTCCAACTCATTAGGTTAGGAGGGAATCTGTGAGAGATACCCTTCCTTTGCTGTGCGCTCTTTCTGGCTCCAGATGGGTCTGTGTATCTCTGCACAGACCTGTTTTTCATATCTTGCCGAAGATCGTGCCTTCTCTGGCGAGGAGGCAAATCATGAAGTTGAGTTTAAGATATGATAACACTTTCCAGGAAGTTGAAATAGAACTACGTGAAATGGAAGGCTGGCTGAACATTTCAGTAGAGTCGGATGAATCAATAGAAGACAGAGAAAAGCGAGTTCAGGAAGCGGTGAATGTACTGCTGAATCGGCCGGACTACAACAACTGGCATACAATGGCGCGTCACCGCGGTATCCCTCCAAAGCCAAGCCGGAAAGATGACCAGGATGCAGATGATACGGATGGATTGGATTGCCTGGAAGATACCGGTTACGCAAGATGGCTGGAGAAACGAGAATCATATGATGCTGTTTGCAGTGATGTAAAGATGGCTTTGGCCAATAAACCTCAATGGGCGGAGGCAGTGATCTCTGTGTACATTGACGGGGAGAATATTCGGGACTATGCCAAACGAATCGGTGAAAACGAGAATAACATTTCGCAGAAACTGAAAAGGGCCAAAAAGAAATTAAAAAACTTTTTCCATGACCGTCAGATTTCGCCTTCTCTCCGGGCTAATAAGTAGGGAAGGAATCCTAAAAACTCAATTTGGAGGTAGATAAGTATGAATGAAATGCAAGTTTTTCAAAACATCGAATTCGGTACGGTCCGTACCATCGTCCATGACGGGACGGTTTATTTCGTAGGGAAGGATGTCGCCGAAGCCCTGGGCTACAGCAATGTGCGGGACGCGCTCAGGAAGCATGTTGATAAGGAGGATAAGGGAGTCGCGGACTGCGACACCCCCGGCGGGACGCAGCGTATGACGGTCATCAACGAATCCGGCGTGTATTCCCTGGTGTTCAGTTCCAGGCTTCCCACGGCAAAGGCATTCAAACACTGGGTGACTACGGAAGTGCTGCCAGCCATCCGCCGGTATGGTATGTACGCCATGGACAATTTGCTGGACAACCCGGATGTCCTGATTCGGGCACTGACAGCGTATAAGGAAGAACGCGGCAGGGCAAAGGAACTGGCGCAAATGAACGCCGCTCAACAGCAGCAAATTGCAGAACTGCAGCCAAAGGCCACATATTACGACCTGGTGCTGCAGTGCAAAGATCTGGTAAGTACCTCGACCATAGCAAAAGATTATGGATGGTCAGCTACCCGCATGAACCGGTGGCTCCACGAACACGGCATCCAGTATAAGCAGGGAAAAATCTGGCTCTTATACCAGAAGTACGCCCCCATGGGATATACATCCACCAAGACGTTCAATATCCCGGATGGCAATGGTATCCCACACAACCATGTCAATACCTACTGGACGCAGAAGGGACGATTGTTCATCTATCAGCTCATGACGGCTGAAGGCAACTATCCGCTCATCGAACAGGAGTGTGGGGACTGTGAACAAATTTAATGCGGAGCATTATGATGACCCGACTCCGCATCAGGCGCTCAGCACGATTGAAGCCGAAAGGAAAGCGGCCAGGGTCTACCGCCCATTGGTCTATATCTGCTCACCGTATTCAGGCGATGTCGCCGGGAACGTGGAAAACGCCCGGCGATACTGCCGATTCGCTTTTGAGCAGGGGTTCATTCCCATTGCACCGCATCTCCTGTTCACACAGTTTCTGGATGATAACAATCCGAAGGAACGGGAACTGGGCCTTCATTTCGGCAATGTGCTGATGAGCCAGTGTCGGGAGGTGTGGGTATTTGGGAAGATTGTATCGCCGGGTATGGATGCGGAAATCAGGCGGGCCCGGTGGAAAAATTACAGACTGAGATTTTTTGATAATGCCCTTAGGGAGGTAGAACAATGAAGTTTACGATTTACACGGCTGACTGCACTGGTAACGAACGCAATGCCGTATATCCCCATAAAGCAGTCATTTCAAATGGTGAGGAACTGAAAGCTGCCGCCGCCTTTGACCACGTATGCGCGGCTTTCAAAGAAAACTACCGCAACAGGGAAAATTTCATTTCTTCGGATGTGATTGTCATGGATTGTGACAACAGCCATTCAGAAAATCCCGCGGACTGGGTAACGGGAGAACGATTCTTAACTATGGTGCCGGATACGGTTGTGGCCATTGTGCCTTCGCGGAACAATATGAAACCCAAAGATGGGAAATGCGCCCGCCCCAGATTCCATGCATATTTTCCTGTTCCGGAAATAAGAAACGAAACCGCATATGCGGAGATGAAGCAGGCTATCCACCAGCGGTTCCCGTTTTTCGATGGGGCCGCACTGGATGCTGCCCGGTTCATTTATGGCTGCGTCGCGGAAACTGTACTGTGGCAGGAAGGCTCTTTGTCTATTGTATCCGTTATCGGCAGCTTACCTAAACCATCCGGCATCATCCCACAGGGTCAGCGGAACAATACTATGAGCCGGTTCGCCGGCCGTGTCATCAAACGGTATGGGGCGACAGAGAAAGCCTATCAAATTTTCTTCGAAGAAGCCGAAAAATGCGACCCGCCTTTGGAAGATGCCGAACTCAATAAAATATGGCAGAGTGCCGTCCGGTTTGGGGAAAAGATTGCCAGGCAGGAAGGCTACATCAGTCCGGATCAGTACAATAATGATTTTGGCACACGGGAAAGCCTGAAACCCGGCGACTACTCGGATATCGGTCAGGCTAAGGTGCTGCACAGGGAGTACGGCAATGAGCTGCGCTATACGGAAGAAGCGGACTTCATCCGCTACAATGGTGTATTCTGGATGGAATCCCGCCAGGCGGCAGTCGGGGCGGCAGAGGAATTCCTTGACCTGCAACTGGCCGATGCGAACGACCAGTCGAATAAGGCTGTCAAAGAATTGAGCCAGGCAGGTCTGTCAGAGGACATTATCCGCAAAGGCGGCCGGACACTGGAAAAAATGATCGAGGCTGGGCAGCGCAAAGCCTACCTGGCGTACCTTTCTGCAGAAGCGTACCGCACTTTCGTCATGAAGCGCCGGGATATGCGCTACATCCTGTCGGCCTTGCAGGCACTGAAGCCGATGGTCCTGCTTCCCATCCAGCGGCTTGATGCGGACGAATTCCTGCTTAACACCCCGTCGGTTACATATGACCTGCGCAAGGGCATGGGTGGATGCCGGGAACATCGGGCGGAGGACTATATCACGAAATGCACATCCGTCGACCCAGGCGATGAAGGCAGGGCCGTTTGGGAGAAGGCACTCAATGAGTTCTTTACCAATGACCGGGAACTTATCGGATACGCACAGGAAATCAGCGGGCTTATGTCTATCGGAAAGGTCTACGTAGAA
>CADBQR010000071.1 GCA_902796945.1 uncultured Acidaminococcus sp.
CTGGATACGTCAGATATCCCGGCTCCTGCCATTGCCCGGAAAAAAGAAACCCTCGTTCCTTTGCGGAAGGTTGCCGATGCCCTTGGGTATACGATTTCCTGGAACCCGGAGAAGGCAACCGCCCATATGGATATGAGCATTGCCTCCATGGACTTCGCCAACGGGGTGAATTCATATAAACGGGAAGGAAAGCTTAAGATCATCAATCTCGACCAGACCTACACATTTACGAACGCACCCATCATCATTGACGGGGTTACCTATGTACCGGCCAGGGTTTTTGGTGTTTTCTTCAATGATGTGTCCATTGCCGACAAGACGGTAAAGATTACCGTCCAAAAGGCCGAACTGGCTTCTGCTTCCGATGCCTTTGAAAAAGCGTCCAATCCGAAAGCCGAAACGGCGTCCATTGCCAACCCTATGGTGGAGTATCCCTCCCTTTCTGCCATGAACAAGAAATTGGGGTATACCATTCCCGTACCGGCTTTTCTTAAGAACAAGAAAACCACGGCGCTCTACCTGATTTCCGATAAGACGGCCCAGATTAACTATGCCGATGGGTCCGTTTATCGTGTGGAAAAGGGAACCGGTGATATCAGCGGGGACTATACAAAGTATGCCTATGATACGAACTGGATCGAGGGCTCCTGCAAGATCCATGGCCGCGGAGAAAAAGATGCCTATAAGAATATAACCTGGGAGGACAAGGTCTATACCTACGCTTATACCACCCCGGCTGCATTGACAAAGGCCGAAGCAACCAAGCTGGCCCTGGGTAAATCCTGATGGCCGGTTCCATAGGAAGGCTGCCTGCGGGCAGCTTTCTTTTTTTGTATGATCAAGGAAAAGATCCTGACTGTGACGGGATTGTGCCATGTTAAAAAAAGTTTAAATCTCGTTCATCCGACTTTCATCTGTAACCCGTAAGATGGCCTTATAAAAATAAAGGTCCTGAAAAAGAAACAGGGACTCCATGATTCCCTGTTTCCTGAGGGAAAAACCATTAGGAGGTTATAGACATGGTGGAAAACAAAAAGGAACGAGTCCGGGAAATTGTTGGAAGAGCTGCTGTCTGGGGCAAAACGGTAGTAACACCCAAACGAATCAAAAAATGTGCTGTCCTTCTGGTCTTATTGGCCGTTGCTGGCGGCATCGGGAAACTGGGGTTAATGAAAGCCAAAGCGGCCCGCCGCGTTGCGGAAGACGCGGCCCAGGTGGCGATGATGCAGAAACTGGCAGAACGGCAAAACATATCGATTTTATCAACCGATGCGGTTAAATCAGAAATTGCCGGTCTGCTGGGAACGGATGCGGATTCGTTGAATGTAAAACGGCTCAGTCTGGCTGACCATGGGTTTGACCGTCCTGACCGGGACGAGAAAAAACATGAGGACAGGAAAGAACGGGAGCGGAAGGAAAAGGACAAAAAGAGGGAAAAAAGATGGAAGGATGGAAAAGGGAGAAATGCTCCGGAAGGAACCCCATTTTTCCAGGAATCCAATGAAGGGCACCGCGCGTTCCGCCGTGACGGAAAAGGACCGGTTCCGGGGGCCTCTGGTTCCATGATGGGGCCTGCCCAGAGGATGCCTGAAGCCCAGGTTCCCGCTGCACCGGAAGGACAGACGACCGCTCCTGAAGGAACGAATGCACAGATGCCGGCTATGGCCTCGCAGCCTGTACCGATGGGACCCGGCAACCGTGCCAATCGGAACGGCCGGCCACTGTTCTACAAGGCAGCTGTTGAAAAAGGAGGTATGACTTATCATTTCACTATTGACGCGAGAAATGGAAAAGTTGTGGACAGTAAAGTCCGGCAGACCACCTGGCTTGAAAAATTTCTCTTCTGAAGTCCCGTTTTTTCCATCGCTTGAGTCAATGTTCGATTGATACTCCCCCCCCCGAAAAGAGGGCCGGTGCCGGGCACCTGCCCTCTTTCGCAATCCTGGAATTGCTTTTCCGGCCAGCGGATGCTTTATTGAAACCATGCTTTTCAGGTATTTTCCTGTATGAAAAACAAGTATTTGAATCCATTGACGATTCACTTTATACTGCAGGTAACAGGAAAAAATCGATTATTTTACCGGGGATGCCTGACTGGTTACGGATTCGCTGTAACCACAGGAATTTCCCTGGCGGGATCTCGTTAAGGAGTGACAAGTATGGCGAAGAAAATCGTACAAACGGCTGGCCGTGATGCCTTGGGTAAATTTGCCCCGCTTTTTGCGGAAGCCAATGATGACTTCCTTTTTGGAAAAGTATGGAACGATCCCTCCATCGACGTAAAAACCCGCTGCCTGATAACCGTTACGGCGCTGGTCGCGTCAGGGATGACGGACAGTGCCCTGCAGTTCCATCTGCAGAATGCAAGGAACTATGGAGTAACCCGTGAGGAAATTGCGGCTGTCCTGACGCATGTCGGATTTTATGCCGGCTGGCCGAAAGCCTGGGCCGCTTTTAATCTGGCCCGCAAGGTCTGGAGTGATAATGAGGCACCCCTGACTGCAAAAGAGCGGTTCCAGCAGGAAATCATGTTTCCCATTGGGACCCCCAATGATGCGTTTGCCAGATATTTCGTGGGCCAAAGTTACCTGGCCCCTGTTTCAACGCAGCAGGTATCAATTTTTAACGTAACTTTTGAGCCTGCCTGCCGCAACAACTGGCATGTCCATCACGCTGACAAAGGGGGCGGCCAGCTGCTTATCTGTGTCGGCGGTAAGGGAATCTATCAGGCCTGGGGCGAAGATCCTGTTGTCATGACGCCTGGTACGGTTGTCAATATTCCGGTCAATGTCAAACACTGGCATGGCGCCGTAAAGGATTCCTGGTTTGCCCATCTCGCCATTGATCCGGCCGGTGTCAATACGTCAAACGAATGGCTGGAAGCCGTTTCTGAGGATGCCTACGAAAAAAGCTGCCAGGCGGCGGAAGAACGGTAAGGAGGAGTCGATCATGAAAAAAGGAATTCTGGTGATGCTTGCCTGTGCCCTGGTACTGCCCTTTGGCCGGACACCATCCGTTATGGCAGCCCCTTCACCGCAGCGAGAAAAGATTGTGCAGACGGCTGGACGGGATCGCTTAGGCAACTTTGCCCCGCTTTTTGCGGAAGCCAATGATGACGTGCTTTTTGGGAAGGTCTGGAATGATCCCTCCGTCGATGTCAAAACAAGGTGTATTGTGACCATTACATCCCTGGTTTCCATGGGAGTAACGGACAGTTCCCTGAAATATCATCTCCAGAACGCCAAAAACCATGGCGTAACGCGTAAAGAGATTGCCGGTATCCTGACCCAGGTCGGGTTTTATGCCGGCTGGCCAAAAGCCTGGGCCGCCTTTTCAATGGCCAAAGAGGTGTGGCCGGAAACAGCGGGTTCGACGGAACATAACGGAGGAGGCATGGAAAAATGAAAAAAATTGTAAGCCTGTTGATGGTTTTGGGAATGGCCCTGGCATTAGGCTGCGGCGCAGCTGCCGGAAAAGATTCCGGTGCAGCCAAGACTGCGGCAAAGAACACCGCACCGGCTAAGGCTGGAAAGAGCATCGTTGTATATTTCTCGGCAACCGGCAATACCCGTAAGGTGGCAGAAACGGCCTCCAAGGCCCTGGGTGCAGAACTGCTGGAAATCAAACCGGCCCAGCCTTATACTGAAGCCGATCTGGACTATAACAATGAAAACAGCCGGGTCAGCAAGGATCATAAAAATCCCAAGGCCCGTCCTGCCGTTGCCAACCAGGCTGACCTGTCCGGCTATGATACGGTGGTTGTAGCCTATCCGATCTGGTGGGGGAAGGAACCTCCTGTTGTAGATACTTTCATGGAACATGCCAAGGTGGACGGCAAGAACATGATTGCCCTTTGTACGGCATTTTCCAGTCAGATCGGCAGCAGTGGAGAGGACCTGGCCAAAAACGTAAAGGCCAGATATCTTGGCGGCAGACGGTTTGAACCTTCTGCTTCAGTGGATGAATTGACAAACTATTTTAAAGGACTCGGGGTTGAAAAATAACAATCCCGGAAGGGTGACCCGCAATGAAAAAAATCATTTTATTCTTACTCGGATTTGGAAGTTGCGGTGATGATTGGTTAAAATAGGGAAAAGAAACGCCAATCCCCCGTCATTCCGGTATACCGGAATGACGGGGGATTGGCTCAAAGGGAGCCTGCTTTTGCAACAGGCTCCCTTTTCCATGTCGCTCTGGCCGTTATTTAACGGCGTGGACGAAGTATTTAATAAAGGCAATGGTCTGCGGCTGGTAAATAATATCAACCAGGAAAGCACCGACAATCGGAACAATCATGAAGGCTTTCCGGCTCATGCCGTATTTTTCCTTGACTGCCGTCATGTTGACGATTGCCGAAGGCGTAGCACCGAGACCGTGGCCGCAGAGACCGGCACACATAACTGCCGCGTCATAATTGCTGCCCAGAATGCGGAATACGACGAAGTAGCAGATGAGGAGCATGAAGACAACCTGAGCGGCTACTACCAGAAGCACACCACCAAGCAGTCCTGCCAGTTCCCAGAGACGCAGGGTCATCAGGGCAATGGCCAGATACAGATTCAGCATGACATCCCCGATGGAATCCACAAGGGAGAAGCTGAAATGGTAGAAATGCAGGGATTCATTCATGTTTCTCAGGATTACGGCGATGAACATGGCACCTACGTAATTCGGGAATCCCATATTGATCAGCTTGCCAATCCAGCCGGATACAATGGTACCCAGTGCCATGCAGACCAGAATAGCGGTAACGTTTTTGATGATATCGAGACTGCTTAGTTTTTCATCTACCGATGCGTTGACATTTTGGACATCCGTATCAAAGTCTTCGGAAGTATCCGGTTTCAGGTTATATTTTTCAATGAGGACGCGTGCCAGAGGGCCGCCTACGAGAACTGCAGAAATCAACCCGAAAGTAGCCGCTGCCATACCGACTTCAAGGCCCGCGGAATATCCCATGCTGGCAAAGGTCTTGCCATAGGCACCGGCAGCACCGTGGCCGCCGATCATGGAAATGGCACTGGCCAGAAGGGCATAAGGTGCTTCCAGGTTAATGGCCTTGCTGATGGCAATCCCAATGACGTTCTGGAAAATGGAGATGATTCCGGCACAGAGCCAGTAGATAATCAGCAAGGCACCGCCTTTTTTCAACAGGCTGAGACTTGCCCCCAGACCGACTGTGGTGAAAAACGCCAACATGAAGGGGTTCTGGTAGTACGTGTCAAACTTAAAGGCAAACGTACCGGTTTGATGACCAATAAAAGTAATGAACATAAAAATGAATCCGCCGACAACCGGTGCCGGAATACAATACTTGCGGAGTGCTGCACTCTTTCCTTTGATCCAGTACCCAACAAGCAACATGATTGCGGACAGTGCTGTTGTGATGATTGCACTGACCTTGATGGTGAGCAGGGAGCCTGCCAATTCAAATGACATAACCATCGCTTCCTTTCTTAACGAATTGGTGTTCCTTCATCTATTTATTCTACCCTATAAAAATATTTTTAACCATGAATATAATCGATTGAATAAAATAATGTTATGAAAATTATGAAAATATTTACAAATAAATAATATTATCGTTTACAGGTAGAAAAATATGGAAAAGAAATAAAGGGAAGGACTGAAAAATAGTGCTTTTTGCTCTTCAGCACTGACGAAAAGCTGCCTTTAAGGCAGCCATGACCCTGTCCAGGTGTTCCTCTGAATGCGCCGCTGTAACGGTAAGACGCAGCCGTGCCTTGCCCATGGGAACGGAAGGCGGCCGAACCGCTGAAAGCAGGATGCCCTGTTTCTTCAGGAAGGCATCAATGGCGGAAGCTTTTTTGGCGGAGCCGACCATAATGGGAACAAGGGGCGTTGTTCCGGGAATCACGGGGATATTGGCCTCTGTCAGCCCGTTGCGGATCCTGTCGGTGTTGTGGCGCAGGCGTCCCAGCAAAGCGGCGCCATCCCGTTTCAGGATTTTCAGGGCCGTCTGAGCGGCTGCTGTGTCGGAAGGACTGAGAAAAGTGCTGAAAACAAACGGTCGGGAGCGGTTTTTCAGGTATGTGATGATTTCTTCCGACGCGGCGATATAGCCCCCTTCAGAGGCAAGACTTTTGCTCAGCGTTCCTGTCTGCAGGTCGATGGCACCGAAAAGTCCGTAATAAGACGCGGTGCCTCCGCCATCAGGGCCAATTACTCCCTCCGCATGGGCATCATCCACCATCAGCAGGCAGTCGTATTTCGCTTTCAGGGCCGCTAATTCCGGCAGGGGACAGATATCCCCATCCATACTGAAGACTCCATCGGTCACGATAAAACGCTCGTTTCGCCGGCCAGGCGGATTTTGCCGCAGCTTGTTTTCCAGGTCGGCCATGTCATTATGGCGATACACCAGGACGGAAGCACCGCTGATACGGCAGCCGTCAATGATACTGGCGTGGTTCAACTCGTCACTGAAAATGAGATCCCCCTTTCGCGCGAGGGCATAGAGAACCCCCAGGTTCGCCATATAGCCCGTATTGAAGAGCAGGGCCTTTTCCGTATGTTTAAAGGCAGCCAGCTCTTTTTCCAGGTCACTGGCGCGCAGCACGCCTCCCGTGATCAGGCGGGATCCTGTTGATGAGGTCCCGTTTTGCATGGCCGCTTCGGAAGCTGCCTGCCGCACTTCCGGATGATGGGTGAGACCCAGGTAATTATTGCTGGAAAAAACAAGGAAGGTTTTTCCCGAGCGATCCCGCGCGGTTACGGCATCCAGGAAAGTAAGATCCGTAATGGACCGGTCGAGACCAGCTGCATAAATGGTACGGAGCCGTTTCTGGATACGGGTGTGGAGACAGGCTGTGGACGATTCGTTACATTCGGGTGGAATGACAGGCATGGAAGGACCTCCTATAGGTAAACTTTATTTAATAAAACAGTTAACATAATGTTTATTATACATGACCCATCGGCATTGACCAAAAGCGACTCCATCCGGTTAACAAAAAAATCACCGCCTGGGCGGTGATAAAATGCTCAATTTAGGGTTTATGTACACCTATACGGGGCCTCATACCTGCCACGGGAGGCCTGGATACGGCTCCCCGCGGAGGCCTGGGTGCCGGTCTGGTTACGGTAACGGCCGGAAGATCGGGCCGCTGGGGGCGTACTAAATAGGGAGATGCCGTTTTGCTGCCCGGGCGGTTTACGGCAATCGGCAGTTTCGTCAATTTTGCAGGAGGGGTCCCCTGTGGATCGACCCTGACCGGCCGTACCCAGGGGGGAAGGAGATAAGGTTCCCGCCATGAATCGGAGGGGAGGGACTGTGTGGGCCGGGGTTTCCAGATAAAAATGACGGAGCTGCCGGAATTGGTATAAGCGGTGTAAAAAGGCGCACCACCGCCTTGTTCCAGGGCTTCCTGCCGGGACCGCTGCTGATCGTAACGAAGGAGCGAGCCCGGCTGGTAATAGGTTTTACCGTCATGTTGGACGGTACGGGGCCTGCGTTCCAGGCTCCCATAAGAGGCTCCCGAGGCATTGCCGGATTCCGGATGGGGCAGTCCCACCATCAGGCAGAGCATCGAAAAAAAGCCAATCAGGTTTCGCATGATTCTTTGCATGATACATTCCTCCCATTGCAGGGGCCTGCAGGAAATGCCGTATTTCAGGATGATCTGTTGGAACCGGGATTGCCATGATCCTTTTACAGAAGAAGCTGAATCCCGCCGCGGCGCGGTACAGGGGTTTCCCAACGGTACTGGCACCGGCCTCCGGATTTCGGACCCGTGTCCGTCACTGCCCTTGTATCATTCCAATATGATATAATAGAACCGAATTTTGAATCGAAGGAGTTTTGACAAAATGAAAAACATTCTTTTTCTGACCACCGGGGGGACCATTTCCTGTGTCGCCACGGATGACGGCCTGGAACCAACACTCAGTGGTGCTGATATCCTGAAAGCTGTTCCGGAACTGCGTACGGTGGGCCATATCACGGTGAAGGACCTGACCAAAATTGACAGCAGCAATGTGACTCCGGCGAATTGGTCCGAATGGGCAGGCCTTATCGGGGATTATTATACCGATTACGATGGTTTTGTCATTACCCACGGGACGGATACCATGGCTTACACCTCTTCCGCCCTTTCCTATATGCTGATCAACCTGGGCAAGCCCGTTGTCCTTACCGGGTCGCAGGTTCCTCTTTCCATGACCAACTCCGATGCCCGCAGCAATCTGGAACTGGCTTTCACCATTGCTGCCAGTGGACTTCCCGGTGTCTTCATCGCTTTTGGGAATAAGGTCATCAAGGGGGATTGCGCCAAGAAGATCTTTACTCGTAATTATAATGCTTTTGAAAGTGTCAATGAAGCACCTGTTCTCTATTTTGGCAAGGAAGGGGTCAAGAAAAACCTGCCAAGCCGGGAAAACGTCGGTGGGTTCCGGGTAGAGAACAAGATGGAAGAAAAAGTCATGGCCATTACGGTTACTCCGGGACTGAAGCCGGACATCATCGACTATGCCGTAGCACGCGGGTATAAAGGACTGGTCCTGGAATGCTATGGGGCTGGCGGGGTCAATGCCGGCCGGGATAATATCCTTCCAGCATTGCGTCGTGCCATCAAGGCAGGCGTTCGCATTGTCTGTGTTTCCCAATGTCTTTTTGATGGCGTGGACTTATCCCTGTATCCGATGGGAATCCTGGCTGCCCAGGCCGGTGTTGAATCCGGCGGGCCCATGACATTGGAAGCGGCCGTAACCCGGCTGATGTGGGTTTTAGGAAACAAGCCCGTAGAAGAGGATTGAAAGCAAGGACCTGATGCCATCTGCATCAGGTCCCTTTTTTTTGTTATTTCCCCATGTTTTGGGCGGCCCGTCTTGCTTCAACGCGCTGCCGGAATGTCGATTTCTGAACCGTATTTTGCTCGTTTTTTGCTTTCTTTGTAAGGGCTTTCTTTTGCTTCTCCTTTTTCCCTTCTTCCTCCTGCTTTTCAGCCGCTTTGGCTTCTTTCCTGCCGGAGGCTGCACGGTTCAGGTTGCTGACCCAGGTATCTGCCTGATCATTGGCCGTAAAGTCCATGATGCGGACTCCGCCGAAATAAAGGCTTGCCCCGTCGGAAACGGCGGTCAGTGCTTCATCGGGATGGTCGTGATAGACCTTGGCAATTCGACCTGCCGTAATGTAGGAACGTTCCAGGGTACTCATGGAACTGATGGCGGCTGGCGTTCCGACGGCTTTTTTATTGACCGAGATCAGGCCGGTCTTTTTATTGACATTGACTTTTTTACCACTGTATTCATACATCCGCTGGGTGTATTTATCGCGTCGTGATTCATTGCCCGGATGGTCTGACGGATTGAATACGGATCCCAGGAAGGTTTCCTTGCTGGTCCCCATTTTTTCGATGACCCGCTGCCACAGGGCGGATCCGGCACCCGGGTTATAGCCGGCTTCGGTTGCATACTCAAAACCCAGGACATCGGCTTTCTTTTCCATAGGCAGGGTGACCAGCTTGGCTGAACCCATGTTGGCCAGTACATTGGCTCCCACCGATTCGAGAAGGTTGCCCTGGGAGCCGACAACCGCCGCCAGAAGACTCAGGGGAAAGGTCCGTTTTACTCCATTTGCGGGGTCGTTCTGTTCCCCATGGCCCAATTCATGGCCGACTACAAAGGCAACTTCATCTTCATTGTAGTTCAAGGTTTTGAAGAGGCCTATATTCACGGTAACATTATGGCCCAATGTACAATAGGCATTGAAATTTTCGTTGTTATTGACAAAGTAGTTATAGGGTTTCTTTGCAAGGTCCGGATTTTTCCTTCCAATGACAGTGGTCAGACGGGTCATGACATTGTCCAGCATCTCATTGGCGACTTCATCATCATTGACGCCTTCCTTTTCCTTCATGGAATCAAAGAACTGTCCCCTTCCGCCATTGTCGAGATAGTTTAGCTGCTTATTCAGGACCGCGTATTGGGAGGATACGCCAATGACTGCGCCAATGGCACTTGCCCAGTCAAAGGATGCTTCAGCCGGGCGGATGGGCATCGTGGTCATTCCAACGGCCAGAACAACGGCTGTCAAGGTACTGACGACACGGTTTTTGATTTTTCTGCTTAATTCCAGCATTATGTATGGCCTCCTGCTTTTGAATTGCCTGATTCATTCCAGATTTGGATTTCCGTTATGATGGTTCAATTCGGGAAATGGCCTTTCCCTGAAGGCAGTATTGAAGGATCCCTTCTTTCCCCTAATTATAATGGACTCCATCAATTTATGCTATAATAAAAACTACTATAAGTCGTGAATTTTTCCTGAATTTCCGGGTGATGGACCAGCCGGAATGAATAAGAGGTGAGCCCCATGAAACTATCCTACTGGAGGGAACAATATCTGCACAGGCTGGCAGACCGCTTTACCGGACCTCTGCGGAAAAAGCCGGCAGCTAAGAAAGAAACCGAAGCGCCTCCGGAGAAGGCTTCCATCTGGCTGAAGAACACGCTGCCGCCGAAGGATGTATACCAGCAGCTGGCACTGCGTTTTTTTGAAGCCTGGCAGAAGGAGAAACAAAAAAAGATCCATATCTGTCTTTTTGGGCAGCCCGGTGCCGGCAAAAGTTCCCTCATCAATGAACTTACAGGGGAAAAACTGGCTAAAGTCGGGGTCATGACCGACACCACCAAAGAAACCCAGGTCATCGATACGGATGATGTCGTTTATGTGGATCTGCCGGGCTATGATACGGCGCGATTTCCTTTGCGTCGCTACTTTTCCCGGTTCGACCCGCTGCAATACGATTTGTTTCTCTGTGTTTTTTCCGGAAAACTGAGTACGGCGGATACGGATTTCTTCAATCGCCTGTCCCGGCTGGGGCGGGTCTGCATCTTTGTGCGGAATAAGACGGACGGACTCTGTCATGGCACCCGGACCCTGGAAGAACTGGAACAGGATATTCGTGACGATGTGCACCGCCAGGTAGGACCGCAGGCCGAGGTTGTTTTTACAAGTTGTCGCCATGGCTGGGAAACACCGGAAAAACGGGGGATTCCCGCTCTGCAGAAGGCCATCGCTGAAAACTTGCTTCCAGCCCAGCGGGACCGCTATGCACGGCACGTCAAGGCCTATACCGAAGAAACCCTGTGGGCCAAAAGACGGGCCGCGGACCGGCAGGTGCGGAAATATACCGCCATGGCTGCCGCCAATGGAATCAATCCGGTCATTGGAATGGATGCTGCTATCGATGCCCGCATCCTGAAACAGATGTATCAAAGCATCCGGGATGCCTTCGGCCTGACGGAATGGGATCTGCCGCCGGAAGGCCGTACGGCCTCCCTGGTCAGGAAAGTCGCCGAAGGCGTGACCGGTGAACGTATGGCCAAGGGAATTTCCTTTCTTTTGCGTAAAAAGGCCGGCGGGAAAGCAGCCCGGTATGTGCCGGTAGCTGGTGCAGCGGCTGCCATGACCATGAATGCCGGCAGCATGTATTATGTTGGAAAACAATATGTCAGGACCTGCTTTGAATTTGCCCGTCGGCGTCTCAAGGCAGAGCTCCAATGGGGGACCCATGACGAGTGAATGTGAAACCATAAAAGAAAAACTAAAAAACATCGATGAAGAGAATGTGCGGATTGTCCTGTTCGGGCAGCCCGGCAGCGGCAAATCCAGCCTGATCAATGCCGTATGCGGCAGGGATGCCGTTTCCACCGGTGAGGAAACGGATACTACAAGGGATGCCGTGATCGTGGAAAACGGGGATGTAACCTTTATTGACCTTCCCGGCTACGGAACGGCTGGCTTTCCGACCGAAGCCTTCCTGGAAAAATTCCAGCCCTTCCAATATGATCTGTTCCTTTGTGTTTTTTCCGATAAACTACGAGCCGCGGATACCCGCCTGTTCCGAATGCTGGAAGCGATGAAAAAGCCCTGTATCTTTGTCCGGAACAAGACGGACCTGATTTACGAGGAAGGCAAAACGCTGGAAGAGAGTGAGGCCGAAATCCGGAGGGACATCGAGTTCCAGCTGGGACAGGAAAATATTGACCTGGTCTTCGTTTCAACCCGTCAGGACAGACCGGAAGGCATTGACGTGCTGAATGATGTCATCATGAGCAAGATGAACGAGGCACGGCGGGAAAAGTATATCCTCACGGCAGAAGCCCGTACCCGGGAGCAGCTGGAGGCCAAGAAGGAAGCCGCCATGACGTATGTGAAACGCAGCGCCACTTACGCGGCCTATAATGGCCTGAACCCGATTATTGCGGTTGACGCGGCAGTCGATTTCATGATTCTGTATCAGCTGTATACCAATATCCGGGCGACCTTCGGCATCACGGAAGCAATCATCAATGCCAGCCGGAAAGTATCGGCAAAGGACAAAAAACTGGTGCTTGGCGGGATGAGCCGTGAAGGCATCAATGTGATCCTGCGGAACGCGAGCCGGAAGCTCGTTGCCAGGACTTTCCTCAAGGTTCTGCCCGTTGTGGGGCAGGCAACGGCGGCCCTTATTGGATATAAGATTGTCAGCAAGACCGGGCGTGATTATGTGAATGCCTGTTATGAACTGGCCCGGGAACGGCTTTTGATGGAACTGGACGCCAAGCGCTCCTGAAGGCCGCTTCACGGCAGGAATTCCTGCCTGCTCAATGCGGGCATCTGCAACTGGAAACCAAAAGAAAGGATGGATGGCGATGAACGAGTATCTGCCAAAAGCGTATCGCGAAAAACTGGCCCTTCTCAATAAGGAAATCTGGGAAGCCGCGGAATTGAAATTTGAGGAAACAAAATCCGCCGGGCTGATGACGGATTTCC
This sequence comes from uncultured Acidaminococcus sp., assembly GCA_902796945.1. Taxonomy (GTDB): domain Bacteria; phylum Bacillota; class Negativicutes; order Acidaminococcales; family Acidaminococcaceae; genus Acidaminococcus. The sequence continues at coordinate 12,779 of CADBQR010000071.1, forward strand.
TGGAAAAAGAAGGTTTCCGGGTGACGCGCGGCCTGGCCCGTATGGATACGGCCTATGTGGCGGAATATGGAAGCGGAAAGCCTGTGATCGGCATCCTGGCGGAATATGACGCCTTATCCGGGCTGAGCCAGGAACTGGATGTGGCAGAACCCAAACCCAGGCCGGGAGTTACCTGTGGCCACGGATGCGGGCACAGCCTTTTGGGTACGGCCGCCATCGGAGCGGGCCTGCTGGTCCGGGATTACCTGAAGGCCCATCCTGGAAAGGGAACCGTTCGTGTCTATGGCTGTCCTGCCGAAGAAGGCGGCAGCGGCAAGACCTATATGGCCCGCGAAGGATGCCTGGATGATCTGGATGCCGCCTTTACCTGGCACCCGGCGACCATCAACAGTGTCTGTACCGGCAGTAACCAGGCGAATATCCAGGTTGCCTTTACGTTTAAGGGGCGGGCTGCCCATGCGGCCGGAGCCCCGCAGAATGGGCGCAGTGCCCTGGATGCGGTGGAGCTGATGAATGTCGGGGTCAATTATATGCGGGAGCATATGGCAGATTATGAACGGGTCCATTACGCCGTCCTTGATACAGGCGGAGTTTCCCCGAACGTTGTACAGGCCCATGCCCAGGTCCTGTACCTGATCCGTTCCAAGACAAATGAAGAAACCAAACGCCTCTTTGACCGGGTTGTCAACATTGCCAAAGGCGCCGCCCTGATGACAGAAACAACGGTTTCCATTCGTTTTGACAAGGCCGTTTCCAATCTTGTACGGAACGATGTGCTGGCGAAATTGATGTATGATACCATGGTGGAGGTGGGGGCTCCCAAGCGGACCGACGAGGAAAAAGCATACCTGAAAAAGTTCCAGGATACGGTGCCGGAATTCAATATCCTTCACGACCCCGGTATGTCCCCCATTCCTGATATTACCATTCTGGAGGCCCTGATTGCCAAGGACCGTTATGGGGAGTTCATTGAACCCTTCTATCCGAACTCCATTACGAAGATGGGTTCCTCCGATACGGGCGATGTCAGCTATATTACGCCGCTGGCCCAGTTATATGCTGCTACGTTCCCAATCGGAACTTCTGCCCATTCCTGGCAATGGGTTGCAGAAGGTCAGAGCAGCGTTGCCCTGAAGGGTTGTTTCTACGCGGCACGGGTTATGGCGGAAAGTGCAATGAAGGTCCTTGAGGATCCGCAGATTGCCGCGGAAGCCCGCAGGGAACTGGACGAACGTCTTGGTGGCAAACCTTATGAATGCCCCATTCCAGGGAATGTCTGGCCGACGAAATACTCGGACAAAAAATAAAAGGCAAGAGGATCCTCCGGTTGTCCATGCGTCATGGTCAACCGCGGCGATCCTCTTGCCAGGTTGCTGAAAACTTCAGATCGGTTTTTACAGGAGCTCCTTTTCTTTATGTTTTTTCCCGGCTGCGAAAACAGCATCGGCTGCCCTGTGCTTTTCCCGGATGCACCGGGTCAGGATTTTTATAAAGGCCGTTAGGTAAGCGGGCCGGTAGATCATTTTTGGGGTCAGGATTTCCGTATGGATGCGTTCTTTGGCCCCCATGAGCGGCAGTCCCACAAGCGGTTCCAAATCGGGATGCAGGCGATTGTTCTGTTCGACCGCTTCATACATGAAAGAAGAGCAGAAGGTGGCAGCCAGTCCGCGCTGGCATACTTCCAGCTGGGTTGTGTAATCGCTGATCTTAAAAATTGGCTGCATGGGCCGGTTCAGGGATTCCAGGTAATGCCGTGACAGCGCTTCCACGGTGCTTCCTTTTCGGTTGGTGACCTGGGGCAGGGCATCGAAGCTGCAAAGATCGATGCTTTCTCCGGTCCGGTAAGGAGCAAAAGGCTGTGACCCGCTGTAGTGGGCTTTTAAAAGGGAATTCCGGGCTACCAGGAGCAGGTCCTCTTCTCCGGCCGGTTCCATATCAAGATCCGGGGTATAAGGGGTATTGATGCCAAAGGCGGCATCCAGTTTATGGGTCCTGAGGCTATCGATGAGGCGC
>CADBQR010000072.1 GCA_902796945.1 uncultured Acidaminococcus sp.
GAGAGAAGGATTCGAACCTTCGAAGCCAGAGGCGGCAGATTTACAGTCTGCTCCCTTTAACCACTCGGGAATCTCTCCACATTTGTTATACGAATCAAATGGAGCTGGCAAAAGGAATTGAACCCTCAACCTACTGATTACAAGTCAGTTGCTCTACCATTTGAGCTATGCCAGCCTCTGAATCCGTAACGTAAAGAATTATACAGGACAGCAGGAGAAATGTCAAGGCAAAATTCCCCGCTTCCCGCAACTTTTTTGCAAGGGCCTCCCTGGCCCACTGAAAGACCCGATAAAGCAGGAATGCATTGCCGCTCCCTTCCAATCAGAAATAAAAATACCAGAGGGAGAAAGCCGCCAGCAAGAGCCGGTAAATGGCGAAGGATTTCAACGTCGAACGGTTCAGGAACCCGATGAACCAGAGGATGGAAAAATAAGCCACAATGAAGGCGACCACAAAGCCCACCGCCAGGACGGCAAAATCATTGCCGGACAGGGAACCCAGGTTCTTCAGCAATTCATAGAGGCAGGCCGCCACCATGATTGGCAGGGCCATGATAAAGGTAAAATCCGCGCCGGCCTTGCGGCTGACACCGACCATGAGGGCGCCGCTGATGGTTGACCCACTGCGGGAAAAACCGGGCCACAGGGAAAGGAACTGGTAAAAACCGATCCCAAAAGCCTGTTTCAGGGATATATGATCCACATCCTGGACCAGTTCGTCTTCATGGCCCCGGATCTTCTGTTCAGCAAAGATCATGAGGAGCGCACCCAGCACAAGGCCGACAGCTACCGTAAAGGGAGAAAAGAGGTATTTCTTGATAAAGGAATGGATGAGGAGGGCAAATAACATGGTAGGAACACAGCCGGCCATAATATGGAAGCCACTGAGGCCCTTATCGACCTGCCAGCCTTCCCGGGTAAGGAACCGGGCAAAACGCTGCCGGTACAGGACGAGCACGGACAGAATGGCCCCCAGTTGAATGACGATATCAAAGATTTGGGCCAGGTCACCCTGAAATCCTATCATATGGCCCACAATGATCATGTGTCCCGTGGAAGAAACGGGCAGGAATTCGGTCAGGCCTTCCACGATGCCCAGGATAACGGCATTTATCATTTCGTTCATGGACGAAGTCAGCTCCTTCAACAGGACCGGAAAACCAAATCCCGTTCCTGCAGGAATGGTTCAGGTCCTTTTTGCAATGCCTGCCTATTATACCCTTTTCGGGACACGAAAGAAAGGGGGGAACATGAAAAGTTTATGGAACATTGATTGTTCTGTAATCAATTGATCCTGAAGCGTTCCTTTCCCGCACCTTCCGGGATGCCAAAATGGCACCGGCCCTTCCAGGACCGATGCCATCGGTTTTTCTTTTAATCGCCGAAACAGACGCCCAGGTTGCGTCCGACCCGGATAAGGTCCGAATCAAGCGGCACCTTATGAGGCTGTCCCGCTACCTTTTCGATGGGAATCCGGACAATATGGTTGGCCGAAAGGGCAACCATCACATTATATTCCCCATCCATGCAGGCTTCCACTGCAGCAGAACCATAGCGTGTGGAGAGGACGCGGTCATATGCCGTCGGTGAGCCGCCCCGCTGGAGATAACCCAACACCGTGCAACGGGATTCAATGCCTGTCCGGGCCTCGATTTCATCGGCCAGCTTATTGCCGACGCCGCCCAGACGGATCTGTTCGAAGCTGTTCTTGACCAGGCGGGCCACCGTCATCTCACCACCGATGGGTCTGGAACCTTCCGCCACCGTGACGATACTGAACTGTTTACCCTGTTCCTGACGTTCCTTCACTTTGCGGATGACCGATTCGATATCGTAAGGGATTTCCGGGATCAGGATGACATCCGCCCCGCCGGCCAGACCGGAATGGAGGGCAATCCAACCGGCATAGCGTCCCATGACTTCCAGTACCATGACCCGATGGTGGGATTCTGCCGTCGTATGAAGGCGATCCAGGGCTTCCGTTGCCATGGCCATGGCCGTATCAAATCCGAAGGTCCGTTCCGTACCGGGAAGATCGTTATCAATGGTTTTGGGAACCCCCACTACATTGACCCCGCAATACCGGTTCAGATCGTACCCAATCTTCAGGCTGCCGTCGCCACCAATGACAATCAGGCAGTCGATATGATGTTCGCGCAGGTTCCTGACAACGACATCCCGTTTATCTTCGTAAATGACGTTCCCCTCGGCATCTTCCCCAGCAGCATAACGGAAGGGATTATCACGGTTGGTGGTTCCCAGGACCGTGCCGCCCCTCGGCAGGATCCCCGATACATCGGCCAGCGTCATCAGCCTCATATCATCCTCGATCAACCCATGAAACCCGTTCGCAACCCCGTAAATTTCGTATCCGTTGTGCAGCGCTGTCTTCACAACGGCACGGATTACAGCGTTCAGACCCGGACAGTCGCCGCCGCCGGTCAAAACCGCCAAAGTGCCTCTTACTGCGCTCATACTCTCACCCGCTATCCTAACTTACTGTTTCAGTTCAATCAATCTACGTTCCAGAGCGTGTAATCAGCCGCGCTGATCCGGATGGATTCGGTGCCGTCAAACTTGTCGTAGCACAGCAGGCCATCCTTGTAATAGCCCGGCCATGCCAGCACAACGGTAAAGCTCTTTCCCAGTTCGTCGATGACGCTCTTCGGGTCAATATTGAAAACAGGAATGAACAATGTCTGGATCCGGTCCAACATGACAACATCACCATGATGGGTCATCAGTTCATCCTTTAATACTTCCGGAGCCTTGGCTTTTCTTTCGCTCGGCAGCAGCTTCAGGAATTCTTCCGTAATCAGCAGACGGGTATCAATATAATCCCAGCCCTTATTTTCGGCTGCTTCACGCAGGATCTTGCTCTTGCCACTGCCCGGCTTCCCGGTTACTACGAGGACTTTGATCTCCTTTCCCTGTAATCCTTCTACCTGTTTCAGAAAATCTTCCATTTGATTCATGCGAATCGCCCTCCTCAATTAAAATGGTCACCCACTACTGATTCTTATTGCTGTGTAAACTATTTCGTCAGAAATCCTGTATTTTCCTTTAAAATGACTTTAAAAACTTATTCAATTCCTTTTCTATAGACATATTGTATCATATTCAACAATATTCAGGACAGTCCTGTTCCCTGTTGTTTTAATCCAGGCAGTCCTTCACTCCTCGTCATCTTCGTCGTCCTTCTGGAGGTGTTCCTTCGCGGCCATCAGCAACAGCCCTTTGTTCAGGGTAGCCAGATCCAGTTCATGGTGCCGGGTAGCCAGGTATTTTTCCAGTTTTCGCTTGACCCGCTGCAGGGCATTGTCAATGGATTTGGTACTGCGCTGCATTTCCCCTGCAATTTCCTGATAGGACTTGCTGTCCAGATAGGCACAGAGGGTTTTCCATTCCAGGGCGCTCAGCATGGAGAGGACATTTTTTTCAATATCCCGGAACTCCTCCTGGTCCATGACCAGATGCTCCGGGTCGATGCTGTGGGAGCCGCCCAGCATATCGAGCAGGGTCCGCTCCTTGCCATCATCGTAGACGGGCTTATCCAGGGATATGTAGGTATTCAGGGGCTTATGCTTCTGCCGGTTGGCGCCCTTGATGGCCGAAATGATCTGGCGGTTGATGCACAGTTCAGCGAACACCTTGAAGGAAGCTTTCTGATCGGGGCGATAATCCCGAATGGCCTTGAAAAGCCCAATCATACCTTCCTGGACCATATCATCCCGTTCCGCGCCCACCAGAAAATAGCGGCTCGCCTTGATCTTGACAAATTCCTTGTATTTATCCAGGAGAAAATCCTGGGCCTTGCTTTCAGGATCCTGCCGGATCAGCTGGATCAGCTCCTCGTCCGTCAGGTCGCCATAGGAAATGGATTTCGCCTTTTTCCCGACCATGAAAACTCACCTCTTTTCCCTGAAAGAATGCCGCATTTCGCGGTCATTGACGGCAGAACGGACAGGGCCTTCCGGTTACCGCTTCCGCTCCACCAGCTGCCGCTGCCGGACAATGTCATAGAGCAGGATGCCGCCTGCCACGGAAGCATTAAGGGACTGGACCTGCCCCAGCATGGGAATGCGGACAATGAAATCGCAATTTTCCTTGACGAGCCGTCCCAGGCCCTTGCCTTCGGCTCCTACCACCAGCAGGATGGGGCCCGTCAGATCGGCATCAAAATAGAGGTCCTTCCCATCCATATCGGCCCCGACAATCCAGAAGCCCTCCTGCTTCAGTTTTTTCATGGTCCGCACCATGTTACCGATGGAAATCACCGGCTCATATTCAACTGCACCGGCGGAAATCTTGGCGACAACCGCGTTCAGCGGACAACTGCGGCGCTGCGGCAGGAGAACGCCGTGTACGCCAGCGGAATTGGCGGTCCGAATGAGGGCGCCCACATTCTGGGGATCCTGCAGTTCATCCAGCATCAGCAGCAGTGGGGTTTCCCCTTTTTCCCGCACCTGGGCAAGCACCTCGTCCAGGTCCCGGAAAGCAACCGGTGCGCCCTGGGCAGCTACGCCCTGATGACGGACACTGCCGGCGAGGCGGTCCAGTCGTTCCTTCGGGACTCGTTCCACGGGAAGATGGTGTGCCTCGCACAGTTTCAGGATATCGGAAAGGCTTCCTCCGTGGGTTCCTTCCTGGACAAAGACCTTCTGTATGGTCCGCGCGCCGCGCAGGGCTTCCCGTACGGCATTGCGGCCTGCAATGATGTCACTCATCGTTACTCCTTACAAATTCCTTCCTTTTTACAGATAAGAGATGGAGCTGAAATCATGCGCGGATGGTTTCAGCTCCATTTTCGATTCACTCGGTCCCGCCGGGTCTTTTATTTGCCGGAAACCTTTTCAGCAAATTCATAGCCGAATTTTTCAGCGGCCTTGATTTCTTCCGGCAGGGGGCGCCATTTGCAGGTAAAGCCCGGCAGCAGTTCCATGCCGCTGGCCGAAATGGCGGATTCCAGCTCCTTCTGCGCACCGCCGGCCCAGCCGAAGGTACCGAAGGCAGCGGCTTTCTTGCCGGCCGGTTTCAAGCCCTTCAGGTACATCATGAAAGCACCCATGGTCGGCATCATGACGCAGTTCTGGGTCGGAGATCCCACGAGAACGGCCTTGGCGGTCAGGATATCGCTCAGGATGGCGGCCTTGCGTTCACTGGTATAGCGATACAGTTTCACCCGCATTCCCTGAGCTGCAATCCCGTCCATGATTGCGTTGGCCATGGCAGCTGTACCGCCCCACATGGTATCGTACACAATGATCACGCGGTCCAGTGTCTTGCCCGTGCTCCAGTCTTCATATTTCTGCAGGATCTCGTTGATATGGCTTCTCCAGATATTGCCATGGCAGGAGCAGATCATGCGCAGTTTCAGGCTGCGGACAATCTTCAGGGCATTGGGAACCATCTTGCAGAAAGGCATCAGGATATTGGCAAAATATTTCTGGGCCTCGTAGAACATGTTCTCGACTTCCGTTTCGTCATCAAACCGCTTGGAGCAGCAGTAATGCTGGCCAAAGGCGTCACTGGAGAAGAGGATTTCCTCTTCCGGGCAGTAGGTGACCATGGAATCAGGCCAATGCAGCATCGGAATGGGTACAAAGGTCAGCGTCCGTTTTCCCAGGCTCACCGTGTCCCCCTTCTTGACGATCTGCGTCTTGAAGATATCGCCATAATGTTCCTTCAGTTCATTGGCCCCCTGCGGGGTAATGAGGAAGGTGGCGTTCGGGCATTCACGGGCCAGGAGTGGCAGGCTGCCGGAGTGGTCCGGTTCTACATGGTTCACCACGATGTAATCGATCTGCTTCGGATCGACGACTTCCCTGATCTTATAGAGCTGCTGGTCTGCAAAAGGAGCCTTGACGCCGTCGACGAGGCAGACTTTTTCGTCAAGGATCAAAAAGGAATTATACGTAACGCCGCGGGGCGTCGAAAAACCGTGGAAATCGGCACAGGTCCAGTCACGGATTCCCACTTCAAAAATATCTTTGGTAATTTCCTGTGGTTTCATGTTATTAAACCTCCAAAACGTTGTCTTCTGTAATCTCGACATCAATTTGACTAACATGATAATTATACTATTTTCATGCTATAAAAACAATTTACAGATCTGGGATGACCCTGTCTTTCCACAAAAGGGAAAGGAGAAATGCAGCCAGCATGGAAGCGGGTCTGCAGGAAACTTCCGTTGCCATGGACGCCGCCCTTTCCCACCTCGGCCTGTAAAAAAGGAGCTGCCCCGCAGGACAGCTCCTTGCACTTATTTATTGTGTTCCCGGAGATAATCGAAATAGATCTTGGTTTCCGAAACAACGACGCCGGACAGCGCCAGCAGGGCAATCAGGTTCGGGATAGCCATCAGCCCGTTTACGATATCCGCCAGGATCCAGATGGCTTCCAGCTTCAGGAAAGCGCCCACCCCGACCAGGGCAATGAACCCGATGCGGTAAGGAATGATGGCTTTCGTACCGAGCAGGAACTGGATGCAGCGTTCCCCATAATAGTTCCAGCCTAAGATTGTCGTGAAGGCGAAGAGGACCAGGCCCACCATCAGGAGGTAGCCCCCCATCTGTGGATAGGCCTGCTGGAAAGCCGCGTTGGTCAGGGCCGCGCCGTTCAGGTCGCCCTTCCAAAGGCCGCTGATGACAACCACCAGGCCGGTCATGGTGCAGATAATGATGGTATCGATAAAGGTACCGGTCATCGAAATCAGGCCCTGTTCAGCGGGATATTTTGCCTTGGAGGCAGCGGCTACAATCGGTGCGGACCCCAGGCCGGATTCGTTGGAAAAGACACCGCGGGCCACGCCATTCCGCATGGCGAACATCACCGTCGCACCAAGGAAACCGCCCTGTGCAGCTGTCGTCGTGAAGGCATCATGGAAGATTTCAGCCACGGCCCCGGGCACTTTATCCGCAAACACGAAAAGGATACCGGCCGTAGATACCAGGTAGATGACAGCCATAGCCGGCACGATACGGGAAGCGGCTTCCGAGATGCTTTTCAGACCGCCCAAGGTAACGGCAGCAACGGCAATCGTCAGGACCACGGCGGTTCCCGTGACCGGAATACCGGCGTTCAGTTTCGTGATTTCCACGATGGAGTTGACCTGGGCAAAGGTACCAATGCCAAAATAAGCGACCAGTACACCGAAGAATGCAAAAATGAAAGCAAGAGGTCTGTACTTTTCGCCCATGCCCAGCGTGATATAGTACATCGGGCCGCCGGCAATATTGCCCTTATCATCAACGGTACGGAACTTGCGGGCCAGCAGGCCTTCGGAATATTTGGTCGCCATGCCGAAGAAGGCGGCTATCCACATCCAGAAAATAGCACCCGGTCCGCCTGCCTTGACGGCCGTTGCCACGCCAACAATGTTGCCGGTGCCTACGGTGGCCGCCAGAGCCGTACACAGTGCCTTAAAGGCGTTGATATCGCCCTCGTCCTGGTTTTCAGCCGTAAAGATCAGTTTCAGGGCCTTAGGCAGCCGGCTGATCTGCAGGAAATGGACGCGAATGGACAGGTAGATACCGGTGCCGACAAGCAGTACCAATAGTGGTGGTCCCCAGACAAAACTGTCAATACTGTTCAGCAATTCAATGCTCATCTTTTCTTCCCCCTCGGAGTAAATCAAATTGGATCTGATTGCTGCTTATATATCGCTAAGCACCGCTTCACCCGTCTGTTTGTTCAAGGTGAGGGCGCGGTCATGAAACGATGTCAGTGTACTGCGGTGGCCCACACTGACAAGGGTCGTTCTGGTAAGCCGCTCCGCCATCAGTTGATACATGGCGGCTTCCGTGTCTTCATCGAGGGCCGACGTGGATTCATCCATGAAAAGCCAGGACGGTTCATAGATCAGGGCACGGACAAAAGCCAGGCGCTGCTGTTCCCCGACAGAAAACACATGGGACCAGTCCGCTTCTGCGTGCAATTTATCGAAAAGATAGCCAATCCGGCAATCTTCCATCAGCTGTTTCAGTTCCGCATCCGTCCTGTCCCGCGTGCCCGGATAAAGCACGGCGTCCCGCAGGGTTCCCAGCGGAAGATAGGGACGCTGGGGAATGAACATGATGTGCTCAAAGGAAGGCATGGTAATCCCGCCCCGCGTAAAGGGCCAGATCCCGGCCAGGGCCCGAAGGAGCGTACTCTTGCCGCTGCCACTGCTGCCCCGGATCAGGATGTTCTCCCCTTCCTGCAGGGAAAGGGTGAGCGGGTTGAGGATGGGTTTCCCGTCGGGAAGGTCCACTTCCAGATGGTCCAGCAGGATTGGGCCGGTTTCCCGGATGTGACGCTGCACATGTTCCTGGCTGCCTGCTTCCTGGACTGCTTTCATATGGGCTCCAAAGCTGGTAAGACGGTCAACCACCGCCTGCCATTCCGCCAGGGAGGCATACATATCAACAAAATAGGAAAGGGAATCCTGGACCCGGCCAAAAGCCGTGGCAACCTGCATCAGTCCGCCCAGGGTGAGCTCACGGCGCAGGTACCGCGGAATGGCGACGACAAAAGGAAAGATGATGGCAATCTGGGAATACCCGGAATTGAGCCAGACCAGCTGTTTCTGCTTCTGGACGATTTTCCAGAAGTTTTCCAGGAGTCGTTTGAAACGATCGCCAAAGACCTTCCTTTCGTGGGATTCACCATGATAGAAGGCCACGCTTTCCGCGTTTTCGCGCATCCGCATCATGCTGAAACGAAAATCAGCTTCATAACGCTGCTGTACAAAATTCAGGCCCACCAGCTTGTGGCCGACCCGATGGGTAACGTAGGTGCCCAACGCCGCATAGGCGACAGCCACCCACACCATATAGCCATGAATGGTCACAGGATGGCCAAAAACCGCGAAGGAAAGCGGTCCCGACAGGTTCCACAGGATGACGACAAAGGAAATGAGGGTGCACAGGGCCTTGACAATGCCGATAAAAAAGCTGAGGGTCCGCGTCACAAAAAGACTGACATCCTCACTGATACGCTGATCCGGGTTATCCATGTCTTTCCCGAACATTTCCAGCCGGTAATACGTTTTTGCCTTCAGCCATTCATCCATATAGCGGTCCGTCAGCCAGCGCCGCCAGTTCAGGATCAGTGTCTGCTTGAGGTAATAGGCATAGACGGCCAGGATAATATAGGCAAAGGCCAGCTTCGTAAAGCGCCAGAGCTGCGAAAAGATTTCTTCGGTCTGATAGTTTTGCAGGGCCGTATAGAAGGCATTGTTCCAGGCATTCAGCAGGACAAGCATATATACGACGCCAAGATTGAGTATCAGGATGGCTGCCAGAAGTGCAAAGGCTTTCTTCTTCTCACTGCTTTTCCAATAGCTCCGGGTCAGGGCCCAGACCTGATGAAGCAGCGCTGCTGTTACATTTGTTTTTTTCACGTGTCCTTCTCCTTACACAATCTCGAATATTGCTATTATATTCTGTTTTATCGTAAAATGCAAAGCTTTTTACGAATTATTTCAGTGAATTTTTATCTATTGTTCTATTATTTTAAAAATTTACTGTCCGGTAGCAACCTGCCGCCGGAAAACAAAGGAGCCGCCCAATGGACACGAGTGCATCCATTGAACGGCTCACTGACAAGGTTCAGGAAAGAACGGCTTCTTTCATTAATTTTCCTGGCTTGTGGTTTTCTCTTCCTCATCATCAACGGATCCAAGCGGAATCTCCGGATGGAAAATCATTTCGATGGTCAGGAACAGGATCGGCACCAGGAAGATGGACAGCAGGGTCGAACTCATCATGCCGCCAATGATGGCAGTACCGATGGAAATACGGGACCCGGCGCCAGCACCGGAAGCCCAGGCCAGCGGCACAGCACCGATGACCGTCGAGAAAGCGGTCATGAGGATTGGTCTCAGACGAACCTTGACCGTATCGACCAGGGCCGGCAGGACAGCACGACCGTTATCGACTCTCATCTTGGCGTATTCGATAATCAGGATGGAGTTCTTGGCGGAAAGGCCGATCAGCACGATCATACCGATCTGCATGTAGATATCA
>CADBQR010000073.1 GCA_902796945.1 uncultured Acidaminococcus sp.
CCACTTCATCTTATTGAAGGCAGCCTTGTTGAAATACAGGATTTCGTCAATCAAAGGAGGGCCGGGAATAAAATCACTGAACTGCGGATGCACCAGCCAGGAAATCCGGCTGTGGGGAAACCGTTCCCGCAGCGCTCCCGCAAAGGGCAGCGTATGGATGACATCTCCCAGGGAGCTCATCTTGATGATCAAAATATTCTTATATTCCACGGGCACTCGCCTGCCTTGCTAAAATTCGTTTCACAAAATCACACAGGTTGCCTTCCTGGAACAGGAAACCAGGGATCCCGGCACCCAGGGCCGCGTCGACATCGCTCATGCGGTCCCCTACCAGAAAGGAATGTTCCTTATCCACGTCATAATCACGGAAGGCCTGCAGGATAAGACCCGGCTGTGGCTTCCGGCAGGAACAGCGGATGGTCAGTTCCGGAATGACCCCTTTGGTCGGATGGTGGGGGCAGAAGTAAATATGATCGATGGCCCCGCCCGCTGCTTCGATTTCCTTTTCCATGAACGCATGGAGATGGTTCATCGTTTCCACCGTGAAATACCCGCGGGCAATCCCGCTCTGGTTTGTCACCACAAAGACCAGATAACCCTTCCGTTTCAACAGGGCAAGTGTATCCAGGGCTCCGGGAATCCAGCGGATCTCTTCCGGCCTGCTGATATATCCCGTATCGACATCCAGCACGCCATCCCGGTCAAAAAATACGGCTCGCTGACTCACAGCCGTTCCTCCTCTTACTTATAATAGCCGTCCGTATCGGCAAGGACCTGACAGTATTCCTTTACGGCCGTGGCAAAGTCCGTAAACCCGCCGTCATAGCCGGCTTCCAGCAACTTTGTCGTATCAGCCTGGGTATAGCTCTGGTATTTTCCCTTCAACACTTCCGGGAAAGGTACATAAACCAGTTCCCCACTGCCAAAGAAATCCAGGACCGCCCGGGCCATCTCATTGAAGGTATGGGCATGACCCGTACCCAGGTTATAGACGCCCTTCAGCTGCGGATGCTGCCAGAAATAGAACAGGACCCTGACCACATCCTTCACATAGATGAAATCCCGGGTCTGTTCCCCCGGACCATATCCATCATATTCCCCGAACAGCTTGACCTTGTGTTCCGCCTTCCACTGCAGGAACATCTGGCGCACCATGGAAGCCATCTTGCCCTTATGGTTTTCCTGCGGTCCGTAGACGTTGAAGTAACGGAACCCGGCAATCTGGCTTTCCGCCCTGTCAAAATAGCGGCGGGCATAATTATCAAAGAAAAGCTTGGAAAATGCGTATACGTTCAGGGCTTCCTCACAGGCCGGTTCCTCGCGGAACCCCTTTTTCCCGCTGCCATAGGTGGAAGCGGAGGACGCATAAAGGAACTGGATCTTCCGGTCCATGGCAAAATGCATAAGGGTCTTCGTGTATTGGAAATTGTTTTCCATCATGTATTTGCCATTGTATTCCATCGTATCGGAGCAGGCTCCTTCGTGGAAAATCACTTCAATCGGCTCGTGATCCCATTTTCCATTCCGGACCTGTTCGATGAAATCCATTTTATCCACATAATCCATGACCTTCAGGCCCTGGATATTCTTGAACTTTACCATATTGGTCAGGTTATCGACAACAAGGATATCGTCCCGTCCGGCGTCATTCAGCCCCTTGACGATATTGCTGCCGATAAACCCGGCACCACCGGTAACGATGATCATAACTTTCCCTCCTTCACAAGGTCCACGATCTTTTGGATCAATCCCGTCGTCGAGTACCCTTCCTTAAACGGGAGGATGCGTACCTCGCCGGCATATTCCCGGCCAGCCACTTCCTCGGGGCGGTAATCCCCACCCTTGACCAGGATGTCGGGACGAATGTCCCGGATCAGGTCGGCCGGGGTATCCTCGCCAAAAAGCACAACCGCATCGACACAGCCCAGTGCCGCCAGGACCCGGGCCCGGTCCGTTTCATGATTCAGCGGACGGGTGGCTCCCTTCAGGCGCCTGACAGAAGCATCCGTATTGACGCCGATAATGAGATGGTCGCCCAGCTGGGCCGCCTGTTCCAGATAGGTCACATGCCCGGAGTGAAGAAGATCAAAGCAGCCATTCGTAAAGACCACCGTATCCCCCGCTGCCTGCCAGGTATGGGCCAGACGAACCACTTCTTCCCGTGTCATGGGACGATAATCCCGTTCTTCGCGGTTGCTGTCGGACAGGACTTCCTTCAGCAGTTCTTCCCGGTGGACCGGATAGGTACCCACCTTGGAGACAACAATCCCCGCTGCCTTGTTGGAAAGCTCCAGGGCGTCGGCCAGCGTCAGCCGGCCTGCCACTGCCGCCAGCAGCACGGCAGCCACCGTATCACCGGCGCCGGACACATCGAAAACTTCCTGCGCCGTGGCCGCCTTGGTGATGGTTTCACTGGCACCGATCAGGGTCACCCCTTTTTCCGAACGGGTGACCACCACGTTGCGGATATGGAACCGGTCGCGGGCAGCCGCCGCCAAATCAACCAGGGCATCGGTCACATTGGGAACGACCCGGCCGGCAGCTTCGCACATTTCCTTCACATTGGGCGTAATGAAATCACAGCCGCTGTACTTTTTCCAGTCCGCCCCCTTGGGATCGACCAGTACAGAAACACCGGCCAGATGAGCCTGGGTAATGACCCGCTGACAGAATTCATCGGAGCAGACCCCCTTGGCGTAGTCGGACAGGACAATGCCATCGAGCCCTTCATCGAGCCGTTTCCGCAGCCACGTAAGGAGGCGTTCCTTTTCGTCCTCGTCCAGATCGCCCGGTTCCTCAAAATCCAGGCGCAGCATTTGCTGTCGGGCCCCGATGACGCGCAGCTTGGTAATCGTGCTGCGGTGAGGGGATGGGTACATCCCACTGAAATCAATGCCCGCTTCCTGCAGTTTGCTTTCCAGGACGCGGCGATGATCATCCTCGCCGGTCACGCCGCCCACGAAGACATTGACGCCCAGACCGGCCAGGTTGGCAGCCACATTGCCGGCACCGCCCAGCACGGAGGCCAGGCGTTTCCCCCGGTTGACCGGCACCGGTGCTTCCGGGGAAATACGCCGCACTTCCCCATAGGCATAGCGGTCCAGCATCACGTCGCCAATCACGGCGATCCGCAGTTTCCGGACGCCTTCGGTCAAGAATTCAATAACCTGCTGATTGTTCATTTATGCTTCCACCAATTCACAAAGAATATGACCCATCAGTTCATGGATTTCCTGGGCCCGGGCCGTATTTTCCGAAGGGACGGCCAGGAGGACATCGCAAAGGTCCGCCATCTTGCCGCCGCCCTTGGCGGTAAAACCGATGACCCGCATCTTTTTTTCCCGGGCTGCCGCAATGGCATTAAGAACATTCCCGCTGTTGCCGGACGTGGATATGGCAACCAGCAGGTCCCCTTCCCGTCCCAGGCCTTCCACCTGTCTGGCAAAGATACGGTCATAGCCGTAGTCATTTCCCACGGCCGTCAGGATGGAGGTATCCGTCGTCAGGGCCAGTCCCGCCATTGCCTGGCGTTCCTTGACAAACCGGCCGACAATCTCGGCCGCCCAATGCTGTGCATCCGCCGCCGAACCGCCATTGCCGCAGAACATGATCTTGTTCCCCGATACCAGGGTCATTTTCATCAGCCCTGCCGCGTCTTCCAGGTTCTTCATCAGTTTTTTGCTGCCCATCACCCGATGGATCAGTTTTTCATGTTCCAGGAAACGGGCTTCTATCAGTTCTTTTGCATTACCAACGGAAGAGTTCATACTGTACGCTCCATTCATCATCGCCGCCCCGATACCGTTTATCACGATACTGCAGCATCAGGCGGAAGCAACAGAAATCATGGGTCCAATTGTAGATATATTCATAGACACTGTGATCTTTTTCATCATAGCGCGTAATGAACGAGACATGGTCGCGGGATCCAAAGGCCTTCGCCAGACCGAACTGAACTTCCCGGTCCATATCGGGCCGGCCGTAATTGAACAGGGAGGCCCGCCGTTTTTCCCAGTAGTAGCCCAGCCAGGTATTGAAGCCGGCACCCAGTCCCTTCCGCAAGGTAGCGGAATAGAGCCAGGTCTTTTCCATATGATCCCGTTCACTTTCATCGATCCATTTATGACCGACGCCCAGGTTCAGCGTCAACGGCCGCTGGTCATGGGTCAGGAAAATCGGGTCATGGTCGATGAAGGCAGCATATTCCGTATGCCAGCTGCGATGGTAATTGTCCTTCCACAGACCGTGGCTGATATAGCCGGAATAATTCAGGGGCAGCGTGTCGACAAACTTATGCCGCTTGTAGCCAATCTTGAAATCGCGCATCTTGCGGATCCAGTTATTGTCATCATCCTCGTCGTACCCTTCCTGATAACGGATGTAGAAGTTCTTTTCATCCTGCCGGTCCGTAAACATCGGACGCCAACCAACCTTGGAATAATACTTGACATCGAGGTGGGCCGTGTTTTTATCACTGAAATCGTAACTGTAGTTGTAACGGATCTTATACCCCTGGTCATCATCGTACCCGATGTGCGGCACCAGGCTCTGCCGGCTTTCCCCATCGGTAAGCCGGTTGATCCAGCGTTCGCGGGAATAAATATGTTTTCCCTTCAGGTAGACCTTGACATTATAGGCAATGATCTTATCGTTCGGGTAGATAACAACATGGTCGGAACGGACTTCCGCACAGGGCGTATGTTTGACAGCGGGGCAACGCGTCACGGAACCGCCGTTTGTCAGCTCCGTGCGGTCAGGATAGATACGGGCAATATCAGCCCGGTAGATATCGTCCCCGTTAGTCCCTTTCATGTTGCGGACCGTACCGGTCTGGGTGTTGAAATTATAGTGGCCCCACTCGGCATCGGTCGTGCTGGGCGGGTCAATCATGCGGCCTCCCGTCAGCAGGTATACATCGCCGCTGATGGCATTGCCGCGGGCTTCCGTCGTATAAAGCTTCTGGTCCCCCTGATACAAACGGACATTGCCGGTTGCCGTAAATTCCCCCGTATCGGAGTGGTAAATGACATGGTCGCCGAAAATCGTGATTGGCAGGCTCGATTGCTGTCCCGAGGGACTGGCTTCGCCCCGCTTTTCGCGTTCCTTCTTTTCCTTTGCCGTTTCCTTGCTGGCGCGGACAATATCCTCCGTCTCCTGATCCGGCTCATCCTGAAGCCGGCGGTAGGACTCACGGATTGCCGCCTGATGGGCCACATCATCCAGGGTTTCAGGCTGATAGGCAGGACCATTCTTTGTAGCAAGAGGTCCGCCGTCATACTCCCTTCCCGCAGCCCAGGCAGTGCCGGGCAGCAGGACAGCCAGGGTGATTCCCAAGGCCATTGCCTTTTTATTCATGGTAAGGATTTCCTCCGATGAATGAGATTAACCGCTTCCACGGTCATAACAGCTTTTACTTCCAGCAGTATTGACTGCCTGCGCCGATGCGCCTGCCACTTCCACCATCGGGGATCCATGGCCGGCCGCCATTCTGCCATAAAAATTGCAGGAATCGCTGTCTTTCCGGCTTTATCGGTTCCTGCCACGCCCCCATACAGGCATCGGTGCAAATCAATGCTATTTTATATTATAACACAAATGGGACTCATACAGAATTCCTTCTGTATAAGTCCCACCATTCATTGCATTGGGAAAACGGCCTGTCATTCCTCTGCCAGGTCCAGGTCAATATCCTCGTCATCCAGTTCCTCACTGGAATCCTTGGCATTGGCATCCTTCTTTTCCTTCTTGGCAGAAGTCTTACCGGACGCTTTTCCGTCGGCACTGGTTTCTTTCTTTTCATCGGCCGCTACTGTGGCTTCCGTCTCTGCATCAGCCTTTTCCACGGCATCCTTGCGGTCATCCCGTTCAATGGTATCCGGTTTTTCTACCTGATCCAGCTTCTTGAATTCCTCTTCCGTAGCAGCCGTAGCCTGCACCCCATTGGCAGTTGTGCCGGCCAGGATCACGCCCTGGACCGTCGTATCTTCCAGGACCTGGACATAGGTATTGCTGCCGGCAGGAATCGTAACGGAAGAACCCTTGACAAAGGCACCGCCAACCAGGCCAACCGGCCCGAACAGGACCATGCCGCCAATGGAAGCACCGGCAGCACCGGCAGCCGTCTTGGCCTGCTGTTTTGCCAGTTCCCCTACCGTAACGGGAACCTTTTCACCATTGACCGCCGTTACGGACGAAAAGTCAATGTCAATGCGGGCATCCCGTCCAAAAATACGGGGCTGGACAATCTTTTTGATCGTGCCGTTTCCCCTGGCGCCTCTCGGGAGTACCAGGGCTTCGCCGACGTAAACATTATCATCCACCGTAAAATCAACCACATCGCCAGCCTGGTTCTGTTTGCTGCTGATGTCTTCCATGAACTTGATCTTGATCAGGGAATCCTTCGGCAGGGTTACGGTGCTGCGGGTCAGGCTGCCGGAAGGAAAGGCCGATTTGTTCAGCCGGTTCAGGCGGCTCAGCAGCGTATCGTTCGTATACTGGGAACCAAAAAGCTGGGTTTCCAGATTGCCAATGCGGGTCTCGACCCCTTCATTGGACATCCGGTCCGAAAACTGCCATTCAATGGCATTCATCTGGGCAGCCACGGAGAGCTGATTGTTGTTCGGCGTGCCTTCCAGACGATTGTAGACGCGATCCACCCGGCTCATGACTGAACCGCTGGACTTCTGTCCGTACAGATCCTTTTCCATTTTATCCACGCGGCTCACCAGGGATCCGGCCTGTTCCTGCCCATACAGGAACTGCTCGGATGCGCTCAGCTTATCGGCAACCGTATTGGCCGTCAGGGATTCCGCAGCAAAAGCCGGTGTCAGACAAGTCAGGCACAGGAGCGCCGTCATGCAGAGACTCATGAATTTCTTCTTCAATAGGATACACCTCCGTCAGGTTTTCACGAACATTTTCATAACCTTTATTTTAGCATAAAAAAGAGGAGAAGGGAAACGAAAGTGGGATGCCCGCCCCGGACTGAA
Source organism: uncultured Acidaminococcus sp. (assembly GCA_902796945.1). Taxonomy (GTDB): domain Bacteria; phylum Bacillota; class Negativicutes; order Acidaminococcales; family Acidaminococcaceae; genus Acidaminococcus. Next base: position 6,990 of record CADBQR010000073.1, read on the forward strand.
CGGAAGTTCCCCCCGTCAGGGCCGGCATCCGGAAAATCAAGGCTGCCGTTTCCAGGGAGCCAGGGCCGTTTCCATTTCGGCCCGCATCCGGTCCATCAGCTCGTAGCGGCGGCGATGATTGGCCCGCTTGGAAGGTTTCAGTTCCGACAGGTCCCGCCGCTTTTCCTCCAGGGGAATGACGTAGAAGCGGGGATCGTCGCAGGGACTGCCGCCGCATTCGGCCCAGAAATCCCCGAAATTCGTTTTCAGCTTGCGGTCCACACGGACATGGTTCATGGCATAATAGCCTTCGTTGGTGACGGCATAGATCTTTTCGCAGCCCAGCAAATCAGCCAGGGTCCGCAGCCCGTAGAAAATCAGGTTCTTGGTGCGGTAGCCGAAGAACTGCTTGGTCATGGCCTTCACGGCATCGTTGCCGAGGGTCGTACCCTGCAGGGCCCCCACCCAGATACAGGGACGGCCCGTATCCGGAGCGGGAGAAAGCCAGAACATGATCTGATAGAAATCCAGGTCGCCCCAATGCAGGACCAGGGACAGGCAGCCCTCCTTGCGCTGGCCCGGGTGAAACAGGACATCCATGGTAAGGGGCCGGTCCTGGAAGGTATCCTTCCAGAGCGTGACCGATCCGTGGTCACGGTACACGGTCAGGAGAAAATCGTCCGTCGTCATTTCCTGCAGCAGGGTCAGGTGCTGCCGGATCAGGGCCGTCCGCTCCTCCCAGTCGGCACCCTTATAGAAAAAGGCCCGCGTAGCCTGCTCCAACAGGCAGGGCATGCCGGCAAGGACCTGTTCACGGACAGGGTCGTCATGGAAAAACGCCTGCAGCCGGTCCATCGTGCCGGAATGGGAGGCGCAGCGAAGCAAAAAGACCCAGTAGCGCTTCCGTTCCTTCAAATGTACGCAATTATAGCAGGCATGACCCACTGCCTTGATTTCCTTCCAGTTCATGAACTTCAATCCTTTCTGCTTTTGAATGGGCCGCAGTCCATTCAGGCATCATGATTTCCTCCAATAGCACCAAAGAGGCTGCAACAAAATGATTTGTCACAGCCTCTTTCAGATTGCCGCGGAATTATTTATTGTTTTTGATGGCCTTGTTCAGTTCCCGTTTGCAGAGATACTGGAAACGATGGTGCGGATAGTCATATTTGGGATGAATGGCACCGGATTCCATTTCATCGCGGAAACGGTACTTGTCTTCCTTATAGCTGTTCTTGGCCATGTTGATGGTGGCAAAGACACCGCTGAAGTACAGGGAAGTAACCGGTTCACGGCGCAGGTTGTCTTCCTTCACCTCGAAATGATCGATGCTCATGGCAACCACGCAGTCAGCGCCGGTTTCCTTGGCAACAGCCGTCAGGCCTTCCTTGGTGAACAGCTTATCCTGCTGTGCCAGGGCGGCTTTCCTGACCTTATCGGAATCCACCATATCGTATTCCGGATACTGGAACAGCTCAGAAACTTCCGTACTGTAGGCAATCGGCTTCAGGCCGGCGTCATCCTCTACCTCTTCACCAATGATCAAGGGCACAACGGCCAGCTTGATGGAAGCATCTGCCTTGCTGAACCCGGGAATGACCAGGGACAGGCAAAATACAGCTGCCGTCAACGCTTTCCAGATTTTATTCATAGCAATATCCTCCTAGTTCTTTCGACTTCCATAAATTTCATTTTATCATAAAGCCGGAAGGAAAACTACTCCTCCTGGCAGTATGCCGCTGCCACCCAGCCAACCTGGCCGTTGCTTCTCCTGACCCGGAGCCAGTTCATGCCGCCTCCGTCAGCCGCGTCGAGAATGGTGACTTCCTCGCCTTTTTCAAAGTAATCGAGGATATCCCCATTCAGGCTGGCATCGCCTCTCATGCGGACTTCCGTACCCGTGATCACGCCCTTGCGCTCTTCTTCCAACGCTGCCGACGGCACATCGGATTCATCGGAAACCACACAGTAATTGGCGGCAATCCAGCCCGTGGAACCATCGGAACGGGTCACTTCATACCATTTCATACCATCCGCGACATCGCGGCGGGTCACCGTCAGGGTTTCCCCGTCTTCAAAATATCCCAGGATGGACGTATTGAGTCCGGCTCCGCTCCGCATGCGCACTTCCGTGCCGCGCACCGTTCCCGTCACCGGGCCGGAAGTTTCCCCGGAAGGCTGCGCCGCCGGCTGGGCAGGCGCCTCGCTGGGCTGCGATACCGGTTCGGCAGGTGCTGCCGGCAGTTCGACAACCGGTTCCGGCTGAGCCGGGGTTTCCGTAGCCGCTGGGGCCGTGGTTTCTGTTACGGCGGGCTGGACCTTCGGAGCCGGCGCCGTTGTTTCCGTAGCGGCCGGCACATCAGCGGCGGACAGATTGACTTCCACCTCGCCCTCACTGCGGTCCAGGACGGACCCGGCGTGATAGAGGCCGATTACGCTGTTATCCTCATCAATATAATAGGTATCCGGCAAAGCCGATGATTTTTGCTGATCCACATCGTACAGGTACTGCAGGGCACTGGACGAACGGGATGCCAGCTGGTCCTCGTTATAGTAGTATCCCAGGGAGCGCTGCTCACCGGTCTTGCGGTCAAAAGTCATTCCCTGCGTTTCTTCCGTTCCCATCTTCGGGGACATCACGACGGTCAGGCTGATGATGTTCTCATCGGCACGGTGCACATCGTAGTGAACCTTTCCTCCGCCCAGGGTGGATGCTTCACTGACAAAGGAAGCCACCTGGCTGCTCAGGGCCCGGTTGATCTTGGCCGTTGCCGCCGAATCACCGCCCGTTACTTCCGGACATTCCACGACAACGGACTTCTCGGTTCTCGTTACGGTCCTGACAGGTGCGTCAACAGCAGCCCAGGCAGGAACGGACGCTCCGAGGAACAAGCAGCTTGCTAATACTGCCATTGATTTTTTCCACATAACTCTCAACTCTCCGTTCTGCTGAAATCATCATTACCTGTTTAGTTTACTTTATCCGGCCACGGTAGTCAAGAAAGGGGCGGCACAACCACCTGCTCCGCCTGAAAGGCAGCCCCTTCGCCCAAATCGATTTTCCGGCTCAGCGTTTCCGTCAGCCACTGTTCGGCTGCCACCTTGTCAGCAGCCGGCATTTCCAGGAAAATCGCCGCAACGTTCCCATAATGGACATCGGCCACCGTAAAAAGGGACTGCCGGTACAGCTGGTTCAGGACCCGTCCCACATCATCGAGGGGCCAGGAAAGCGTGTACCGGGCCATGGGAATCACCACAGAAAGGCCCGCCGCCTGGACGGCTTCGGAAACAGACCGGGCATAGGTCCGGGTAAGGCCCCCGGCCCCCAGTTTGATTCCTCCAAAATAACGGGTCACTACGGCAACCACGTTATAGATCTTTTTCTGCCGCAGCACTTCCAGCATGGGCGACCCCGCCGTACCGGACGGTTCCCCGTCATCGTTGGACCGTTCCGCCCGGGGAGAGGTCCCAATGATATAGGCCGAGCAGTTATGCGTGGCATCCCAGTATTCCTTTTTCAGTTCCCGGATGCTGGCCTGCGCCTCGGCTTCCGTCACGGCCCGCCGCAGCGTACAGAGGAACCGGGATTTTTCAACGACCAGCTCGTGCTGTACCGGATGGGTAATGATATAACCTTCCATATGCTTTCCTCTCGTCTGTATTGATTCCTATTATATCATTCCCAGAAAAATACAACAGGGATGTTAAAAAAACTTTACAAATTTAACCTTCCAGGGACCTGCCGGGAAATCGTTGCGGCAAACCATGCGCCGTTCGTTGTACAAATGGATTTTCCCGTACTATAATGGGGCCATCGGGCTGTTTTTTTGCAGCCAGGAAAGGGGAAACGATTGATGATTCGACCACTATGGAAAAAGACCGCCCTTTTGGCGGGATTGCTTACGGTTTTGACGACCGCCGCCATTGCGGCAAGAACCATGCCGGACACGCCGGCAACCTATTGCCGTCCATCGGCCTGGCTGCAGGTAAACAGCCAGGAAGTCATTGCCTCACCGGAACGCATTGAGGCCATTAACCACCAGATTGACGCCACCATGGCGGAACCGACGCCGGTTCCGTCGGAAGTCAGCGGCAGCACCCTGCGCCAATGGCTGGACAGCTATAAAATGGGCCAAAAACCTTATGTAAAGGGAGCCCCGCTCTCTCCGGCCCTTGCGAGCAGCCTGCAGGAAAAGGCGAGAGCCCACGTTGCTGACAGCAACGCCGTCCGTTATGGCATCATCGTGAAACGGACGGACCTGAAATCCTTTCCGACCCTGCTGCGTGCCTTCGATGACCCCAGTGACACGGACTTTGACGCATGGCAGGTTACGGCCATCGACCCTGCCACACCGGTCCTGGTCTATCTGAGCGACAGGGATCATGAATTCTTTTTCGTCAAGGCTTCCTACTACCGGGGCTGGGTTCCCCAGGATGCCGTTGCCCTGACGGATCAGGCTACCTGGGAACGCTACCGCCACCCCGCAGAAAAAGCGGTCGTGACGGCCCGTCTGTATTCCCTGGCTCCGGCTGGACAGGAACAAATCTATCAGATGGGATCCACGATTCCTGTTTCCAGGGGAAAATTACAGCTGCCCACGCGGAACCAGAAAGGAACCCTGACCATTGTCCCCGTCAAGGCCGTTTATAATGACGACCTCCATGACGGTCCCCTGCCCTATACGGAGGATTCCCTCGTGAAGATGGCTTTCCGTCATCTGGGCTTTCCCTATGGCTGGGGCGGCATGAAAAACAGCGTGGATTGCTCCTCCCTCGCCCAGGATGTGTACCGGACAATGGGCATCAAGCTTCCCCGCAACAGTGGGGAACAGGCCCGCTCCTTCCCGGGGATCTCCCTGAAAGGAAAAACCAGGGAAGAACGTCTTGCCATTTTGAAGACCCTGCCCGTGGGAAGCCTGCTTCATATGCCCGGCCATGTCATGATCTACCTGGGCGAAAAGAACGGGATTCCCTATATCATTCATTCCCTCGGTTCCTACGGGGAAATGGTAAATGGAAAACCCCAGCGGGTCCCGGTCATGGAAGTTGTTGTCAGCCCGGTTGAGTTGATGGGAAGACGGGGGAAGACGTTGTTGATGCTGCTTACGAAGGCAACCACGTTCAGGTAAGGGGCGCAGTTCGCAGATCGCAGATCGCAGATCGCGGACCGCGGATCGCGGATCGCAGACCGCGGATCGCAGATCGCAGAACGCCGCGGATCGCGGATCGCAGACCGCGGATCGCAGATCGCGGATCGCGGAACGCAATAATCAGGGTTGAGCGTTGAGTTTTGAGGTTTGAGGTTAAAACTGAATAAAATAAAGCCTTGGTCCCCTGTCCCCGGGC
>CADBQR010000074.1 GCA_902796945.1 uncultured Acidaminococcus sp.
CGTAGGCGGTGCGGAAGCGCTGAAATAAGAGGAGGCACAGCCGTGTCAGAGTTAAGTGAACAAAAGAAAATTGACCAGGCAGTGGCCAGGCTCACAGCAAGAAAACGCGGTCATATCGGGAAGATCGTACAGGTCATGGGGCCTGTCGTGGATATCCAGTTTCCCGACAAGCATTTACCGGCCATTTATAATGCAATCAAGATCGATGCCCAGCCGACAAAGGAAATCCATATCCATTTGACGGCGGAAGTCGTGCAGCATGTGGGCAATGATATTGTCCGGACCGTTGCCATGAGTTCCACGGACGGTCTGGTCCGCGGGATGGAAGCCCTGGATACGGAACACCCCATCGAGGTTCCAGTCGGCAAGGGCTGCCTGGGCCGCGTATTCAATGTCCTGGGTGAAACGGTCGATGACGACCCGCTTCCTGTTGAGGCATCCGATTACTGGCCCATCCATCGTCCGGCTCCGGCCCTGGCGGAACAGGCCACGGATACGAAAATCATGGAAACGGGCATCAAGGTCGTTGACCTGATTGCCCCCTATGCCCTGGGCGGCAAGATCGGCCTGTTTGGCGGCGCCGGTGTCGGGAAAACCGTCCTGATCATGGAACTGATCCACAACGTGGCGACCAATCATGGCGGTTACTCCGTTTTTTCCGGAGTCGGTGAACGGACCCGTGAAGGGAACGACCTGTGGGGCGAAATGAAGGAATCCGGCGTCATCGATAAGACTGCCCTGGTATACGGCCAGATGAACGAACCGCCGGGAGCCCGTATGCGGGTTGGTCTTACGGGCCTGACCATGGCCGAATATTTCCGTGATGTCGGTGGCCAGGACGTGCTGCTTTTTATTGATAATATCTTCCGTTTTATCCAGGCCGGTTCCGAAGTTTCGGCCCTGCTCGGACGCATGCCGTCCGCCGTTGGCTATCAGCCCACACTGGCCAATGAACTGGGTGCCCTGGAAGAACGGATCACGTCGACCAAGAACGGGTCCATTACATCCGTGCAGGCCGTTTATGTGCCTGCCGATGACCTGACGGACCCCGCACCGGCGGCTACGTTCTCCCATTTGGATGCAACGACGGTCCTTTCCCGTGAAATCGTGGAACTGGGTATTTACCCTGCCGTGGATCCCCTGGCTTCGACGAGCCGCATCCTGGATCCGCTCGTTATCGGGGAAGAGCACTATCAAGTCGCTCGCGGTGTCCAGGAGATCCTGCAGCGCTACAAGGAACTGCAGGATATCATTGCCATCCTGGGCATGGAAGAATTGGGTGAAGCGGATAAAGTCATCGTTTCCCGCGCCCGCAAGGTGCAGCGTTTCCTGAGCCAGCCCTTCTTCGTTGCCCAGCAGTTTACCGGGCAGCCCGGCCGCTACGTCTCCCTGCAGGACACCATCAGGGGATTCAAGGAAATCCTGGAAGGGAAGCATGACGATCTTCCGGAAAGTGCCTTCTATATGGTGGGCACTATCGAAGAAGCGGAAGAGAAGGCCAGAAAAATGAAAGGCGAATGATATGGCCAATTTAATGACACTGGAAGTGCTCACGCCGGACCAGTACCTCGTTAAAAGAAAAGATATTTCCTATGTGCTGCTGAACACCGTCAGCGGCGGCGTGGGAATCCTTGCCAACCATGGCCCTTTGGTGGCTGTATTGAGCGAGGGCACATTGAAGTTGCAGGATGAGAAGAACGATGTTATTCTTGTATATGTAGAGGGCGGTTTCGCGGAAGTGAAGGATAACAAGGTTGTTATCCTGACGCCCCGTGCCCAAAAGGCAGAAAATATCGACGTGAAAAAATGGGAAGCAGTTCGGGATGATGCGCTGAAGAGGCTGGAACACCCGGATGCCCTGACCGATATTGAGCATACGGAAAAAACGCTTAAGCGGGCTGAAGCCCGTCTGAAAACGGCTTCCATGATCGGGAAGGTGGCTCCTTATCACATTTAGAAATGATGGGCCGTGATTGTCTTCATGGCGGGGAATCGGATTGCCGGGAGCCTGTCATTTTCCGGCAATTGCAGTTGCACGGCAGCGGCCTGTGGAAAACCAGTAAAGAAATGTTGTTTTAATAAAAACCGGATGGAAAGTCTGCAGCAAGCTCGAGAGGGGGACAGCCGCTATGGACTTTATCAGCAAAATGGCTGTCAGCAAGATGGGACAGCTACGGGCCGAATTGGTGGAACTCAACGAACGCCTGTTGAGTGCCAAGACGGAAGAGCAGAAACGGATGCTCCGGAAGACCATTAACGAAAAGGAAACGTATTACAACATCCTGGCCGATCGGATTCGGACCCATTCTGCGTTCTGACAGGGAGCTGAGCAGAAACTTTTTCAAAAGGAGCCTGCTCAGCTCCTTTCTATCCCCGGTAATAGCCGTATCGAACCTGAAACAACGGAAAAGAAGCGTATCGGTGATACCTTTTTTCCGTTGTTTTTTGTTTGAATCGAAAGCCGGGAGGCTTATTTCCGAAAGGGCGGTTCCCGGTACTGCGGGTCAGGGAATAACCAAATCAGGCTCTCGGCTATAAAGTATTTCTCCCATCCCCCTATATATGGTATAATTATTAAGTTAGCAAAAAATAATTCATCAATCAGTGAATACCCATGGACATTGGGGGGTGCCATAGGTGAGACACGTATTGGGAATCATCATACTGGTTGCGTCCGTTGCGTATGTACGGTGGGATACGAAACGGACGGGCATGCATCATGCTAATTTCTGGATTGTGGGCGTTGCGCTCTTTCCGCTATTGCTGATCCTGTATTGGATCCGCCGCTACCAGTTCCTTTCCGGGAGCGCCCTGTCCAAACGGCAGATCCGGGACGTGATCAAAAGACGCCGTTCCCGTGCCCGCATCCGTAAGGCGGACCAGGAGCGCCGGGACTGGGAAAACCAGAAGCGGAAGCAAAGACTGGAAGACCCTGTCCGTATGGAAGCGGAGGCAGAAAACGTACGCCGTGACAAGGAAAAGATGAAGGCCAGTCTGGAACAGCAATTAAGCCGTCAGCAGGAACTGCGCCAGAAGCGCATCGGCCTGACGAACGCCTCCCGTGGCAGATAGGTCCTGTTTTGTGAGTTATCGTCCTGTATAGGTTGCAATAGTAAGTAAAAGCGAGGGAATAACATTGGAAAAGTTGATCGTCAAAGGCGGGCGTCGCCTGCAAGGTACGGTCCGCGTCAGCGGTGCCAAGAATGCCGTACTTCCGATCATTGCCGCTTCCGTCCTGGGCACAGAAGGCAGTAAGATTGCCGAGGTCCCGGAACTGGAAGATGTCAGTACAATCTGTAAGGTCTTGGAATGCCTGGGCCTCAAGGTTGACACATCGGAACCGCATGTCCTGAAAATCGATAGCCATGAAGTAACCGGCTGGGAGGCCCCCTATGACCTGGTGAGCACCATGCGGGCTTCCTTCCTGGTCATGGGATCCTTGCTGGCACGGGTAGGCAGGGCCAGGATTTCCCTTCCCGGCGGCTGCGCCATCGGGACCCGTCCCATTGACATTCACCTGAAGGGGTTTGAAGCCCTGGGTGCCCGCATCGAGCAGGGCCATGGCACGGTGGAAGCCTTTGCCCCCAATGGGCTGGTGGGAACCACGATCTATCTTGACTTCCCCAGTGTTGGCGCGACGGAAAACCTGATGATGGCCGCTTCCATGGCGAAGGGAACGACCATCATTGAAAATGCGGCACAGGAACCGGAAATCGTGGACCTGGCCAACTATATCAACGTCATGGGCGGAAAGGTCCGCGGCGCCGGCACGACGGCAATCCGCATCGATGGTGTGGAAAGCATGAAGGGCGGGGAACACATGGTGATTCCCGACCGGATTGAGGCCGGTACCTATATGGTTGCCAGTGCCATGACCCAGGGCGACATCAAGGTGGAAAATGTCCTGTGCGAACATTTGAAACCGTTGATTGCCAAACTCCGTGAAGCCGGCTGTACCGTTGAGGAAGGCATCAACGATGTCCATGTCATCGGTCCCCGTGAGCTGAAACCCATTACAATCAAGACCATGCCCTATCCCGGATTCCCGACGGATATGCAGGCACAGGTCATGGCGATGATGTGCATTGCCAAGGGGCAGAGTTCCGTACTGGAAACGGTGTTCGAGAACCGGTTCATGCATGTGGATGAACTGCTCCGCATGGGCGCCAATATCCGGACAAGCGGCGGACGGGCCGCCCTGATTGAAGGCGTTCCTAAGCTTTACGGCTGCCAGGTACGGGCTACGGACCTGCGGGCCGGTGCGGCAATGGTCCTTGCCGGTCTTGTGGCCGACGGCGTGACGGAAATCACGGATATTTACCATATTGATCGTGGTTACGAGAATCTTGTAACAAAGATGACGGCGCTGGGCGCTGATATCCGGCGCGTAGGATGAGGAAGCCATGAAACGATTTGAGGACGGATTCATGTCCCGCCTTTTTACCAACGTGGATGTGGGCATTGATCTGGGAACGGCCAATCTCCTCCTGTTCCAGCAGGGGCGGGGGATTGTATATAATGAGCCTTCCATGGTGGCCATTGACCGGGTCCACGGAAAAGTGGTGGCCGTTGGCCGTCGGGCGAAGGATATGATGGGAAAGACACCGGACAAGATTGAAGTCATACAGCCGCTGGCAGGCGGGGTCGTTGCGGATTACGAAGCGACGGCAGGTATGCTGGGCGCTGTCCTTGCCCGGGTCGTGGGAAGAAATCTATTCTTCAAGCCCCGGGCCATGGTGTGCATTCCGACGGGGGTTACCAGCGTTGAAAAACGGGCGGTCCTGCAGGCTTGTGCACAGGCGGGCGCGGCCAAGACCTTCCTCATTGAGGAACCGCTGGCAGCGGCCATTGGCGCTGGCCTTGACGTGCGGGATGCCGTGGGAACCATGATTGTCGATATCGGAGGCGGTACAACCGACGTGGCGGTCATCAGCCTGGGCGGGATTGTCGTGTCCCGGGCCCTGCGTATCGGCGGGGACAAGTTTGATGAAGCCATTGCCCGCTATCTGAAGAAGGACCTGAATGTACAGATTGCTGAAAATGTGGCTGAGGAGATCAAGTTCAAGATCGGCACGGTCAGCCGGCTGGGGATGCATGGCGATATGATGGTGCGCGGCCGGGATAACATTACGGGCCTGCCGACAGCACTCCGTATTACATCGCGGGATACCATGAAAGCCATGTCGGAGCCGGTGGGGCAGATCCTGTCCTGCATTCGCTCCGTCCTGGAAATAACTCCGCCGGACCTTGCCAGTGACATCATTGAAAAGGGAATTACCCTGACCGGCGGTGGGGCATTGCTTGATGGCCTGGCCGATGTGATCCAGTCGGATACCCACATCAAGACACGGGTAGCCGAAAATGCGCAGGAATGTGTGGCCATCGGCGCCGGAAAGGCTTTCAGCAATCCGTTGGTGATGGAAATGCTGACCCATCAGCGCAACTAAAAAAATAAGGAACCCGGTCAGTGCCGGGTCCTGTTATGAAATCAGAGATAAATAAGGTACCGGGGAATGAAGGTACGGTTTGTCTCTGATTTCCATTTTTGGGATGATGACAGGAGTGGTTGTAAAGAATGAATGGTCGTAAGTCATTGTGTGCCCTGATCCTGGCCGGCCTGCTGAGCGGACTGGCCGTGCCTCAGGCCCTGGCAGCCCAGGTCGGGCGGCTGCGGGGCGGTATCAAGGATACCCGTGCCCGCCTCGTCATGGATATCGATGAACCCATTTCCTATAAGGCAGTGGTGTCCGGGAAGAAACTGATTGTCAACCTGCCCGCAGGAGCTCGCAGGACCGAATCGGTCCGGCTCCGCGACCCCCGCGTCCGCAATGCCGTACTGGAACCGGCGGGCAAAAACAGCAGCCGTCTTACGGTTACCTTCCGGACGCCCGTGCCGGAATACAAGATTTTCCTGCTTCGTAAACCGGCCCGTCTGGTCATCGATTTTTCCCGCAAGGGAGTTTCCGGTACAGCGGGGAGCGGCAGGAACGCCCTTGGCAAGGGCCTGACCTATCACAGTGAAGAAGTGAACATGGGGGCCGGCAATGTCACGACCTACGTACTGACCGTTTCCCCGCAAAGTGCTTACCGTCTGGACTTTGTACCCGGTTACGGCCATACCATCCAGAAAGGGACCCTTTCCATGATTTCCCGGCGCAGCGGTGCCAGGGCGCTCATCAATGCTTCCTATTTTGATTCCGATATCTGGGTCGTAGGGAACCTGAAAATCAAGAACAAATGGCTGGGAATGGAATCGACACCCCGTACCGGTCTGGTCATCACCAAAGAAGGAAAGGCCGAAATCGTGCCGGGTCTGGCCTACACGGGAACGGTAACACGGTCGGACGGCCGGAGCATGGCCATTACGGGACTCAACCGTATGCGGCTGGATAATGACCTGATTTTCTTCAATAACGGCTATGATGACACGACGGAAACCAACGCGTATGGAACCGAAGTGGCCGTGCGCAATGGCAGGGCCATCAATAAGAGCAGCAAGGGCAATATGCCCATGTCCTGGAACATGACCGTCCTTTCCGGCAATGGCGATGCCGCCGCTTTCCTGAAGAAGATCCGGGTCGGCGACAAGGTCACCATTTCCCAGTCCCTGGGCTCCTCCCTTGCGGATGCGGCCCCTTCCGTGGGAACGGCCGGTCCCCTGCTGGTTTATGACGGTAAGGTCAAGGTGACCGCAGCGGAAGAAGAAATTGCTTCGGATATTGCCTATGGCCGGGCGCCCCGTACCGGCGTGGGCGTAAAACGTGATGGAACGGTCCTGCTGGTCGTGGCTGACGGCCGGTCATCGGACAGCGTGGGTATGACCTTGACGGAATTTGCCAGTTATTTTGTCCGCCTCGGCGCTGACCGGGCCATGAATTTCGCTGGCGGCGGTTCCAGTGAAATGGTCGTAGGCGGCCGGGTCATGAATGATCCTTCCGATGGGTCCGAGCGGCCTGTCCGCGTGGCTTTGGGCGTCTTTGCCAAATAAGGGGCTTTCCCGGGAGAAAGGAAGCTTCCGGAAGGGCCTCCATGAGTTGCTTTTCCACCCCTTTTCGATATATAATAATAGAATCAATAACATGATTTTTACCTGTTGAGGGGATTTTTTGACGAGGTACTGATTATGAAACTGAAAGAACTTTTGCATAAAGGAAATGTCTGGACAACGGCAATCCTCATTGCCGCTGCTGCCATCGGAATCTGCCAGGCTGCTGCCACCCGGCCGCAGACGAGCAGTCTTTCCGGGCAGGTTGTCAATACGGTTTCCGTTGGTTCCTCCGTGCAGGAAGGAACGGTGCTGGTCACGGTCAAGACCCTGGCGGGCACGGCTCCCGCTGCCAGGGCGAACTGCGGTGGGAAAGTCGTTTCTGTAAAGGTAAAACCGGGAAGCCAGGTTTCGGCCGGTCAGGTGGTTGTGGAAATTGAGGAACCCTGACGGTGTGTTTTCCTTTGTGTGAAAAAAGGAGCTGCAGCAGACGGAGTGTTTTGTTGCAGCTCTTTGTACGTAAAAAACGGGTGGGCGCCTGTCAGCAGGCATTGACGGCTGCAGGGGCACCCGGGGAGGCTGTATATGGCATTACGAATGTTGAAAAAGATCCTGCTTCTGGCAGGTCTTGGTCTGGTCATGGCGGCAACGGCATTTGCCAATGTACCGACCATTGCAGTGGAAGAACTGAAACCGGGAATGACGGGGTATGGCAAGACCGTTTTTCACGGAACCCAGATCGAGACCTTCGATGTGGAAATCCTGGGCGTGACGGGCTCCGAGACCGGCGGATACAATATCCTGATCAAGGCTTCCGGGCCGAACCTGGAGCGCAACGGAGGAATTTCCCAGGGTATGAGTGGCAGCCCCGTTTATATCAATGGGCGTCTGGCCGGGGCGGTTGCCTACGGGCAGGCTTTTTCCGATCCGAATTATTGTTTTTTGACCCCCATCAATCAGATGCTTGAAATGCTCAATGAAAGCGATCCCCGACCCTCTGTGTTCCGGGACCTGCCGGAGGAGGAAAAGAGTACTCCCCTGATGGTCAGTGGTTTTACGGCCGATGGTCTGGCGCATTTGAATGAGACCCTCAAGCCTTTCGGCCTGACGTCTTATGCCGTGCCGGCCGGTACTGACAACCTGGAAGGGGTGACCCTGGAACCGGGCAGTTCCGTCGGTGTGTCCCTGGTAAGAGGCGACATGAATATCGGTGCCATCGGAACCGTGACCTGGGTGGGAGATGACGGGCATGTCCTGGCCTTTGGCCATCCTTTCCTGCAACATGGGAAATCGGATTATTTCATGACCAATGCCTATATCTTTGCCGCGGTCCCCAACATCCAGAGTGCCTTCAAGGTCGGAAGCCTGGGCAATACCCTGGGTCATTTTACGGAGGACCGCCTCAGCGGCGTAGCCGGCAAACTGGATGAGAATGCGAAAATTATCCCCATGTATGTATCGGTCACCGATATGGACCGGGGAATCCATCATTCCACCAATGTCCAGCTGGTAACGGACGAGGACCTGGTTCCGACCCTGGTGGATGGCGTCACGTATAACGCGGTCAGCATTGCCAAGGACCGCAAGGGCGGCGGCACGAGCCGGATCCGCTTTACCGTGACCGCCCAGGGCGAAAAGGAGGGACCCATTCGCCTGCGCCGGGAGAACATGTTCTACAGCAGCAAGGATATCGGCAAGGTAACCAATTCGGAACTCAATATCGCCTTGGACATGCTGATGAATAACCGGTTTGACACGGTCAAGGTCTTTGATGTCAATGTCGATGTTGAAACCAGTTCCCAATGCGAGGTGGCGGAACTGGTAAGCGCGTCTTTCCCGCGTGAACCCGTGCCCCAGGGCGGGGACCTGCCCATTACGCTGACCTTCAAACCGTATCGCAGCAAGGAATTTACCCGTACCATTCACTTCAAGGTGCCGGATAAGCAAAAACCCGGGCCGATGAACCTGATTGTCCGGAGCGGCAATGCAACCCAATGGCTGCAAAATGCCCTGTCCAAGCGGAACCATAACAACAATGCGGAGGAACAGGACAATAATCAATCCATGGCGAATGCCCAGCGGGAATTCCGTGATTTCCTGAATGAGTTCAATACCATGGACGCCAATAACGAAATCGTTGTGGACCTGGCCCAAAACCTCGATGCGGAACTTTCCCGGACTTCCCATGAAAATGAGAAGGGGACTGATTTTGCCGCGGGATTGTCGAAACTCATCAAGGGCAGCAAATATAAGCAAAAATATACAATGGACTTCATCATTTCCGGTGAAACGTCCATTACGGCGGAAGTAAAAGGCCGCTGATGGTTGGCAGGATGGCAGCCCCCGGTGGGGCAGGCCATCCTCTTTTTTTGTTCTGGAAGCAGTCCCTGAAATTAACGGCTCTCCTGGCCAGGGCCGCTTTGCTGCGGCCAGGGAGGGGAAACTTTTACCCTTTCCGGTTTTCCATGGGGAGGGGAATCCAATGGATTTTATTGAACACTATTACCGTCTTTTTCTCCGATTTTCAAGAAAAATTCATAAAAATGATGTATAATAACACGAATAAAGACAGTAAAGGAGTTTCCACCATGGGATTACACATGATTTGCCGCTGGATAGGGAAAAGGATGACCTATTGCTGCGCCGCCACGGGCCGCATCATTAATCTTTTCCTCGCGACCTGCTCCATGCTGAACCAGGCCAGTCCGCGGGAAGTCCTGCGTCAGATGGCAAAACTGGGGGCTGATTCACTTCCCATTGTGAGCATGACCAGTATGTGTACCGGTATGGTGCTTTCCGTACAGACCGCGAAGGAATTTGTCCGTTTCGGCGCAGCCGATTCAGTAGGCGGCATCGTGGCCATTGCCATGGGCCGTGAGCTGGCCCCGATCCTGGCTGGCGTTGTTGTGGCCGGTCGTATCGGCGCGGCCATTGCGGCAGAAATCGGGACCATGAAGGTAACGGAACAGATCGATGCCCTGCGGGTCATGGCAACCAGCCCTGTCCAATACCTGGTAGCGCCCCGCTTCATTGCCATCGTCCTGATGATGCCAGTCCTGGTCATCTATGCCAACCTTGTCGGTGATGTAGGCGGCGGGCTGGTGGCGATGAACTATGCCGGTATCAGTTCCCATATGTTTACCGAATCCATTCGGGGTTTTATTGAAGCCTGGGACATCATCGGCGGGCTGATCAAGGGATCGGTCTTTGGCGCCATCATTGCCATCATCGGCTGCCATAAGGGGCTCAATACCCGGCAGGGGGCAGAAGGAGTAGGTAAGTCCACAACGGCTTCCGTTGTACTGTCCATTATCCTTATCTTTATCTTTAACTACTTCCTGTCCGTAATTTTGTATGTTCATGGAGGCTGACATGGCACAACCGGTCATCGAATTCAAGGATGTAAGCATGGCCTTCGGCGAAAAGGTTGTCCTGGACCATGTCAATTTCAGCATCGATAAAGGAGAAACCGTTGCCATTATCGGTCCCAGCGGTACGGGCAAAAGCACGACCCTGAAACTCCTGATCGGGCTGCTGGAACCCATGGGCGGCGAAATCATCATCGAGGGCAGGACCGTCAATGGTTTTACGGAAAAGCAGTGGAATGAGCTGCGGCTTCATATGGGCATGGTCTTTCAGTATTCTGCCCTGTTCGATTTCCTGACGGTGGAGCAGAATGTGGCCTTCGGGCTGCGGCAGCATACCCATATGCAGGAGGCGGACATCAAGGTAAAGGTTCGCAGGCTGCTGGCTTCCGTAGGGCTGTCCGGCAGTGAACTTTCCTATCCGGCCGAATTGTCCGGCGGCATGCAGAAGCGTGTCGGTCTGGCAAGGGCCCTGGCCCTGGACCCCGATATCATTCTTTACGATGAACCCACGGCCGGGTTGGACCCCATCATGGCCTCCAACATCAGCCAGTTGATCCTGGATACCAAACGCCAGCGGGGCATTACCTCCATTCTGGTCACCCATGATATGGCTTCTGCCTTCATGTGTGCGGACCGGATCCTGATGCTGGACAAGGGAAAGATTGTTTTTTCCGGCTCCGTCAGTGAAGCCAGACACACGGACCAGCCCCTTGTAAGGGCCTTTATCCGTAGCGATTTATATGAAGATAAGCCAGTGAAAGGGTGAGAGCATGAAATCAGCAGATGAAGTCAAAGTAGGAGCCGTAACATTGGGCGGATTTGTCATCCTGGCACTGATGCTTACCTTTTTGGGTGTTTTCAGCTTTGCCGGCCGTCATTACAACCTGAATGTCATCTTTGATGATGTCAACGGACTGAAGGTGGGAAACGAAGTTCGTTTTGCCGGTGTCCCCATTGGAAAGGTATCCGATATCCTGGTGGATGGATCCAAGGTCAAGGTCGTCATGTCCATTGACCAAAAACAAAAGGTTCCCCGCAATTCCCAGTTCGGCATCGGCATGGATGGGGTCATGGGAACGAAATTCGTGACCATTGCCCCACCGGAAATCGCAACGGGTGTTACGTTCCGGGAAGGGGAGACCATTACGGGGCAGTCTTCCAGCGGCGTTGATAAACTGGTCAATACATCCGGCAAGGTACTGGAAAAACTGGAGACCGTAGCCGATGCCTTCAGCAATGTCTTCGGCGATAAGGAAGTCCAGAAATCCATGCGGGAAGGCTTTGTCCAGACCGGCGAAATAACCAAGAACATGAATGCCTTCACCAAGGCGCTCGCCCAGATGGCCCAGGATAATCAGGGGGATATCCATCAGATGGTGGCACAGATGAAGGAAATGACGATCCATATGAACAGCATCATTACCCAGGCCGATGCCAATGGTGCAACGGGGCGTAATGTAGCGGATATGGCGGCCAACATGAAAGCGGCCAGCCAGTCTATCAAGGATTCGGCGGAATCGCTGCAGCATGTGGTGACAGATCCCAAGGTCCAGAAGGACCTGAAGGAAACCATCCACAATGCCGCCGAGACCAGCGACAAGGCCAACCGGATCATGGGAGCCTTTACGGACGCAAGGGTCCGCGCCGATGTGCTGTATCGGGACAAGAACAGCAAATGGCGTGCCGATATGGGCGCTGAGCTTCCCATCAATCGCGACGATTACTTCTATTTAGGCGTATCCGATATCGGTGATGAGGATAACTTCAATTTCCATTATGACAAGCGGCTGAACCGCTTTGTTGTCGGTCGGGTCGGTGTCATTGAAGGCGAATTTGGCGTCGGTGCCGATTGGCTCGTCTCTCCCAAAGTGAAATTGTTCACCGATTATTACGATTTTAATGACGGCAAGCTGAAAGTCGGGGCTGAATGGGCCTTTACTCCCAAACTGTCCCTCATTGGCGAGAATATGGACGTCCTGGACGGCGGTGGGGATACTACTTTTGTTGGCCTCCGGATGCGGTTCTAGGAAGCCGGGGAGTTGACTTTAAAAAATAAGTTGATTATAATTAACTCTGCTGACTAATCAGTCAGGATATTAGGAGGGTAAATAGACAGATGCGTATTCATAAGAGAAAGACGTTGCTGAGAGCTGTCGTTCTGAGCTTATTGACATTACAGACGGCATGGGCTGCGGAGGCACCATCTTCCGTAAACCTGGACCTGAATAAAACGGTTCGCATGGCATTGGAAAACAACTCCGATGTCAAGATTTCCCAAACGGAACTGGACGCTGCCAAGGCGGAAGTGGACCAGGCCAAAGGGGCCCGCTGGGGTACCATTGATTTTGCCCATACAACGGGACGCCGCATGCAGTATCGTTCGTTGGGCGGTAAGTCCTACCGTTCCCCGCAAAGTACGAATTCCAGTATCAACGCGGTGAGCATCCAGGTCCCCATCTATACGGGCGGCCAGCTGGAAGGGCAGATTGAGCGGGCAGAACGCAACCTCGATTATTATGAATATGGTATGAGAAGTTCCTATCAGACCACGCGCTATAACGCTGCCAAGGGGTATTATGATGTGCTGCATTGCATCAATACGGTCAACCTGGACAAGGAAACCGTGGACCGTCTGGCGGAGCATCTGAAAAATACCCAGGCCCAGTTTGACGTCGGCGTATCGGCCAAAGTCGATGTGCTCCGTTCCCAGGTGGAACTGGTCGACGCCCAGCAAAGCCTGACCCAGGCCCAGAATGACTATGACGTGGCCGTTGCTTCCCTCAATAACATCATCGGTCTGCAGACGGGTACCTATCTTGCCCTGAGCCAGGGCCTGGAATACCGTCCCAATGACTATACCCTGGAAAACTGCCTGACCTATGCCATGATGAACCGTCCGGAAATCCATCAGGCCAAGGCTTCTGTTGAAATGGCCAAGGCATCCCAGAAAATTGCCAATGGTGCCACGCTGCCCAGTGTGTACTTCAATGCGGATAATGAATGGGGCGATGATCATTTCCCCGGCAAGAACAAGTATGACTGGTCCGTCGGCGCGACCCTGAACTTCAACATCTGGGACTATGGTGTCAACGCGGCCAAGATCCGGGAAGCCAAAGCCAATGTCCTGAAAGCGGAAGAAAGCTATCGGCAGATTACGGATCAGGTCAACCTGGCCGTCCGTACTTCCTATCTCAGCATGAGAGAGGCAGAAAAGAGAATCAAGACGACGGAAGTCGCCGTTGAACAGGCAGAAGAAGATTACCGTATTGCCCAGCTGCGCTATCAGGCCGGTGTGGGCACCAACACGGACGTGCTGGATGCTTCCGTTGCCCTGACGACCGCCAAGAACAACTATATCCAGGCCTTGTATGATTACAATACGTCCTGGGCATTGCTCGAACAGTCCATGGGTGTTCCTACCGATATGGAAGAATAATCCGAAAAGGAATCAAAAGAGGTTGCTGCGAACGCGGCAGCCTCTTTTTGTGTCTTTTCCAGCTGCCGCGGGTATATTTTTACCGGTTGCTGCGGATTTTATCCGTCCCTGGACCTGTCATTCCTGTGGGATGCCGGACGGAACCGCTTCATTCAAGGCATCTTCTTTGGTTTATTTATACATTTTTTATTTTTTTTTCATCTAAGTCTGCTATACTTATACTAAATGATTTTGTGATGAAGTGATTGCGGGAGGAACACGATGCGGTCGCAATGGAAAAAACGGCTGCCTGTTTTCATATTCCTGATGTTGGTCCTTTACCTTTTTCTCTGGAAGGCCGTGCTGCCGACCGGACTCGATAAGGTCAGGCCTTTTGTGGAACAGACCGCTGAAACATATCTGAATGGCGAACTGCATATTGGGAAGATTGAAGCCAGCCCTGACCTTTGTTTTACGGTGAGGGATGGTTTGTTGCGCGATAAAAACGGCCAGGAAGTGGCCCGGATCCCTGCCCTGTCGATTTCAGTCAATCCCCTGAACCTGCTTCGTGGCTCCGGGGCACTTGGCATGGTGACGACCATCACGGTGAAGGAGCCCGTAATTTCCCTGGTCATGGACGGGCAGGATCGCTGGAATGTGGAAAACCTGTTGAAAAAGACTGAATCAGGCAATGAGGATTTCAAGGGAAAGGTCCTTATTTCCGACGGCACGGCCAACATCATGACCCCCTATGGTCAATGGCAGCTTGGAGTGGACGGAACCGTCGACCTGGCACGGAATCCGGTCTATGGACTGAATTTTTTCCTGCGCAACGGGAAATCCGTACTTTCCGTCAGTGGTGCCATTACGGGCGAAGGAAAGGGGCATATGACCGCCGCATCCGATGAGGTCCAGGTAACGGAATTTGCCGCCCTGGCCGCCCATTACCTTCCCATATCCGGCTTGGCCGGTACGGTCAAGGAAATCTCCATCTCCTGGGACAATAATGACGAAGGCAGCCAGTTATCCGGCCATGCATCGCCGGAAGGCCTTTCCCTGACCTATACCTACGGGGGCAAGGATTACCCGGTTACGGCGGATGGGCGGATTGGATTTGATAACCTGGACCTGGCCGCTGACCGTCTTTCCGTGACGGTGTGCGGACAGCCGGCAGTGGTGACGGGGGGACTGGATCTTTCCGACACGGACCGGCCGGAAGCCAGGAACCTGAAAATACGGCTTTCTTCCTTTGATCCCTCGGCGCTGCCTCTGGATCTTCCCGTATCCGGAGCCATCAGCGGCACCATCCTGCTGAACGGGAACCAGGACCAGCTCACGGCGGACGGAACCCTGACGGCAGATGCCCTGGAAGCTGCCGGCTATTCGTTGTCCCGGGTTTCGGTTCCCTTCGGTGCATCGGGGCATACAGCCGAGATCAATCGGGCCTCGGCGGATTTCGGGGGAGGACGGGCCTTCCTTTCTGCTTCCTATGACTGGCAAAGCCGTGAAGTGGTGGTTTCCGCACAGGCGGATCATGTGGACCTGGGAACCGCGGTTCCCCGCCTGGGCAGCCTGATTGCGGACGGAACCGTTTATGCTGCCGGCTCCTACCAGGATGGGGTGCTGCAGATGCATTCCCTGTCCGACGAACTGAGCCTTTCCTGGAATGGCCTGACCCTTCAGGATATTGCCTTTGACGCGGCTTTGCAGCCAGAAGGTATTACGGTGACGCGTCTTTCTGCCTATACGCCCCAGAACGGGATCGTAACTGGTTCCGGGTCGGTCCGCAACGGGGCGCTGGAAGGCGATTTCTATGTAACCGATATTCCTGTCCAGCCTTTCTTCCGGTATCTGGGACAAAGCGGTGAAGGACTCCTTTCCGCCCACGTACTGCTGGAAGGAACCACCGATAATCCCCAGGGCTCGGCTGCCTTTTCCATTCGCGATGGGCAGTATATGGGCTTTATTGCCCAGGAAGCACACGGGCTTGCGGCCTGGAAGGACCATGTGGCCCGGTTTGTCAATGTTGAAATCAATCCGCCCAAGGGGCGTCATCATATCGATGGAACGGTCAATCTGACGACCAGCGACCCGGTTCTGGACCTGACCCTGGAAACAACGGGTGTCCGTATGGAACCGTACAGCGAGGCCCTGCACTCCCCGCTGCCGGTCACGGGCAACCTGACCAATACGGTCCACCTGACAGGACCTTTATCCAATCCGAAGGTAAGCGGCCATATCCGCGCTTATGACGGATCGGTCAATAAATTCCTCTTTGATGAATTGTCCGGTGATTATACACTGCAGGATGGACTGCTGACCCTGAAGAATTTCCAGTTCCACGCACTGACTTCGACGGCTACGTTTGCCGGTACCATCGATCGCAGCGGCAAAATGAACATCGGCATCGATGCCTACCATATCAGCCTGCAGCGTCTGCCGTGGCTGAAGGATTATGTCAGCCTGGCCGGAGCGGTCAATTTCAATGGTGCTGTCAGCGGATGGATTTCCCGTCCGCAGTTCACCGGTGTCCTGACCTCGGATTCGGTCATCATCAACGGCGAGGAATTCACGGGTCTTGCCCTTTCCATTACCAGTGACAATGGGAAGGTCAATGAACTGGAAGGTTCCTTCCAGCAAAAGTCCGGTGGCGATTATTTCCTGACGGCCCGTTTTGATTTTGCCCAGCGCCTCTTCCAGTGGAAGGCAGAGGTCGAACGCGGCAATGTCCGTTCCCTCCTCAAGATGGGCGGCATTCAGGCCGATATTGACGGATACCTGTCCGGTACCATTGTCCTGAACTCCGAAGGACGGGGAACGGGCATGACCATCCAGGGAAAGGTCGAAGACGGAAAGGTCAGCGGGGTCCCCTTTGCCTCGGCCGATTTTGATGTATTCACGAAATATGGCTACTGGCAGATCCGCAAACTGGAAGCCCGGGAAAGCAGCGGTGGCTTCTTTGCTGCCAAGGGCGAATTCGATGTGCGGAAACGGACCCTCAACCTGGAGGCTGCTGCCAACGGCATTACTCCCAAGATCCTGACCGTGGCTATGGATGATCCGATTGAAATCGGCGGCTCCCTCAATTTTGCTGCCCAGGTCAAGGGG
The DNA here is from genome assembly GCA_902796945.1 of uncultured Acidaminococcus sp. GTDB lineage: Bacteria > Bacillota > Negativicutes > Acidaminococcales > Acidaminococcaceae > Acidaminococcus. Next base: position 16,877 of record CADBQR010000074.1, read on the forward strand.
TCCATGGACGATCCCAACGGCAACTTCTCCCTCGAAGTAAACAGCGGTTCCATCAGCGGGGTGCGCTTTGATTCCCTTTATGGCATGGCAACCCTGCGGAACGGGATGTTCTCCCTGGATCAGCTCCTGGTCCAGCGGGATATCTATAAATTATCGGCTTACGGTACGGTTCCTCTTGATCTGCTGCGTCCCAGGGACAAGCGGAAGAACCCTGATGCGCGAATGAACCTGGAAATCCGGCTGGACAACGCCAACCTGGATATCCTGCCGACCATGACCAAATACGTCCAATGGGCTTCCGGCCCCCTCAGCGGCAAGGTGACCGTAACGGGGACGCTGGAAAATTATAACCTCAATGGTTCCGTTGACCTGGACGGAGGTACCGTCAAGGTACGGGGAATGAACAATACCTTTGACAATATCAAGTTCCACGCCCTCTTTGAGGGCAATCAGGTCAATTTGAAGGAATTCTCCACGACCGTGGGGGATAAGGGCCTTATCACCGCTTCCGGTAATTACCGGCTCCATGGCGGAGATAAGCCTTACCAGATGAACCTGGCCATCCGGAATGTCGTCATCGACTCCAACCTGCTGGGCGGAAAAATCAATGGTGACATTGCGGTCACCCAAAAGGACGCCATGCCTTTTGTTTCCGGCAATGTCAACCTGGAAGACCTCTATGTAGGGCTCACATCAGTGCCGGACTTCGGCAGTGGCGGCAGTCCCATCGGTATGGACCTGACCATCGACCTGGGAGAGAAGATCCATCTCCATACAGCCTCCTTCTACGATATCTGGGGCAATGGCAAGATGCACATCACAGGGACGACGGCCTATCCGGTCATTGACGGTGCCATCAATCTCATGAAGGGCACGCTGAATTACCTGAACACGACGTTCCGGCTGGGACGCAGCATCGTAACCTGGCCGCGGCCGGGAACCTTTGTTCCCCTTCTTGATATGAAGGCAATGACCCATTTGGGACAGTATACGATCTTCGCCAAGGCGCAGGGACCGCTCAGCCTGGATGAGCTCCAGATCAAGCTGTCCAGCGACCCGCCCCGCGACGAGAATACGCTGAAACGGTTCCTGACCCTGAAAACCGACAGTACGGATATGTCCAACAATGACTGGATGACCCTGGTCGATGCCGGTATCCAGCTCAGCTACCTGTCCGATGTGGAAGATGCCATCAAGCAGGCCCTGAATCTCGACGAACTGCGGGTTTACAGTGGCAGTCTCCAGAATGGCATCGGCTTCTCCGTCGATGTGAACCGGGCCAACCAGGTCATCGGGGAGGACCGCCGGCAATACAACTGGCTGATCAGCCGTTCCTTTGGCGGCAAGCTGCGCCTGGGTTACACAGCCAGCTTTGACGGGGAAGATACCAGTATCTTTGCCGAGTATAACCTGCTGCGGAAAGTCAACCTGAGTATTTCCATGGATGAGGAACAAAACAAGTGGTATGGGATCCAATACCATACCCGGTTCTGACAAATGGCAAATCAATACAGGGATGGCGGTCCTGGCAAGAGGAAGGCCCTGAATGGCGGAGCCCTTTTCCGGTTTCCCCGGGAATGGACAACTTCATCAGGCCGGGCACCGCAAATCCCCTGATTTTGTGAATTTAGTGAGGAATTTAAAGGAGTTCAGGGAGGTATGACTAGAAATTTTGATTGATAGAGGGTATAATTGACACGTGTATTTTGAATGTGTACGGATTTCCTGAAACACATTCAACCGAATCTTCTAGGGGGTAATGTATGAACATGAATCTTCATTGGCGTCAGTTATCCGTCGCCGTATTGGCTTCCCTTACCATGGCAGTGCCTGCCTATGCAGAAGTATCCCACAGCCAGGAAGTCAATATTTCCAAAAATAAAGTAACAGTTCCGAAAGATGGGGAAGTAGGAACGATCGAAGTGTCCCAGGCTGAACGGGAAGCCCTGGCGACGCCCGCTGCTCCGACCCTTGAAGAGGCCGCTAAACAGCAGAAGGAAGCACAGGCCGCGGCTGAAGCGGGTACGGGCGAGGACAAGCCCATTTACCGTGAAGTGCGGCGCAATGGCATTACCTACATTGAAAAAGTAGGGAAGGAAACCCTGGAAAAGGAAAGCAAGGAACAGGAAGTCCAGGATGAACAGCTGGCCGCCAGAATGCAGCAGCAGCGCGAAATCGCCGAGGCACAGAACAAACAGCAGCCCGGCCGCAGCTTTGTCAACCCCGCCTCCAGTGAAGGGGTGGTCGATGAATATGAAAAACTGGCCAGGGAATCCAAGGGGTATGAGAACCTGACCGTCACGAAGGTGACCTTTGAAGGCAATAAGAATGAAACTTCTTCTTCCCTTCAGGATGCCCTGAAAATGACTGCCGGAACGAAATTCACAACGGTGGGCATGCAGGACGATATCCGTTCCCTCTATGAGACCGGCTGGTTCTATGATATTGTGCCGACCTTTACCCGTGTTCCCGAAGGGGTGCAGATTGTCTACCATATGGCAGAAAACCCTGTCCTGACGGAACTGGAAGTGGAAGGCAATACCAGGATTTCCACCCATGACATCAAAAAGGCCATGGACCTGAAGGAAGGGCAGGTTGTCAATGCCCGAGAAGTCAATATCGGCGCCCGGAAGGTAGAAAGCCTTTATGCTGAACAGGGCTATATCCTGGCCAAGGTCAGCGATATCCGTATGCTCCCTGACGGGCACCTGATTCTCCAGGTCGCAGAAGGGGTCATTGAAGATTATCGTGTCAAGGGCAATACGAAGACGAAGGACTATGTCATCATTCGTGAAATGCGCATGAAGAAGGGCGAGCCTTTCAATGCCAAGCTGGCCCGTCGTTCCATGCAGAAGATCTATAACCTGGGATTCTTCGAAGATGTCAATATCCGCCTGAATCCGGGGCAGATGCCCAATACGGTTTCCGTTGAAATCTCCGTGGTTGAGCAGAGCACGGGTACCTTCGGCATCGGCGCCGGTTACAGTGATGCCGACGGTTTCCTCGGGATGGTCAGCATCGGTGATAAGAACTTCCGCGGGACCGGCGACAGCATCAACGCCCGTTGGGAATTCGGCGGCGATGATGAAACCAATACGAACTTTGAAGTTTCCTATATCAAACCCTGGATTGACGATAAGGAAACCACGGCCGGCCTGACTTTCTACAACATGACGAACGAATACGCCGACTATGACCGTGACGGCGATGAAATTGCCCGTTACTACAAGAAAAAGATCGGTGAAGAACTCTTCTTCAGCCGCGTAACGGACAACGAATTCATTACCAACTCCATTACCCTGAAGAACCGTGACGATAAATATAAAGGGACCGTTGATGGCTACCATCGCAACCAGTACTTTGAAGGCGTGGACCATGGCGAAGACCTGGGGGATGAAGTCGCTCACAAGAGAAAGAAGAGAAACTTCGGTACGACCCGCAGTATCACCTTTGCCCGTGTCCTCGATAGCCGTGATAACATCTACGATCCGCGGGAAGGCAAGCGGACGTCCTATTCCGTTGAATGGGCAAGCTTCGGCGGTGACTTCACCTTCGAAAAGTACCAGGCTGACTACCGCTATTACTATCGCGTAGGGAAGAACAATGTCTGGGCCCTCAACCTGGGCGCCGGCTACGCCAACGGCGATATGCCGCTGTCCCAGCGCTTTGCTGTCGGCGGCAGTGAAATCCTCCGCGGCTACCGCGATGATCAGTTCAAGGGCAACAGCATGCTGAAGGGCTCCCTGGAATTCAGGTATCCCATCCTGAAGCAGGTCCAGGGTGTTACCTTCACGGACGCCGGCTACGCCTGGAGCAAGGATTACAACGAAGACGACTTCGATCTGAGCCAGATGAAGTATACCGCAGGTATCGGCCTGCGTATCAATTCGCCGCTGGGCCCGATTCGCCTTGACTATGGCTATCGTCTGGATGGCTCTGACCGGGGCGGTCGTTTCCACTTCAGCTTTGGCGGACAGTTCTGATTGATTGAAAATACGAGGAAGCAGGGATAAACAATGATGGAATTTGCCAACAAGAAGAATGTAAAAGTCGTGTCCCTGGCGATTGCAGCGATTTTTGTAATTGGTGCTTTTGCCGTGGCCGTCAGGGGAGCCGGTCTTTTGGGCGGCTCTGGCGGGGTAAACGACTCTGCAATTGGCAAAATAAATTACGGGCAGGTCATGCAGGCTGCACCGGGGCTTCAGGAAGCCCAGACCGAGATGCAGAAGGCCGCACAGGATGCCCAGAAGGAATTTGAGGAAAAAGGCAAGAACCTGAGCGAGGATGAAAAGGTAAAGCTCCATGCGGAAATCCAGAAAAACCTGGAAGAAAAGGGCAAGTCCCTCGTTGAACCGGTAAAGAAACAGGTTGACGATGCCATCGTCGCCGTCGGTAAGACAAAGGGCCTTTCCATCGTCGTCAATGAACGTGCCGTCGTGTACGGCGCGGTTGATGTGACCCGTGACGTGCAGCTGGAACTGCAGAAGCAGGCTAAAAAGAAATAACCTGCGGCAGAGGGGGAGGTACTCATGCGGAAGCTGATCAGCTTACTGATAGCAGGGGCACTCCTTGTAACCGGGTGCGGACTGGGCAGCAAGTTCAGGCTTTTTGGCCAGGAGAAGCCCCGGTATGCCGTTGTTGACTGGGATAAACTGGTTCGGGAACATCCGAAATATAAAGCATGGCAGAAAAAGCAGGAAGCCCTGGAAACGGCCAGGACCCTCCGTGACCGGCAGTTGAAAAACGGCCGGCAGCAGCTGGCCATGCTGAACAAGATGAAGCAGCTGACTGGCAGCGGACAGAGCAAGTTCCGTCAGGCCCGGCTGGCAGCCAGGATGGCTGAAAAGCAGGCCCAGGAGCAGGATATGCTCCGCAAGAAGGAAGAAAGCCTGATGGATGCGGCCGAGCAATATGTCCAGGCTGACCGCAATGCTGTGGAAGAACGTTTCCGCATCCCGCTTTTCAATATCCGCCTGAAACTGGGCAGCATCAAGATGACGGAAGCGTCCCAGAAAGCCCTGCTCCAGGAAGAACAGGAACTTCTGGATGCCCGCCGGAAGGCCATTCAGGACATTGAGGACAAAAAACGGGCCTGGTTGCGGGAACAGCTGGCTGAGGATTACGCCGCTTCCCGCGAGCGCATGAATCGTTTTGCCAGTGAGCTGATGGCCGATACGGTCAGGGAAGAAACGGGACTCGACCTGAACGGTATGGAAAAGAACCAGCCAGGACAGCAGGAGCTGGACAAGCTGATTGCTTCCATGGACACCCAGATCCAATCCCAGGAAAATGCCCAGAAGAAAATGCGGGATGAAATTGACAGTGATATCCTGAGCGCCATAAAGAAAGTCAACCTGACCAAGAAGTATACTTTGGTCTTCCGTAATCCGCGAGCCAACATCAGTGCCGATGATATTACGGACGAAGTAAACATCGAGGTTAAAAAAATTGTATATTAAGAGGGAATAACAACATGAAAAAAATTTTGGCAATCGGTATGATCGTAATGGCTATGTTTGCTTTCGGCTGCGGCCGCAATGCCCAGTTCGGTGTCGTTGACCTTCAGAAGGTCCAGACGGAAAGCGAAGTCTTCAAGAACGCGACGAAGGAACTGCAGGAAAAAGGAAAGGCCATGGAAGACGAGCTGGCCAAGCAGACACAGGGAAAGAGCGACGAGGAAGCCAAGAAAGTCTATACGGAAATGAGCACCAAAATGAGGACGCTCCAGGCCGAAGAACAGAATAAGGTCAAGACCAGCTTTGAAGCTGCTGCCGCTGAAGTGGCCAAACAGAAGAACCTCAGTGCCATCCTTGCCAAGGAAGCGGTTCCTCAGGGCGGGGTCGACGTAACGGAAGATATTATCAAAGCCATGAAATAAGAAGCAGGACCAAAGGCGAAGCCGTTTAGGGCGTTCGCCTTTTTCCCGTTTCCAGAAACAAGGAAAGGAAGCTGTCAAATGGAGAAAACACTGCAGGAACTAGCCGCTTTATTGAACGGCACCATCATACAGGGTGACCCGGCTATGGTCATTAAAGGGGTCAATGGACTGGAGGAAGCACAGGCAGACCAGATTTCCTTTGCCGTGCCTCCCTATCTGGAACTGGCAGGCCAGTCCAGGGCAGGCGCCATCATGATTCCCATGGAAGGGGAACTGAAAGGCCCTCAGGCCCTGATGCGGGTGGAAAATCCCCGTGCCGCTTTTGCCCGGCTGCTGCAGATGTTCCGTCCCCCGGAATCCGTCAAAACCGGAATCAGCCAATACGCATTCGTCCATCCGACGGCCAAGATCGGCAAGAATGCGGCCATCCTGCCCTTTGCCTATATCGCGGAGGACGCGGAAATCGGTGACAACGCCGTGATCTACCCCCACGTTTATATCGGTCGCCATGTGAAAATCGGCAGCGACTGCACCTTCTATTCCAACGTAACCATTCGTGAAGACTGCGTGATTGGCAATCGGGTCATTCTGCAGGCCGGCTGCGTCATCGGTGGGGATGGCTTTGGCTATATCACATCCGAAGGGAAACATACGAAGGTCCTGCAGACCGGTAACGTGGTGGTCGGCGATGACGTGGAAATCGGCTGCAACAGCTGTATTGACCGGGCGACCGTGGACAGCACCGTCATCGGAAAGGGAACCAAGATCGATAACCTGGTCCATGTGGGCCATAACGACATTATCGGTGAAAACTGCATCCTCGTGGCCCATGTCGGCATTTCCGGCAGTGTGACGGTGGGGCACAATACGACCTTTGGCGGCCAGGCCGCCACGGCGGGCCATCTCAAGGTCGGCAGTAACTGCACCTTCGCGGCACGGTCCGGCATCATCAGTGATGTGCCGGATAATGTGGTCTGGGCCGGATTCCCCGCTCAGCCCCATGTCGACTGGCTGCGCATGATGGCCAATCAGCGTAAGCTCAGCGACCTGGTGAAAAAGGTCCGGAAACTGGAAAAACTGGTTGAAAAACTGGAAAAAGAAGATTGATAAGGAGCGTTTATTCATGTTGAAGAAGACAAGCCTGTTCGCCGTGGTGTCGGCCTGCTGCGCGGTTCTCCCCATGTCGGCCGAAGCAAAGATCACACCGTCGGGGACCTCGGGCATTATCAATACCCCCTCTGCCTTTGTTCGCCATGCCGGTCATTTTTCCATCGGCTACGATATGACGAA
>CADBQR010000075.1 GCA_902796945.1 uncultured Acidaminococcus sp.
CGATCCGCGATCTGCGATCTGCGGTCTGCGGCCTGCGAACCGCGTTTTTTACTGACGGCTGACTGCTAGCTGCTGGCTGCTGGCGGCCTGCCAAGCGATCTGCGAACCGCGGTCTGCGATCTGCGTTCTTCGATCTGCGGTCTGCGGTCCGCGAACTGCGCCTTTGTTTTTCAGCAGATCTTGTTGCCATTGGCTGTCATCTTGAAACGCAGCCCAAGGACTTCCGCCGCCCGTTTGCACATGAGCATGCGGTCCAGGAAAATCTCAAAATAATCGATCATGGAGCAGATGTTTTCATCAAGCTCGATTTCCAGGGTAATCACTTTTTTGTGGGTATCCACGTGAAGCTTGTTGGTCAAGGCCGCATAATTGACACGGTCATGCTTATCGAAAGTTTCCGGCACTTTGTTGCGCACCCGGTTCCGACGGACATCGGTCTTGTCGGCCAGGATAATAGCGGCTGAAATGGGATCGACCGCCGTCCCGTCGGATTCGTCATGCTGCCCGATGGCCGTAATGATGGCGGCAATATCCTCCGGAGGCGCGCCCCATTTCTGCAGCAGCTGGAACGCCATCAGGGCTCCGCTGTGGGAATGGTTCACGCGATTGATGCTGTTGCCGATGTCATGCATATAGCCGGCAATTTTTGCTAATTCAATAGTGTGGTCATCATAGCCTAATTTTTTCAGGATCCGTCCCGCTGTAATTGCTACTTTCGCCGTATGTTTCCGGGAATGGTCCGTGTATCCGATGGCACCTAATACCTTATTGCCCTGTTCCAGATAGATGTTGACTTCTTTTGCATGGGAAATGGTTTCGTATGTTAATTTCTTCATGAATTTGGCAGAGTGCTGTTTCCTCCTCTGATGCTTTCAACTCCTTTATTATAGGGGCACCCGTCTGGCGAATGCCCGGAATTCTGTCCATCAATAAAGCGGGCTCCTCCTTACAGGCGCCGAATGGCTTCCAGGGCCAGCGGGGAACGTTCACACTCCGTTGGCAGCATGGTAATCTGGCAGCACAGGGGGCTGCCCTTCATTTTTTCAGAAGCGTAGCTCAGTCCGTTGGTGCGCTCATCCAGGAAGGGCTTGTCAATCTGGTGGGGATCGCCGAGAAGAATGATTTTTGTTCCCTTGCCGGCCCGGGTAATAATCCCTTTTGCCTGGTTCGGCGTCATGTTCTGGGCTTCATCGATGATGAGGTAAATCTTCTCCAGGGAACGGCCGCGGATATAGTTCAGGGCTTCCATCTGGATCAGGTTACGGTCGAAGACCTCCATCAGGCGGTTTTCCAGCTCCATTTCATCGTCATAGCGGGACTCCTCATCCTCATCCATGAGCTGTTCCAGGTTATCCATGATGGGGCGCATGAGAGGGGAAATCTTTTCCTGCTCATCACCGGGCAGGAACCCGATATCGGAGTCAAATTGCGCGTTTGGACGGCAGATCATGATGCGGCGATATTCACCAGTGGGATGGTTCAACATCTTTTCAAGGCCTACGGCCAGTGCATAGAAGGTTTTGGCCGTTCCTGCCTGTCCTTTTACAATGACCAGGGGTGCTTCCGAGGCCGGTTTCATGAGGGCTTCCTGCATGAAATACTGCCCCGCGTTACGGGGTTTTACGCCATAAGGATTTTCCTTGTCGTATTCCAGGGGAATGACCCGGTCACCCCAGACACGGCCCAGATGGGTCTTGCGCAGGGACGCATCCGCTTTCAGCAGGATAAACTCGTTTTGGTAAAGTGTCACCGGCAGCGGCTGGCCTTCTTCATCACATTGATAGAGCAGGGAAACGGGAATGCCTTCTGCCGTGAACTTGTCAAATTCCTTTTCCGGCGCAAAACATTCGAAACGTCCCATGTACTGCTTGGTGCCGGCACTGACCTGTTCAGTGCTGAAATCCTGGGCTTCAATGCCGAGAATCTGGGCCTTGAGACGCAGCACCAGGTCCTTGGTGACCAGGATTGGATGTTCCGGCAGGAGATGCCTGCAAACTTTCAGGATCCGGTTATCACTTTTGTCATCAGGAAGGGATTCGGGAAGTTCTTCGTGGACACAATTTGTTTCAACCCGCAGGGTGCCGCCATTTTTTAGTGGTACCCCTGCAATGAGGTCACCCGAGCAGCGCAGTGTTTCCAGACTGCGGATAACCTGGCGGGCGTTGTAGCCGCGCTCTCCTTCTGCCTTCTTGAGGCCGTCCAGCTCTTCCAGGACGACCAGGGGAAGGACCAGATTGTTTTCTTCAAAACAATCCAGTGCATTAGGAGCCTGAATCAAGACATTGGTATCAATTACGTAGGTTTTCGCCATTGTCAACCCTGCCTTTCCAATTCAAGAAAGTCCTGTTGCTTACTTAAAGTATAACAGCAATTATGTAGAAAATGCGCTAAATCTGCGTAAAGATTGTGTGTAAGCGGCCCTATGCATTTCCAGTTGTCCTAGTTGAAACAGTTTTTACCATCTGCAGGGCAGGACCCGGTTATTTCCCAGATCAATTCCGGGTTTCCCTCAGCGTTATTTTCAACCGCAGGACCCTGTCCGTAAAAGGAACCTTTAGGATTGGCGGATCAGGTGCTCGCACGGGAACCGGTAGGTTTTTTCCATTTTTGAACTTTTTTCTTTTCAATGTGGGAGGGACAAAGGAATTCTTGTTTCAGGGAAGTTTTCTCCACACTTTTACCTAATTTTTACAGAGCAATCGGCGATTCCATGATAAAATTATAATGAAATAAATCCTGTTAATAAGGAGGTTGCCATGATTTCAGTCCGATTGAAGAAAGCAGTTTTACTGGGGTTGGTTTTTTCTGTTACAAGAACAGCCTTTGCTGCACCTTCCGGGCAGCTGATGCCAGGAGATGTGACAACGGAACACGCTACGATTACCAGGCGTTCCCCGTTGATTGACCGGGCGGGTACCTATAATATCAAGACTCCTTCCGGTGCAATCGAAGTAACCGGGATTGAAAGTCATGCCGGCCTTATCAATGGTTCAAGTGCCGGCGATATTACAGTAAATGGCGACATCCGTTTTTCCAGCCGGGATGTGCTCAGTCATTATCTGATTCAGGGCGAAGGTGGTAAGACCATTACCCTGAATGGCAATCTTACTGTGGATTCCCATAACGGTACGAAACTGAACGTACCGCCCGAGTGGGCTCCTCGCGGCATTCAGATTATGGAGAATCGACCATCAGGAACGAAAATTATCATCAACGGGGACGTTGATTATACTGTCTATAATGACATGGATCCCGATGGCGCGGACGATTCCTATACCGTGGCCGCCGTAATGTCCCCGGGGACGGAAATCAGCTTCAATGGCAATGTCCGCATCGTCAACACCGTGGACCATTATGATCGCGGGTACGGCGGTGCCAATGCAGTGTATGCGGAACATAACAGTACGCTTAATATCAAGGGCGACCAGGTGATCCTGCAGACAATCAGCTGGCGTCCGCACGCCATCAGTGCCAAGGACGGGGCTACCGTCAATATTGATGCGAAAAAGCTCCAGGTGGTTGGCTGCATTGATATGACGGAAGATGCGAATCCTTCCATAGCGAAAGGTGGCACCCTGAATACCGTCTTTTCCGGTACTGATTCCTATTGGTATGGGGACGAAATCAACGTCAATGGGACGGGGAATCTCAACGTCACTTTTCGGGATGGGGCCATGTACATTCCTTTTGGAACGGTCCGGGAAGTAGGCTATGCACCGACGTATTATCCCGTGAACCCTTATGGTGCCAAAAAGTACATAAGCCAGATGAACCTTGAATCGGGCGGGATCATCAACCTGTTCGATGCGGACGCCCAGAGTCACTGGGAAAGCCTCGGGCTGGACAGCCGGTACACCGCTTTGAAAAGCTCCAGGCTTGACTATCTGATGATTGGGGATTTAAAGGGATCCAACGGTGTCTTCCGGCTCGATATGAACGACCTGGACAAAGCACACACGGATATGATCTATATCCTTGATTCGACTTCCGGGTCCGGTCTTCATCATATTGAAGCCTATAACGACAACAATTTTGGCGAAGTATCGGAGAACAAGACCCTGCGTTTTGCCACGGTCGCAGCTGCGGCAGCGGATAAATTGATTTTCCGGGACAAGATGAATATTTATGGAAACTCCCTCTGGGATTACCAGGTGCTTATCGGACATGCTCCTTATGATGTCAATGACCCGGAAAATGCCCTGTACAACAGTGAACGGGATGGACTGACGGCTGAGCAGATCAACCAACTGATGGCGGGCGGCATGAACTGGTTCATTTATGGAATGTCCAGGATGCCTACGGACGATGCCCGTGTCGTCATTGATGGGGTCAATGCCGGCTATGATGTGGCCACTTCCCTTGACCGTTACAACAAACGTCACGGGGAAGCCCGTTTCCTGAATCCTGACAGCAATGTGTGGGTACGGTTGCAGCGTGGAGCCATGGGGCGTGACAGTGGCTATGATGGGATGTATACCATGGGTCAGATTGGCCTTGAATTTGGAAAGAATCATCACCATTACGGCCTGGGTGCAGATTATTTGAAGGGAACGTCTGATTTGTCCCGGCACAATGGCACGGTCGATACGGCTCGGCGCGGCATCATGGCCTATGATACGCTGACCTGGGATAATGGAGCTTATCTGGATACGGTGGCCCGTTACGGCCGTGTGGAGACGGACCTGGATGGATATAATTCCCGGAGCGGGCAGGAAATCAGCGGCAATGCCTCCCAGGCAACCTACGGAATCAGCCTTGAATACGGTCAGAAAATGCCGCTTTCAAGGGAAGGCCTTTTCCTGGAACCGCAGGCCCAGCTGCAGTATATGCACTTGAAGGGAGATTCCTACCGGACAAGCAATGGCTTCGATGTGAATATGGATAATGCCGATAGTTTCATTGGCCGCCTTGGCTTCCGTCTGGGACAGGAGTGGGCAGACAAGGGATCTGTTTATTTGAAGGCCGATGTATTGCGTGAATTTACGGGCGGACAGGACTTTACCCTGCGTGCCTCTGACTCCACGATGCAGGATTCTGTGAGTAAGCGGGGCACCTGGTATGATGTGGGACTTGGTGTGGACTTCAATATGGCACCCAACGCCGTCTTTACCTTTGACCTTGAACGGAGTTTCGGCGGGGAATTGGGGAAGAACTGGGAATTCAATATGGGAGCGCGCTGGAAGCTATAAGGAATCCTGAAAGCAGCGCGGTTTCCACGGATGGCAGCATTATTTTGGTGATTGCGAAAAAAGAGGTTCAAGAACAGCCTGTTCTGGCAGTTCTTGAACCTCTTTTCTTATTTTCATCTATTTTTCAACAATCCAGGTTTTGATTTCCTTTGCGTAGGCAAACTTTTCAAAGGCTTCCTTTCCAGATGAAAGCACTTTTTCCAGGTCAATCCCGTTTTCAAAGCAATAAACGACAACCAGGATTTCCTTAGCCGTTTCTGTAACCATGGCCCGACGGGAATCCGACATTGAAGAACCGAAGATGCCTTCTTCATCAGCAAGGACCAGCATGTTTTCCATATCGAGAAAATCCTTTCCGATTCCCTGATAGCCTTCGCCCGGCCCCGCTTTTCTCAGGGTAACAGTGCCTTTGATATGGGCAAGGTCATAGGAACCGACGGAAAGGCCGCTCGTAACGGAAATAAGGTTATTGACATCGACTACGGAATTGACATGATAGAGCTCATCGCCTCTTCTTACCCGGCGCAGCAATGCCTCCGAGGAAACACGGTAGCGGCCGGGATTCCTTCCAAAGGCCTTGTATGCCAGGCGGCTGCCCTTTACACCCGGTATTTCGCCCCATTCCCTGCCTTCAATGTTCTCACGGACTTTTGGCAGGACTTCATCGTCCAGATACTTCCAGAACTGGGTATCCGAAGCGGTAACGGTGACTGTCATTTGCATGCAGCCAAGGCGAATTTCAGGATACGTCTGATACAGGCTGTCATCAATCTTGATTTCGTACATAAAGCGGCCTCCCTTTGGACTGAGTGATTCATATTTATTGTACTGCCGGTGTCAAGTGACACTGAAGCGGGTTTCATTTGGGCGGAGGCAGGGAAAGGTGTTGTTTTTTCTTTAATACATATTGGGGTCTTGTGGACACTTATCTGATCACAAGACCTCTTGTCTTACGATAAAATAAGACATATCTGAACTGCATTTCAACTCAATCATTACGAAAAACTGAAAGGAGAATAGATATATCTTTTTTATTCTATTGAAAAATGCTTTCAATAAGAAAAACGGTTCCTTAAAGAAATTCAAAGATGTAGGCTCAAGCACCTCACTTTACGTAAAATTTAATTTCAAGGCCTCTTATTTTAGAAAATTTGCAAGGTGCTGCTCTCGGATTTGTCAACTTTTAAAGGTAAATCAAAAATGGACGTGAGCTGAAGCGCTCACGTCCGTATCTGTTAGATGAATTGAAGTTCGCCCCAACATTTGAAAAAATACCAATTGACACCGGTTCCCACCTTAAAGGATATAAACCAATAATGGCAGTGTCACCATCGACAACAGCGTACTCAGGACCACGCACTGTGTTCCAAAGACAGCGTCACCGTTATACAGTGCCGGATAAATCGCCGTCGTCGTTGCCGCCGGCATCCCGATGAGAACCAGGCTGACACCCAGGGCAGCGCCCTGCATCCCCAGAAGACTGCAAAGACCCGCCTGCAGCAGGGGCAGCACAATAAGGCGAATGAAGCAGAAATAGAGGGAATCCCTGTTTACGATGGTCAGCGGATTGACATCGGCCAGGATGGTCCCGACCACGAACATGGCGATGGCACTGTTGCAGTTCCCAATCATGATGATGCAGCGGCGGATGGGAGAGGGAACGGGAAATCCCGTAATCATGAGGACAAGGCTGATGATAACAGCCACAAGGCAGGGATGCGTGAGAACCTTGAAAACGAGCTGGCGCCGGCTGGTCCCACCTCTGTTCAGGAAATAGCTGGTGCCGAGGGACCAGGTAAAGGTACGCATGGGAACCAGAAAAATCGCGGCATAAAGAATTCCCAGGTCTCCGTAGAGGTCTTCCACAATGGGCGTTCCCAGGAAACCGCTCATGGAGGCGATGGTGCCATACTGGAATACCTTGCGCCGTTCTGTTTCATAGCCGCGGTAAAGAAAATGATTGAGTATAAAGGCGGCTATTTCAATGAGTGTACAGGCAACCAGGAGCATGGCCCCGGTTTGCAGGAAATTCTCCCCGTGTTCCACAAAAGCGGCTTTGATGACAGTGCAGGGCAGAATGACGTCAATGACCAGGTTGGAAAGGCAGATCTTTCCTTCCTCACTGATGATACCGATCCGTTTCAGCACAGCACCGGTCAACATGAGCAGGAACAATGTTCCCTGCATTCCGAAAAGCGCCAACAAATCCATATGTTCACCATCTTTCTGCCCGGTTGAAGCAATTCGTAAATTCATTGCCGGGTATTTTCTCTATTATATAACGGAACCCTGTAAAATCCTAATTCTCGGGGGATAATCACCGGGATAAGGAAAGGCAGGCGCGTTTCAGCGGCCGATAATCAGCCGTGTAAATAGGCACTGAAACCCAGCCAGACCCATGCTGCTGGAAACAGGAAGCGTCACAGCCGGAACCGAGAGGGCCCGTTGGCAACTGCCACCTGGCCTGAATCCTTTTGCTGCTTCCGTCGGCTGCCAGGGGAGTCAAATGAGTTTACTGTACAGAAAGAAACAGCTCTTTCGCTGAAAAGATAATTTTTCTTTGTGTAAAGTTCGTTTTTAAAATCTTTTATTGCAATCTGGTACCCTCGGTGCTACACTTTAAAAAATAGAAAACTCGAACTATATTTGCTGAAAACTTGTAATCATTCTGAAAGAGTGGATGCCCATGAAAACATTGATTAAAAACGGAACGGTTGTTGACCCCTCCAGTCAGCTTCACCAGAAATTGAATGTGCTGCTGGAGGGAGATAAAGTGGCAGCCCTGACCCATGAGGAACCGGAAGCCGACCGGTGTATAGACGCGGCGGGAAAGATCGTGGCACCGGGGTTCATTGATATCCATATGCATGAAGACTTTGTAGGGCCCGACGGTCACCTGGAGCAGGATGAGAAAAAATCCATCTTTAATTGCATGCTCCGTATGGGCGTAACGACAATCCTCGGAGGGGAATGCGGCATCAATCGGTATGACCCCATGAAATACCTTGATCTTGTTGATCGCGACGGGGCACCGGTCAATGTGGCGCTTCTTGTGGGGCATGCTTTCCTGCGGGAGGCCGTCGGTCATAAGGATAAATACAGTCACGTGACCGATAAGGAGCTCCATCAGATGGCGGCCCTTTGTGAAAAGGCGCTGACTGCCGGCTGCTTCGGAGTTTCCTATGGAATCCGTTATGTGCCCGGTATTGATGAACGGGAACTGATGGCAACGGCGCAGAAATGCGTACCGGCGCATAAACTCCTTGCTGCCCACGTCCGGGATGATGCAGCGGCCATTTTTGATGCCGGCCATGAATTCCTGGGCGTTGCTGAGAAATTAGGGCTGCCGGCCCAGTTTTCACATATTGGTTCCATGGCCGCTTTCGGTCAGATGGAAGAATTCCTGCAAATGATCGAGGCCTATCGAAAACGGAACGTCGATGTGCTGTGCGATTGCTACCCTTATTACGCATTTTCAACAGCCATCGGCTCCACAACCTATGATCCTGGGTGGCTTGAACGCTATCACTGTGATTATGATGTAATTCAGTACTGCGAAGGCAAATACCTTGGAAAACGCGGTACCAGGGAAACCTTTGAAGAAGAACGCCGGGATCATCCTGAACATTTGACCGTCTGCTATGTAATGAAGGAAAACGAGGTCGATATGGCCCTGGCCAGTCCACTGGTGATGGTGGGCAGTGACGGCATCATGAATCACGGACAGGGTCATCCAAGAGCTGCGGGGACTTTCCCGCGGGTTTTCCGTGAATTTGTCCGTCAGGGAAAACTTTCCCTGGATGAGGCAGTGCGCAAAATGACTGCCATGCCGGCCGAACGAATGGGACTTCCCCATAAAGGGACCCTTCGGGAGGGCGCAGATGCGGATGTCGTCATTTTTAACGCGGAAACGATTGCCGACAGGGCTACTTTTGAGGAACCGACCTTAGCCGGCTGCGGCATTGATTATGTCCTCATCGGAGGAAACATTGCCGCAAAGGACTGCCATGTCGTAAACGGCCATTTAGGGCGTGCCCTGCGGAAGTATTAAAAAGCCGGCGCCTTCAGGGCTCCTGCTTGTCTGATGAATTTGGGGGAGATACAAATGAAGTACGGATTTTTATCAGTGATACCGCCATTGTTGACGATTATTATTGCGTTGGTTTCCAGAAATGTCTTTGTTGCGCTGTTGATTGGGATCCTGCTGGCCAGCCTGATCCTGAGCCCGGGAATCTTCGCTGGCCTGAATACGGCCTTTTACAGTGTCGTCGGGACTTTTTCGAGTAAGGGCAACACGATTGTCATTATGTCCCTGCTCCTCATCGGGGCAATGCTCTATCTGATTGAGCGTTCCGGCGGAATCGAAGGTTTCGTGGATATCATGGTTCGCAAAAAGAGCATTATTCATTCCAAGAAAGCCGCAGCTTTCTTTACCTGGCTTTTGGGAATTGTCATTTTTACGTCCGGGTCGCTGAGCTGTATGGTAACCGGTTCCATTGCCCGGCCACTGAATGACAGTATGAAACTGTCCCACGAAAAGGCTGCGTTCCTCGTGCACACCACGTCCACACCCTGGTGCGTCCTGCTGCCGTTATCCGGCTGGCTGGGCGCCATGACAGGCTACCTTACGAGCGGCGGCGTGCCGGAGGATCAGGCCATTACCGTATTGATGCAGTCGATTCCGCTGAATTTCTATTGCATCATTGCCGTGGTCTTTGCCTTCGTGTCCTGTTTTGCATCCGTGGATTTCGGGCCCATGAAAAAGGCCGAACTGCGTGCTGAAACGACGGGTGAACTGGATGATCCCGCATCCAGGGCAAACGATGCCGGCATGGATGCGGCGGCCGTTGCCGAAACGGCAAGGCCCCGTATTATCAACATGATTGTTCCTATCGTCGTGATGATTGTGACCATTCTGGCCGTACTCATCGTTACCGGCAAGGGCAATCCGACAAAGGGTGCCGGCATGCAGTCCCTCCTGTGGGGTTCTGTGCTGTCCGTTACGTCCATTGCTGTTATGTGTCTTGTGGAAAAAGTTTTCACGCTGCAGCAGCTGACGAGTGAAATCCTGAAGGGAATGTGCGGAATGTTCGGGATTGCCCTCATCCTGTGCCTGGCCTTTACCATGGGTCCCCTTGTCAAGAAACTGGGAACCGGCGCCTATTTATCCTCTGTCTTTATGCAGTTCCTGACACCGGCCCTCCTGCCGATGCTGACCTTTATCATTGCCATGATCCTTTCCTTTGCAACGGGTACCTCCATGGGCACCATGGCCATCATGGCCGTCATTGCGCTTCCCATGGCACTTCAGATGGGAGTCAGCGTGCCGCTTACTGCAGGGGCGCTCTTTGGGGGTTCCATCTTCGGGGATCATGCGTCGCCCATTTCGGATACGACCATCATGTCCTGCGCCACTTCCGGGTGTAACATCATGGATCATATCAAGACCCAGATGCCCTACGTACTTGGCTTTGCCGCCGTTTCAATCGTGCTCTACGTGGTATGCGGGTTCGTGATGTAAGTATTACAAGATCGATGCCATCAATATAAGTCCGGAATAACGAGGAGGGCCTTGTGAACAGCATGTTCACAAGGCCCTCCTTTTTGCCGGGAAAGCATATGGATAGCCGCTGCGCGAGAGCAGCGGCTATTTTTATGATTGTACCATTTCCTGTTTTTTAAAAGGTTACAAACAAATTTGTAAAGAGAATAATCAATGGAATCGCAATCACGGTCTTTTCAAGGAAAATAATGACCAGGTCCGCCAAGGTAATTGGCAATTTGGAATTGAGCATAATGGATCCCACTTCTGTCATATAGATGATCTGCACCAGGGAAAGGATGCAGATGACAAAACGGGTCTTTACGGAAGCAATCCCCGCACAAATCATGGCAGGAATAAACATATCCACGAATCCAACTACAGCACCGGGGGCAGCGGTGGCTGTTTCTTCCAACCCAAAAAGCTCGAAATACCATTGAAAGGGAAGCGCAATCCATTGAAAGATGGGCGTATAGGAAGAAAGGCAGCAGGCCAGGGTTCCTATGCACATCGTAACAGGAACCAGTGTAAACACAATATTTAAGAACATCTTGAGCCCCGTAATAAAGAGATGCGATGCATCAGGCCCCTTTTCAGCCCGGCTGATTGCCTGTTGCAGGGCCCATTGAAAGCGGCTGATTCCAACAGGATGGGATTCATGGACCTGTCTTCCGACGGGTGCATAGTATTGATCGTGCCATTTTCCCTGGAGAGGCCAGATCCGGCTCATGATGATAGCAGATAAAACACCGACCAGGCTAAGAATCAGATACATCTGAATGAAGTATTGATCAACGGTCATGATGGCCGCAATAACAAGGCAAAAGGGCAGGGAAGTGGCCGAAAAACAGGTGGCAATCAAAATGGCTTCGCGATCCGTGTAATAACCGGCTTCATACTGCTTGGTGGTCAGCACGACACCGACATTGCAGTTTCCTACCCATGAAGCCAGCAGATCGATGGCAGCGCGTCCCGGAAGATGAAACAGGGGTTTCAGGATATTTCGCAGCAGGGTCCCCGTAAAATCCATGATTCCATAATCCGTAAGCAGGGGAATCAGGAAGGAAGCTGCCAAAAACCATGCAATCAGTGTTCCCATCAGATTGATTATGGACCCACCCGTATTTTTGGATAAGAGCCAGGCGGGGCCGCTGCCTGTGGCAACCAGGATGGTGATGATGGTGCCGATAATGCGAATGCCAAGGTACAGCGGGGAAACGACAAAGAGTTCATGCCAAAAGCCTTCTTCCTGTGTCCAACCGGGTTTTGCCATCGTATAGATGATGGAAAAGACTGCCGATATACTTACGAAAACAACCAGGAGCCAGTTGGAAAAGGGATGGATAAAACGGGCAATGGCATTGGAAATGATGCCAAGAGGAATGTTCATGTTCCCATCTGTCCATACGGGGCATAAAAACAGGAACATGCCAATCAGGGAAGGAATGAGAAATTTGAAAAATGCGGATCGGTCCGAACAGGAAAGGTCTTTTTGAGTTGAGCCCATGGGGATGCCCACCTTTCTTTTGATTGGCAGGGGTCCGTCATTTATCAAATCAGGCGATACCCCTGTCAACGAATATCCGGCAAAACAGCTTTTTTATGGGTTACTTCATCGGAGATGGCTTTTGCTGTTGTCTTCAATTCATTCTCCAAAAATGCATAACCTTTGAACTGGAGACGACTGGTCGGTCCTGACAGACTGATTCCGGCCACAAGCTGCTTATCCAGGAAAATTGGCGCGGCGATGCAGGAAAGCCCGTAATCATACTCTTCATGGTCATGGGAGATTCCTTCGCGCAGGATGGTTCCGCATTCCTGAATAAATTGTTCCCGCTCCACCTTGGTATGAATGGTTCGTTTTTCAAACCGGGTGACACTGAAATATTGCTGGAATTCTGCATTCGTCAGATAGGCAAGAAAAATTTTACCGATGGAGCAGCAATAAAGCGGCGTAATGGGGGGAAGCGAAGCAACAAGGGATCGCTGCTCTGCCAATACCGTATGAATGAAGAGCACGTTATTATGAAACGGAACCCCCAGATTGACGGTTTCGCCACAGGTTTTCGAAAGCTTTTGAAGGAAGGGAATGGCAAGGGATACGAATTGGTTATCCCTTTTGGCACCGGCCCCTAATTCCATCATCTTGCTTCCGAGTACATAGCCATCTCCCTCCGGCGTAATGGCGCTGAGCTTTTCCAGTGTTTTCAGGATCCGGAAAGTATTCGCCTTTGGAATGTTGGTTTTCCTGGATAATTCCGATACGCCCAGAGGTTTGTCGCTCATTAACAGTTGATCCATAATGCTGAATGCGCGTCCGAGGATTGAAATAAAAGAAGGTTCTTTTACATCATGTGTAGCCATAGCAGTCTCCCTTTCTGTTTGCAGTCAAGTACCTTTATCATACACAAAAAACCACGAAAAGCAACTTGACAAGGAAAAAGAAACATGTTATTTTTTAAAAAACAGAAACGCGTTTCACAATTTGATAATATACCAGCACTTTTTATTTGTCAAGTTGAATCCTTTCTTCACTAAATTGAAAAGAAAGCAGGTGGGACAATGGATGCTGTAAGTCTAAAGAATATCCTGAAGTTTATTCTGGGGACACTGCTCGGTCTGTTTTTGGTTGTCGTTCCTTTGAGCTTTGGGAAAAGTGTGGACACGTTCTCTTTTTACTATTTGAAAAAATTTGTTTCCTGGGCTGGGCACCCCCTTGAAATCCTCATGACCGGGATCATCGTTCTCAGTGCAGTCATGGCTTTCATTGATCTGGTCAGCAAACCAAAATGGATTGAAGAACGGCCTTTTATGAAAGCTCTTTTTTCCTGTTCCAGGTTTGAAACAGGGGCCCGGATCCTTGGTGCCGTTTTTGCTGTATGTGCCTGCTTCATGCTTGGGCCCAAATTTATTACTTCCATTGATACAGGCGGAACGATGCTTCCCCTTGCAACGCAGCTTTCCATCCTGATTCCTCCGATGATCCTGTTTCAGACTTTTATCCTGGAATTTGGTTTTATGGAATTCCTGGGCACGGTGATTGGATTTATCATGAAACCGCTCTTCAAGGTTACGGAAATGGCTTCCGTTTCAATCATCAGCGCCTGGCTGGGACCGGTATCGGCCGGCGCCATGGCTGCGAAGCAGTTTTTTGATGAAGGCTACTTCACGGTAAAGGAAGCTGCCACGATTGGCGCCTGCTTTGCAATATCGAGCATTGGATGGTGCTCCCTGGTTGCGAACGTGCTGGGTATTATGGATTATTTTTCTTACTTCTATCTGACCATTGTGATTGTCGGTGTCATCCTTGCCATGGTCAGCGTGCGGATTCCTCCTCTCAGCCTTTATCCGGAAACCTATAAAGAAGGCGTTGAAAAAAAGGAATACCATTCCACGGAAGAATCCCGTATCAGGAGGGCAACCGTCCTGGCTTGTGAAAGAGCTGAAGAAGCAGGTATCAAAAACTTTACGGATAAGATTCCTTCCATGCTGAGCTACATTGTGTCCCTTCAGCCCATTGTCGTGTGCTACGGGATGATTGCGCTGATCCTTTGCACTTACACCCCCATCCTGGTCTGGGCTTCCTATCCTCTTGGCTGGTTCATGAGCATTACCGGTGTGCCTGAAGCCTATACGGCCGCACCCGCTGTGCTTTCCGGGTTTGCGGACAACTACCTGCCGGTTATTCTCGGCAAGGGAATTGCTTCACCACAGACAAAATTTATTGTTGGTGCCATGAGCATTGTTGAATTGATTTATATGAGTGAAATTGGTGCGCTTCTTCTTTCGACAAAACTGATCAGGAACATTGGTCATGTTGTATTGATCTTTGTCGAAAGAACGGTTATTGCGCTTCCGCTGGTAGTCCTGATGGCTTCCTTCATCTTTTGATTCATACGAAAAGGAGAAGAACAATGAGTAAAATCAGTGTCGATTATAAAAGGTGCAAAGGGTGTTTTCTTTGTGTGAGTGTCTGCCCTAAGAATGCGCTGACACCGTCTAAGGAACTCGGCGCCAAAGGCTATGAGATTGTCCATTTAGACGGGGAAAAATGCATTGGTTGCGGTTCCTGCTATCGGATGTGCCCCGACTACTGCATTGAAATCACGGATTGAAAAGGGGGATGCAAACATGACGAAAGTATTGATGAAAGGCAACGAAGCCTTTGCAGAAGCCTGCCTGAGAGCCGGCTGTAGATTTTTCAGCGGATATCCCATTACACCGCAAACCGAAATCCTGGAATATATGTCCTGGCGTATGGAGGAAGTGGGCGGTCAGTTTATCCAGACGGAATCAGAACTGGCTGGAATCAACATGGTTTTTGGCGCGGCCTGCGGCGGTGCGCGTGCGCTGACGACTTCTTCGGGACCGGGCTTTTCGCTTAAACAGGAAGGCATTTCGTACTTATGCAGCAGCGATATACCGGCAGTGATTGCCGATGTTATGCGCATCGGATCCGGTCTTGGCGATATCTTCCAGGGACAGGGCGATTACTGGCAGCTGACTCGTGGAGGAGGGCACGGCGATTATCATACGATTGTCCTGGCTCCCGCAAGCGTGCAGGAAAACGCCGATCTGGCCTACATTTCATTTGATCTGGCCGAGAAGTATCGGCACCCGGTTCTGGTAGCTTCCGATGCTGCCATCGGGCAGATGGTGGAGCCTGTGGAACTTCCCGAAATGAAGGAGCATGATATCAACCAGTACGATTGGGTGATCCGTCCTCGCCAGAAAGATGAAAAACAGCGAATTGTATGGAACCGTTACTGGGATATCGGAGCCGAGGAATATGTATCGTATCTTCGTAATAAATATGCTCAAATCGAAGCCAATGAACAGCGCTGGGAAGCGGTCCGTACGGAAGACGCGGAGATTGTCCTGGTCGCCTATGGTATCAGTTCCCGGGTTGCCAAAGCCTCTGTTGCCATGGCCCGCAAAGAGGGTATCCGGCTTGGCCTGATTCGCCCCATCACCCTCTGGCCATTCCCGAAGAAAGCTTTTGAAGCCCTGGGAAGTCAGGTCAAGGCGTTCCTCGATGTGGAAATGAGTATCCTGGGGCAGATGACCGATGATGTGGTTCTTGCCTGCGGAAATAGCCGTCCCGTTGAATATTACGGAGAATTTTCGAATGTTCCTGAGGAAAAGAAA
The DNA here is from genome assembly GCA_902796945.1 of uncultured Acidaminococcus sp. Lineage (GTDB taxonomy): Bacteria > Bacillota > Negativicutes > Acidaminococcales > Acidaminococcaceae > Acidaminococcus. The sequence goes on from CADBQR010000075.1 coordinate 15,880, forward strand.
ATTCTTTCCAAAGTCAGGGAGATGCTGGAAAAATATTAAGGAGGGATTTTCATGAACTGTAAAATTCCAAATGGAATTGATATGTCGCAGCAAGCCAGCTGGTGCCCTGGCTGTGGACATGGAATCATTGTCCGCCTGCTGGCAGAAGCCGCCCAGGAACTGGGCATTGATGATCGAATGATCATGGTCGAGGACGTTGCCTGCGGTGAATTTGCCCAGTTTGCCTTAAAATACAACACTATCATGGGAGCCCATGGCAGACCGATTGTTACGGCAGCCGGGATCAAACGGGTGCGCCCTGATGCGATCGTAGTTGCCCATCCGGGCGACGGGTCCGCTTATAGCATTGGTGTCGAAAGCACGCTGCATTGTGCCCTTCGTAATGAAAACATCCTTGCGCTGGTCGTCAATAACAGCGTCTTTGGAATGACGGGAGGCCAGATGTCCCCCACTTCCCTTGTGGACATGAAGACCACCTCCTCGCCGCATGGGCGCAGTATCAAAAAGGATGGCAGCCCGATTGATGTTACCAAGATCCTTGGCCAGCTGGATATAGCCTACCTGGCACGCGGCTCGCTGGACAGCCCTGCCAATGTGATCAGGACAGGAAAAATGATCAAGAAAGCCCTGCAGAAACAGATGAATGGTGAAGGCTTCTGCCTTGTGGAGGTCCTGAGCCCATGTCCTACGAACTGGAACATGACACCGGTTGATGCACTGGAATTTATCAAAAAGAAACAGAGTGTAACCTATCCTACGGGTGAATTCATTGATAAGGGAGGTGCAATCTGATGGTAGAGATTATATGCTCCGGATTTGGCGGACAGGGTGTCCTGGTTGCCGGAATGATCCTGGCTGACGCGGGAATGGAAGAAGGAAAGAACGTTACCTGGTATCCATCCTATGGTTCAGAAATGCGTGGCGGTACTGCAAACTGCAATATTAAGATCGATGACCATGAAATTCCCAGTCCTTACTGTCACGACGTGGACATCCTCTATACACTGAATGATGCCGCAATCGATAAATTCCAGGGTCAGCTTAAACCGGGCGGAATCCTGCTGGTGAACAGCAGCCTGGTCCGTGCAGACCGCACGTATCGTGACGATGTCAAGGTTGTCAAGGTTCCGGCCAGTGATATTGCCAATGAACTTGGAAATACTCGGGGGACCAACATCGTGATGCTGGGAGCCCTGGCTTATGCCTCCCCTGATTTTGATGTAGCGTATATGAGAAGTGCCGTCGATCATTTCTTTGCCAAAAAGGGAAAGAATAACCCCAAAAATGCGCTCTGTTTTGACCGGGGGGTTGAGGAAGCAAGGCAACAAGTATAGAATGCAAGGAGTGCCACCCGCTGTCAGGCCATGATGGCACTCCTTATCCAAATGACGAATGGAGTTTACTTGTATGGAAAAGAAGAACTTACCACTGGAAGGCGTGAAGGTGGTAGAGCTTGCGTCGGTTGTGGCTGCTCCCACCTGTGCCCGCGTGTTATGTGCCTACGGTGCCGAGGTCATCAAAGTGGAACCCCTGGACGGGGACGTAATGCGCACGGGCGGCGTTCATGAATTCGTGCCTTACGAAGACGATTTGAACCCGCTCTTTACCATTCATAACAGCAATAAGAAGTTTCTTGCCCTGGATTTAAAAAAAGAGCAGGGAAAAACCATCCTGATGGATTTGATTCGTGATGCCGATATTTTCATTACCAATATCCGGGAGCAATCCCTGATTCGAAACGGCTTGGATTATGAGAGCCTTAAAAAGAAATTCCCGGCCCTCATTTATGCCCATTTTTCAGGATATGGGCCGAAGGGACCTGCCGCGGCGAATCCGGGCTTTGACATCACGGCCTTCTGGCTGCGGGCGGGGGCCGTCGCCGATTGGCAGACGAAAGGCTCTTTTCCCTTTGTGCCGACGTACGCCTTTGGAGACATGGCAACAAGTTCGGTCTTTCTGTCCGGCATCCTGATGGCCCTTTACGCAAAGGAAAAGACCGGGAAAGGAACCAAGGTAAGTACCTCCCTCTTTGCAAGCGGAATCTGGTGTAATGCCATCGGCGTGGTCCAGACCCAATTCGAACGGAAACATCTGAACCCGGATCCTCTCCGTCCCAGCGACCCCTTCAGCCAGACCTATCTCTGCAAGGATGGACGCTGGATTGGCATCTATTGCAATGAGTATGTAAAGGATAAGCCTAAATTTGCCGCTCTTCTTGGAATCGAAGACATGGTCGACGATCCGCGCTATAAGGATGTGGACACCATGCAGCGCACCGGTTCCATAGAAGAGATTACCGAACGCTGTAATAAGATTTTCCTGACGCGGACGAGCCAGGAATGGCGTGAATACCTCAGCACCAATAATGTTTCCTGTGAGATCATGATGGAGTCCCAGGAAGTGAGCCGTGATCCACAGGCCATTGATAATCACTATATGGTTCCCGTTGAATACCCGGATGCGGCCCATACGAAAGTGATGATGCCAACGCCACCTCTTTCCTTTAGCGACTATGGCTGCCGTACTTATAAACCCACGGGCAGGATCGGGGAAGATACAGATGCCATTCTTCAGGAAATGGGGTATTCTCCTGAAGAAATTCAACAGATGAAAGACAGCAAAACCGTTCGCTGAAGCGTGCGCCATGTTTATCCGTTACAATCGGACCCGCAATGAACCCGCGGAAATGCAGGACCCTGGAAAGCTCAACCCCTCTTCTTTCCAGGGTCCTGTTTTTTTGAAGGCAGTGCGGGGGATTTGCCGTAGAAGGGCCTTTTTCGTTATATTGTCTTGTCATATCAGTTGACAGAAGTATAGGCATACGATATGCTAGCACCTAATCCATTCTTTGCACAGAATTCCTTGTCAGAATCGGGAGCTTTGACAGGACAGGACAATAACAGGAGGCTTTTCGATGGAATCGATCCGGGCATTTTTAAAGAAAAAGGACGTCGAGATTTCAGTGAAGCGGTATCTTATTGACGCCATGGGCGCGATGGCACAGGGACTTTTCTGTTCGTTGCTGATCGGCACCATCATCAATACCGTCGGGTTGCTTTTCGATATCGGCGTGCTGAAAAATGTTGTCGCCATTGTCGGTGGCAGAAGTTATACCGTTGGCGGCCTTGCCATGGCCATGAGCGGCCCCGCTATGGCCGGTGCGATTGGACGTGCGCTGCACTGCCCACCTATGGTGCTTTTTTCGCTCCTGACGGTTGGTTTTGCGACGAATGCCCTGGGTGGGGCTGGCGGACCGCTGGCTGTGCTCTTTGTGGCGATTGTGACGGGTGAAATCGGCAAGCTCGTTTCTGGGGAGACAAAAGTGGATATTCTCGTAACACCGCTTGTCACGATTGGCGTGGGGGTGACCCTGGCTGCCTGGTGGGCCCCTCCCTTGGGAGCGCTGGCCATGAAGACGGGAGCCCTGATCATGTGGGCAACGGAACTGCAGCCATTCCTGATGGGCATCCTTGTTTCGGTTCTCGTTGGCATTGCCCTGACCCTGCCGATTTCCTCTGCTGCCATCTGTGCGGCACTGAGCCTGACCGGTCTGGCCGGCGGCGCAGCTGTGGCAGGCTGTTCGGCCCAGATGATCGGTTTCGCCGTACAATCCTTCCGTGAAAACGGCATGGGCGGCCTGCTGTCCCAGGGCCTGGGTACGTCGATGCTGCAGATGCCGAACATTGTCAAGAATCCGCGTATCTGGATTGGCCCCATCCTGGCTTCTGCTGTGACCGGGCCGCTGGCTACCTGTGTATTTAAACTGCGCATGGACGGTGCGGCGGTGTCATCCGGAATGGGGACGTGCGGCCTCGTCGGCCAGATTGGTGTTTTTACCGGATGGGTAGCGGATGTCGCGGCCGGCACCAAAGCCGCCATCACTTCCTATGACTGGATAGGCCTGCTCTTGATTTCCTTTATCATACCTGCTATTTTGTCACCCCTCATCAATGCAGGGTGCGGCCGGTTGGGATGGGTCAAGGAAGGCGATATGAAACTGTAAATAAATGGCAGATGGGTAATTGCAGTCGCATAAAAAGCAGCCAGCTTCTTTTATTGAATGTGGAAAGAAGCTAACTGTGACGTATCGTAAGAAGTTGCGAGTCCGCAATTTACTCTGGACTGGCGCTTCTGCTCCTTCGCTCCTCGACATATTTTGCCATGATTGTGTATAATAATAAAAAAGCAGCCGACTTCTTTTTATTGGACTATGGAAAGAACGTCGGCTGTATTGTTACCATAGGCCTTCCCAAAACCGTACTCGTTAAAATCGGCAGGACCGTTGATGGGAACGAACCGTAATGGAATGGACATGTGGAGGTGAAAGATGGACACGCTTAAACCGCTCATTGAAAAGTTGCCCAGGGTGAGGTTGATACCGGGACCGACACCGCTGCATCCTTTAAGGGGAATGCCTGAGAAGGAAACTGCGGTTCCCGTTTATATCAAACGGGATGACCTGACCGGATTGGGTCCTGGCGGAAATAAATTAAGAAGCCTGGAATTTATTCTTGGCCACGCGATTCAGGAGGGTGCTGACTGCATCATAGCGTCAGGGCCCTTGCAGTCAAATTTATGTACCCTTACGGCCGCAGCCTGCGCGCGGCTGGGACTTCCCTGTACCCTGGTTGTGAATGGGGAAAAGCCGGAGCGGGAAGAAGGAAATCTCTTATTGAATCGATTGCTCGGAGCTGAAACGATTTATGCCGGCCCCGTCAGTTCGACTGCAAGAGCGGTTCGCGTTGAAGAAGAATACGAGCGGCTCCAGTTTGCCGGACACCATCCCTTTATCGTGAAAAACGGGGCGACCACAGGGTGGGGCGTCCTGGGATACACTGTGGCGGCGGAGGAAATCAGGGACCAATGCCGGGGAGCCCGGATTAAGGAGCTGACGATTTTTGTGCCCGGCGGCAATGGCGGGGTGGCTGCGGGCCTGCTTTATGGCAATGCCCTTTTGGGACGTCCCTTGCCAATCGTTGTAATCAGTGTTGAAGATGACCGGGATTTATTGACGCGCCATATTGAGCAGGTTCTACAGGAAACTGAAAAAATTACGGGTACTGCCTGCCCGAAACCGGTTTCGGAACTGGGCTGGATTGTTGATGATTATCGCGGAAACGGCTGGGGAAGTAATACTGAAGAAAGTGCAAAAATGGTATTGGAATTTGCCCGAAGGGAAGGCATCATCATTGAAAATGTCTATAACAGCAAAGTCGTGGTTGGTATGAGGGATTGGATCCGAAAAGGAAAGGTTGCGCAATCGGCCTGTTATCTACATACCGGTGGATTTGGCTCCTTATTCAGTCAGTATTAGACGAATAAAGCTGAAATTCAGCGGTAATCTTCCTGGGAGCAGCGAGACTTGCAGTTTGTCCTGGTCCCCATAAGGTTGGCTGCCTGTCATTCTCAAGTGGGTTATAAGGAATCAAAAAAGAAGCCGTCACTTGGCGGCTTCTTTTTTGATTTAACTTTTCGTCCTCACTCCAGGGGACTGTCGATATCCAGGGCTTCCTTGGGGCAATAATCCGTGCAGATACCGCAGCCTACACAAAGCGAGGGGTTGGCAACGGCGTGATGGTCCTTGAGGGAAAGGGCTCCGTGCGGGCATTTTTTGACGCAGGTTCCGCATCCGACACAAAGGGTCAAATCAATTTTCACCATTTGCAGATTCCCTCCTTTTAAGACAGGGATTTCGAATAGGCGGCGGCTTTTTGCCCGGCTACGTATCCGGAATAGACGGAAGAGGCATAAGCCGTGCCATCCAGGGCACCCAGGCCATGGGAGCCGATAAATCCGCTGACGCCGATACCGGCCGCGTAAAGACCTTCAAAGGGATAACCGCTTTCATGGATGACTTCCATCTTGTCATTGATCCGGATGCCGCCAAAGATGGAATCCAGGAAGATCTCTTCACTCTTGACGACATAGTAGGGTGGGGTACGGAAAGGATACAGGAAGCGTTTATTCTTGAGGAATTCCGCGTCATACTGCTTGTCGTAATGATCGTTGATCCGTTTGATCTGCTCATTCAGGTCTGTTTCATCACAGCCGATGAAGGCCGCAATGGCAGGAACAGAGTCCGTCTTCAGGACAAGATCCGGGCGTTTTTCAGCCAGTTCATCCAGGTCCTTTTCCAGGTGGTCAAGCCAGGCTGCCCCGTTGCCGGCATTCTTTTCATCCGATATCAATCCATCCACGCGGGTGTTGGCTGCTTTGTTATAGATGTCATCGTCGACGCCCTGTCCGAACATGGCTTCAAAGTTGCTCAGGACTTCATGCTTTTTGACCATATCCCGCAGCGATGCCGTATCGATGAGACCAAAGCACATGTGCTTTGGCTGACGGTCGAGGGCAGAACCAATCATGGAATGATCATCATTGGTAATCATGAGGTCTTCGTTGACAAAGCGTTTTCCATAGAGATTGAGCAGGTGAATATAGGGACGGCTCATGATCATCTGACCCACCATATGACCTGTAATATAGGGACCGATATAGAGGGTGGTCATGAGCGGGTCGCCCAGGCAGTGGACGGCTTTGGCCATCAGGTAGCCATCCCCATGGATCCAGGGGTGGGAGGCCGTGATTTCGGTCTTGGAAAAATCTTTTTCCGGATAGAATTTTTTCCGCAGTTCTTCATTGGCCGTGATGGACCCCGTGGCGATGATGACGGCTTTGGCCCCAATCCGCAGGGTCTCTCCTTTTTTCGTGACCACCAGGCCGGCGACCTTCTTTTCACCGTCCATGATCAGGGACTGGGCTCTTGTTCCCATCATGAAATGGACTCCTGCTTTCTTGCATTCACGGGTCAGGACGTCGGCAATGACGCGGCCCGTAACGGGGATATTGTTGCCTTCCCGAATGGCATGGCTCGTCTGGTAGCGGGTTCCTGACGTGGCGCTGATATGATTGAAATGGATGCCTTCCTTGCTTTCGAGCCAGTCGATCATCTGGGCGGAAGCGTTGATGAAGTTGCGGGCAAGACGGGCATCGCAGGCCCAATGGGCGCTTTCCATATGGCGCTCAAAGACCTGGTCCTTCGTCACCGTAATGCCCCGTTCCTTCATGGGACGGCTTTCGACAGCAAACATGTGCCCGATAATGGCACCGGTTCCGCCGGTCAGTTTCCGCCGCTCGACAATGGTCACATCCTCAGCACCCGCTTCCCTGGCAGCCAAGGCAGCGGGAAGACCGGAGCCGCCGGCACCAATGACAATGATATCCGTAGTCATATCGAATTTTTCCATGAAATTGAGCCTCCTTTATAATAGCATGCTATTATATTGCGGAAAAAAGAACGGGATCCGAGATCCCGATGTCTGGCTTCAGTCCATATGGCGTGCAATCTTATCCAACAGGGTCCTGAAGGTGTTTCGCTCTGCAGGGGAAAGCGGGGCAAGCAGTTGTTCTTCCGTTCCATTCCGATAGGAAACCGCCTTTTTAAGCTCCTTTTTCCCTTTTTCAGTCAAAGCTGCCGTCTTTGCCTTGCTGCCGGGAACCAGGGCCGTAACAATGAGCCCTTTTTTGCTGAGCCGGGCAAGAATACCGGCCACTGTGGGCTGGCTTACCTGGAAATGATGTTCGATTTCCTTGAAAGGAACGGGACCTTCCTTTTTGCCGGCCAGGTATTCCAGGTAGCGGAGCTGGGAAAGGGTCAGGCCATTCTCCTTTAAGCCATGATTGGCCTGTTGGGCGATATGGTCGTTGATTTGTTTGAGTAAGATTCCACAATCCTTGGATTCCATTTTTCACCTCATAATAGCACGCTATTATCGTACACTCTTTTTCCTGAAACGTCAAGAGCCGGGCAGGGGATGATTTTCCGGGAAACATGGATAAACCCGGGAAGACCGCTGTCAACCTCCACCATCGCCGCAGGCTTCACTGCCAAGAATGCTGCCGGAAAGCGGCTTTGGATCAGTGAAGCCGTACTGGCTGTCGTCGGGATTTACCAGCGGAAGCCGTGTGCTGGCTTATTCTGTCCCATCGGGCCAATGTGCACTCCCTGAGCATTTTACCATTCGGATAACAGGGAGATTGCGATAAAGAAAAGTGCACCGGTCAGGCCCGTGCACTCATCTTATTTACCCCAGCTGACCGGGGAGCACTTTTTTCTCTTTTCCGGGGAATTGCCGGTCGTACGCTTCAAAGGCATCTGGCTGCTGGAGGGCGGCGAGGTAGCCTTCTGGATCGGAGAAGGTGCCATGAACCGTTTCCAGGTATCCCTTCTGCAGTTCCCGGATAAGAAGGTAATCCGCTTCCGGGTCTTCCCGATACCGGATTCCTTTTGTCTTCGCCGGAACAAAGCCGGATTTGCCATAAAAACCGATATTGCCGGTAATGATGATGGCTCCGGCACCCAGCTCAGCGGCCCTGTTCATGGATTGTTCCAGCAGTTTCCGGCCGTAGCCCTTATGCTGGACATCCGGGTGAACGCAGATGGGGCCAAAGGTGAAGGTGGGTATGGTTCTCCCATCGTCCGCATCAATATGGGAATGTACATACATGACCTGTCCTATGATCTGGTTGCCGCTGACCATGACCAGGTCAAGCTCCGGGATAAATTCACCACGGGAGCGGAAGGTGTGGAGAATATAGTGCTCCGTGCAACCGGGATGATAGACGTTCCAAAAGGCCTCCCGCACCAGATTTTCTGTTTCAAGATAATCCTGCCGCCGTTCCCGGCGGATTTGAACGCCTGATTTGGCTGAATGAATGGGTGTCACTTTGCTTTCCTTTTCCTGTCATTTCCGTGGTCTTGTCAGGAGAACCACCGTTTTCTACCTGTGGATGTCAGTAATTACCAGGAGGAGTGAAAAACCTTTTATTATCATTGCCGGCGGGAATTATTCCCGACATCACCGCATCCAATGACAGGTAGTTATTCTGTTGCTAACTGGAAGGTAACGGGTTTATAACAACCGGATCATTTAACGGCGATCATAAAAAATCGGTTGAAATGGAGGACAACTTCACCATTTTTCATAACAGGGTATACCTTTTTCACCTTTTCAAGGATGGCGTTTTCAAATTCCTCTCCCTCTTTTTTCGACATTACGGAAAGGTACGGGCGTATCCTTGAGCCTTTAACCCAGTTGATAAGAGCTTGATGATCTTGTAGATGATGGTAATACTTCGTTTCCCATATTTGAAAAGAATGGCTGCATGACGATAAAAGATTGAAATAGGCATCCGGTTCCAGGGTGCCATTATAATCAATCGTTGTGTTTGCCAATCCCCAATGTGGATCGGCAACAAGCTCAAATATAATCTGAAACAAGGGTTCCATTTTATTCATGGGAAATTGAGCTGCCAGAACGCCCCCCGGAGTCAAATGGTCCATAAGAAATGGAATGAAAGCAGCGTGATCCGGTATCCATTGAAAACACGCATTGGAAAAAATAAGATCATAGTTTCCTTCCAGCGCATTCGCGTCACCGTGTTTATATGTGACATTAGGAATATTTTTCTTCGCTTTCTTCAGCATCTCTGAAGAGCTGTCAAGCCCCATGATATTTGCTTTCTGAAAGCATTGGGAGAGCAGTTCCGTACTGTTTCCGGTGCCACAGCCGATATCGATGACTGTTTTGGGATTAAGCGTACTTATTCTGGATAAAAGATCCCTTGCCGGCTGTGTTCTTTGATTTAAGAAATTCAGATACAGATTGGCATCCCATTCAGAATTCATGTGTTATTCCTCTCCTTCATTTTCGATTTATCCATGGCTGCAGCATTTCGGCAAACTGGAAGTTATGCTCCTTCTGACATCACTTCTGTGGCAAATAGCCCATATTGACTCTTACCTTATTTTCTGCTGCTTTTCCGCACAGCTTTCCCAACAGTTCGAAAGCTACGTCCGGAGCCGTTTCAGGGCAATATGAGGTAATTACGTTATGATCGATTACAAGCCTTTCATTAATAATCACGGCTCCAAATGCAGCAAGCTGCTTCTGCCTGTGTCCTCCGCCCAGATGATATGTCGTAGCTCTTCTTCCCTTAAGAATTCCACTTTTTCCGAGAGCCAGTGCCGCGACACATATTGCAGCAATCGGTTTGCCGGCATGGTCAAATGCCTTAGAGATGGGATTAAAAAATCAGTCCCATTCCTTTACCTGCTTTTCGGTCCTTGAGGAAGCCGAACCCACAGAGCGGTTTGCAATCAAGGTTTTTTCCCGTGTAGACCGCTGACACGCGACATCAATACCACCGTCTCAACGTGTGCGGTCTGGGGGAACATGTCAACAGGCTGGACCTGCCGGATCTTATAGCCGCCTTCGTGCAGGATGGCAGCGTCGCGGGCAAGGGAGGCCGGCCCGCAGGAGACGTAAACGACACGCTGCGGTTTTACCGTGAGAATGGCTTTCAGCACCTTTGGATCACAGCCTGCCCGGGGCGGATCAAGGACGATGACATCGGGACGCACGCCTTCCCTGACGAGACGGGGCAGTTCCCTGGCAGCGTCGGCACAAATGAATTCACTGTTTTTGATATGGTTCTGCTCAGCGTTTTTCCAGGCATCCTTGATGGCAGGGGCTACGATTTCAATGCCCAGGGCATGACTGGCTTTTTGGGCGAGGAATAACGTAATGGTACCGGTACCGCAATAGAGGTCGATGACATTTTCTTTACCGGTCAAAGCCGCATAGTGCAGGGCCGTTTCGTAGAGAACTTCAGCCTGTTTGGTATTGACCTGGAAGAAGGAAAGGGGAGAGATGGCAAAGGTCAGGCTGCCTAACCGGTCATGAATGAATCCGGGGCCGGAGATGACCTTGCTCTTTGGTCCCATGATCACATTGGTGTGGCGGGTATTGATATTTTGAATGAGCGTCACAAAGCCGGGTACTTCCGTTTTGAGCATGGTGGCCAGCTGCTTCAGATGGGGAACTCGGTCTGTATTGGTGATAAGCACCGCCATGACTTCCCCGGTATTGACACCGACCCGCCCCATGATATGACGGACAATGCCGGTACGGGCATCCTCATCAAGCGCCGGGATATGGTACTGCTGCATCCATTTGCGTACGACAGACGCAATGCGGTTATTGATCTCGTTCTGGATCAGGCAGCTTTCCACATTGATGATGCGGTGCGTCCCCTGCGCATAGCAGCCGATGAGCAGCTCGTGTTTTCTTCCTTCCGCAGCAGGAACCTGCATCTTGTTGCGATAATTCCACGGCGATTGGGCGCCCAGCGTCGGGTTGACATTGATTCCCTTGAAATGGCCAATTCGCTCCAGGGCGTCCATGACGGTCTGCCGCTTGAGCTTCAGTTGCGCTGTATAGGATAGATGCTGCAGCTGGCAGCCACCGCAGGCTTCGTAGACCGGGCAGGACGGCGTTACGCGGTCCGGGGATGGCACCAGGATCTGATCCAATCGGGCCTGTCCATAGGACTTCTTGACATTTGTGACGGTGGCAGATACACGCTCGCCGGGGAGCGCGCCGGGGACAAAAAAGGTAAATCCTTTCACTTTACCCACACCCTCGCCGGAACTGCCAAGGCCTGTTATGGTGATTTCAATATGCTGTTTTACGGTGAAAGCTATTTTTTTCGTTTCCATATTTCTTTATTATAGCGAGAAAGGGCCTGATAAGGCAATACGGGCACCCCCGGGAAACAGGGCGGTCCGGCCATGGGAAAGGCGGCCGGTTCCTATCGGGCCGGTACTGTATTTCCATGGTCTTTCGAAGTGGGTTCCCCGCGAAGCACCGGATTGACCCGGGCATAGAGAAAGGTGACGGCTGCCACCATGATTTCCGCTGCTGGGACCGCGCACCATACGCCATTCATCCCCCAATGGCCTGCCAGGAACCAGACTACGGGCACGGGAAGAATTGCGCCGCGCAGCAGGGAGACGACATGGGCCGGACGAATATTGTTAATGGAAGTAAAACTGTTCAGGAGCAGGATATTGAATCCAATAAAGGGCGCTGCCGTGAAGTAGAAGCGGATGCCCTTTACGGCAATGGCCTGCAGCAGCGGGTCCCGATGCCCGTTGAAGACCGATGCCAGCGGCGATGCCTGCAGATAGAGGAACCCGTAGAGGAGTATGGAAAATAACAACATGGTCCTCAGCCCATAACGCAGGAAGCGGCGGACCGTCTGCCCGTTGCCTTTTCCATAGGCATGGCTCAGCAAGGGCTGAAGGCCCTGTCCCAGACCCGTGTAGACCGCCGTAACAACAAGGGCAATATTGGCCACGATTCCGTAGGCCGCCACACCGATGTTTCCTTCAAGTCCAAGAATGGTGGCGTTGAAAAGCATCATGACGATGCCGGAAGCACATTCCGTGACGAAGGCAGGAACCCCGCAGGACAGGATGCGAAGGATCTGGGAAAAATCGAAAGCAGTCAGACGGAAGCGGAAGTGACAACGGCGCCGCACAAGATGCGGGAAAAGCATCATCAGGCCAATGAGCGGGGAAAGGCCGGTGGCCAGGACGGCCCCGAAGATCCCCATCTGGAAAGGGAACATGAAGACGTAATCCAGGATAATATTCGACAGGCTGCCGGCCAGCATGGCTGCCATGGACAGCTGCGGGGCACCATCATTTCTCACGAAGCATTGCATCACGTTGTTCATCAGGAATACCGGTGCAAAAAGCAGGAGCATCGAAAGATAGGTCTCGGTCATGGAAAAAACTTCCTCATTGGCTCCCAGCCAGGTAACAATCATCGGGGACGCCAGAAGGCCTGCCAGGAAAAAAAGAAGTCCTGCGATGCCGGCCAGATAAACGGAGTGTGTAAACAGGATTTGGCCGGCCCTGTCATTTCCCCGTCCCCGGGTAATGGCATACTGGGTTCCGCCTCCCATGCCAATCATAAGTCCGCTCCCATTGATCAGGCTGTAAACGGGAAGTGCCAGGTTCAGGGCAGCGAGGCCGCTTGCCCCAAGGGCTTTGGACACAAAAAAGGTGTCTGCCAGGATATAACAGGACAGGCCGGTCATGGCCAGCACATTGAATCCTGTATAACGTACGAATTGGCGAAAGTATAATGTTTTGGTTTCCATTCTGTTTCCTCCCATCAAAAAAGACCCGAGCTGTACAATCACGTACAGCTCAGGCCTATGCACTGTGTAAAACCCCGGCGGGTCATTCCTGTAAAATTTTGGTTTTTCCTTTTCAGGAAATAATTTCAAAAGGAACTTCCGGAAACGAGGTCATGATTCATTTCCATCAGACCGGTTCCTATCCGTTTCCTTTGTTCCATCGAAGATAGTAGCAAAGAAGCGCGGGAAAGTCAACTCGCGGATCTGTGATTCTACCGTATCAAGCGGTTGGGACTGTGTATCGGCAGGAAAACGAAAGAAAATTAATAAAAAAAGTGAATTGTATTCAAATTTGCGATATTTTAGAAAAATGCGCTGGATTTGATTAATTTTGCATTGACAGAACTTACCGTTATCTACTACCATAATAATAACGAATAGACGCCGTGCGTAGGCTGGCGCCTTTTTTCAACAGGCGCTATGAAACAAAATTCAAAAAATGGAAGTGACGAAATACAGTTAATGTTACAATAACAGAGGGGGATCTGCATGGGTGATATGAAATTGGTCGTGTATGTTGCGCTGGGGGGCGCGTTGGGATCGGTTGCCCGATATCTTGTGGCCGGAATCTTGAAAGAAGCCGGGGGCAGCTCTTTTCCATGGCATATGATTTTTGTCAACACCCTGGGTTGTGTTTTTGTTGGTTTTTTTGCATCTTTTCTATACGTAAAATTACCGCATCCGCGGTGGGCGTCCTTATTTTATTGGGGCTTTATCGGGGGATTCACCGCATTTTCTTCCTTTATCAAGGAAGGTATGCATTTTTTCCTTCATGGGGAACATATGATGGGATTTGCCTATCTGCTGCTTCAGAATACCCTGGGCCTTGCCGCCGCGGGAATAGCCTTTTGGGCCGGTAAGATGCTGTTGTAATTTGGTTACGGCACGGCACTCCGAATGACCCTTTTGGTACTCAAGGCATTATTCGAGAAAATCCTGTCCGGATCGTAAGGGAAGCAGCCCTTTGACTGGAATGCTCCCGACGGGGGACAGGAAACAGGTTCCAGGAATCTTGATGTTAATGGAATGCGGGGCGGGCATGTGGTCTGACGGAAAATGATACCGGCAGGAAAGCGTCCGCCTTTTGAAAGGGTACGGTTATGTCGTTCAAATTTTTCTTTCTAATCCTGACCATGCTGGGACTGGCCGGTTCATTTCTGGCCTGGTTCATGTATCGGACCGGTTTCTCGGTGTTGAAACCGTGGTGGACGCTTGTCCCGTTCCTGATCATGCCGCTTTTATTCGGAGCCGCCAATGTCGGCCTTAACGTGCTGCCCCGGGGGATTGTGCGGAACCTGGCCTGGGCCGGGGGAATCTGGATGGGTTTTGTCTACTATTCTTTCCTGCTGCTGGCGATTTACGGTGTCCTTTGGGTTCTTGGGCGGATCTGCCATTGGCCGAACCTGGCACCGAATGCAGCCATCAGTCTTTTTTTTGTGGCTGTCCTGTCAACGGGGCTGGGCGTCTATCAATGTGTCCATCCCAACATACGGCGCTATACGCTGCGAACCTATAAACCGATTCCCCAATCGTACCGGATCGTATTTGCCTCGGATCTTCATTTTGGGGCACTGTTCGGGAAGGGATATGGCCGCCGGTTCGTGGAGCGGATCAATCAGGAAAGGCCGGACATGGTAATTCTTGGTGGTGACCTGGTGGACCGCAGCCTGGACTTCGCGGTTCGTGAGGGAAGCCTGGAAACACTGAGAAAAATCAAGGCCCCTGTCGGTGTTTTTGCCGTTATGGGCAATCATGACCTGGCCAATGGGACGGGTGAGCAGGAACGGGAATACCTGGAAAAAATGGGCATCCGGTTTGTTGTTAATGAGACCATCCCGATCAATTCCATCATGTGGTTGACGGGCCTGGATGATTATCGCTTTGGAAAACGGGATTATGCCATTCCCCATATGGAGACGGCAAAACTGAACCTTTTTGTAGAGCACGAACCGCGTCATGTCCTGGAAGCAGGGCAGAAGGGATATGACCTGTATTTTGCCGGCCATACCCACGGCGGCCAGATGGTTCCGCTGAATCTGATCACGCAGCAGATGTACGTACAGGATCATGGAACCGATCCCCGGGGCAATATGCTTTCCACCGTATCGACGGGGTATGGTCTTTCTTTCCTGCCCATTCGGCTCGGTGTCCCTCCGGAAATTGTCGTGGTTACTGTGGAGCCCATTAAAAATAAACGGGGAGTCTGAAAAAGTTTTTTCGGGACTCTGCAAAGTGCTGCATCATTGACTTTTGGAAGCAGCTGTTACGGCGATGGAAATCGTATCGCCGGAGCAGCTGTTTTTTGATGCCCGTTTCCGGGAACTGCGCGGTGTTTTATAAGGTCCCGGGGAAAAGAGTCCGCCGTCACGATGGATCATTGGCGGACAGGAAGAATTCGTTGCGGTGATAGCGGATGAGCCCGTCCTTCTGCATTTTGCTGAGCTCGGCACTGAGGGCCGAGCGGTCCACCCCCAGATAATCGGCCAGCTGCTGGCGGTCAAAGGGTACGGTTACATGGGAAGAGTGGCTCCGGGTGGAGAGAAAGGAAAGGTAGGAGAGAACACGGCCCCGAATGGTCTTGGGTGCCGTATGGAGCATGCGGCGGGAGAGGGACAGGTTCTTCCGGGCCAGGATCTTCAACAGGTTTTCCGCGATTTTCTGGTGCTGGGGACAGCTTTTGGAACATGTCGTGAGCACTTTTTGCAGGTTCATCATGAGAACCGTCGTCTCTTCGGAGGCGGTGACACTGATCATAAGGGGCTCACTGCCGAGACAGGCATAGGCTTCGGCAAAAAGGTCGCCCGCCATTGCCTGGCCGAGAATGGTCCGGTTGCCCCAGATGTCATTATGTTCAATGATGACAGATCCCTTCGTAACGAGACTGACCGTGCTGACCCTGTCCCCGGCGTGGTGAATGCAGGTGCCTTTCGGATAGGAACGGACGTTGGCTCCCAGGCAGGCCAGACGTTCCCTGATTTCCTCCGGTTTCACATCGGCAAAAAATTCGGTTGAGGCTAAAAAGGTAAAATCCATTTTTTCTCCTTTGTTGGTAAAACAACATTTTTACTGACGAAAGTATCGTATAATGCAGTCATGAAAAAAGCAAGAAAGAAACAGGTATTGTTATAAAGGGAGGAATCCAGAATGAAGCGGAAAATTATCCATATTGACCGGGAAAAGTGCAATGGCTGCGGTCTCTGCGCGGCTGCCTGCCATGAAGGCGCGATTGGCATGGTGGATGGCAAAGCGAAACTGCTGCGGGATGATTATTGTGATGGGCTGGGGGACTGCCTGCCCCACTGTCCAACCGGCGCGATTACTTTCGAGGAACGGGAAGCGGCTCCCTATGACCGTTCGGCCGTAGAAGCCCGTATGAAGGATGCGGGGAAAAAGGCCGCTGCCGGCTGTCCCGGCAGTCAGCCCAGGAAGCTGCATCCCGCCGGTGGCTGCCCGGGAAGCCGGATGCAGGAACTGGCACCTTCCCACATGGGGCCTGTTTCCCCGGACGGTCAGCAAAAGGCCAGTGAACTTCGTCAATGGCCCGTGCAGATCAAGCTGGTTCCTGTCAAGGCCCCCTTTTTCCAGGGTGCCCGGCTGCTGATTGCCGCAGATTGCACGGCCTACGCCTATGCCCGTTTTCATCAGGATTTTATCCGGGACCATATCACGATTGTGGGCTGCCCGAAACTGGATGCCGTTGATTACCGTGAAAAACTGACCGCCATCCTGACTGAAAACGAAATCCGGAGTGTTACCGTCGTACGCATGGAAGTGCCCTGCTGCGGCGGTCTTGAGAACGCAGCCAAAGAAGCCCTGAAGGCTTGTGGAAAGCTGATTCCCTGGCAGGTCGTGACCATTTCCATCGATGGACGGATCATCGACCGGACGTAGGAACGTCCCTGAAATCTTCCTTTAAAGTGTAACAGGTGTTACGCTTTTGGGGGAGTTTCCCGAACAATGATCCTTTGTGATTGACGGAATCAGGCAGACATGCTAAAATTTTTCCAATTTCACAGACAAAGGCAATGAAAAGAAGAGTACTTCCGGCGTTCAGCCGCAGAGAGTTCCCGGCTGGTGAAAAGGGAATGCGGACAAAGGAAGGAAGATGGTCTTGGAGCCTGCCGGCTGAACTGGGAGTAGGCCGCACGGGTGTGCCCGTTATCGCACTGGAGTATCCGGCTTCGGCCGCGTACTTGAGAGGCCTTGTATTGCACAAGGTAAAGCCGGGTGGTACCACGATGCTTTCGTCCCTGCAGGGGCGAAGGCATTTTTTTTTATGAAAGGAGATCATACCTATGCCGATTAAAATTGACGGTGGGCTTTCCGCCAAAAACCATTTATTGGAAGAAGGCATCGTTACCATTGATTCCAACCGTGCCCTGACCCAGGACATCCGTCCCCTGAAGATCCTGATCCTGAACCTTATGCCCTTGAAGAAACCGACGGAACTTCAGCTCCTGCGACTGCTGGGCAATTCCCCGATCCAGATCGAGGTCGATTTCTGCCGTCCCGTATCCCGTGTCAGTTCCCATACCGATAATTCCTATCTGGACCGGGTCTATCTGGAATATGATGATATCAAGGACCGCTACTATGATGGATTCATCATTACCGGCGCGCCTGTGGAGAAAATGGAATTTGAAGAGGTCGAATACTGGCCGGAACTGGTCCGCTATTTTGAATGGGCCAGGGACCATGTCTTTTCCGTCCTTCACTATTGCTGGGGCGCCCAGGCCGGGTTATACTATTACTACAATGTTCCGAAGATCCTGCTGACAAAGAAGCTGTACGGCATCTACCCATACGGCCTGACCGTCAAATACCATCCCCTGCTGCGTGGCTTCGATGATCGCTATTTTATTCCCCAGTCCCGCTACACCTGTGTGGATGACCATGTCATTGATGGCAATCCGGCGCTTCAGGTCCTGAGCCGCAGTGCCGAAAACGGGATCAATATCTGTGCCAGCCATGACCTGCGCCATATATTTGTAATGGGTCATTTTGAATATGACCGAAATTCCTTACAGGATGAGTTTGTCCGCGATAAAAAGAAAGGTCTGGAACCGGAACAGCCCAAGTATTATTATCCTGATAACGACAGCAGTGAACAGCCTTGTTTCAAATGGTGCAGCTATGCCCATCTGTTCTATACGAACTGGGTCAACATGGTTTATCAGGAAACACCGTATGATCTGCTGAAACTGACCAAAAAGGAGTAGGAATACCATGTCTCAGGTCCTGTCATCACCGGAAGACCGTCATTATATGGAAATCGCCCTTCAGGAAGCCCGTCGGGCAGCCCAGGAAGGCGAAATTCCCGTAGGGGCCGTTCTTGTGCATGACGGGAAAATCATCGCGCAGGACCATAACCGGCGGGAACAGTTGCAGGATGCTACCGCCCATGCGGAGATCCTGGTGATCCGTCATTCCTGTGAAGTGCTGAAACGCTGGCGGCTTTCCGATACCACACTCTATGTGACCCTGGAACCCTGTCCCATGTGTGCCGGTGCTATCTGGAATGCCCGGATCGGGCGGGTGGTCTTTGGTGCCGGCGACAGTGCTGCCGGTGCCTGCGGAAGCCTGTTCCAGATTCCGGCCCACCCGGCACTGCATCAGCCAATTGAGCTGACGGCCGGTGTGGAAGAGGCGACCTGCAAAAAAATCTTGCAAGAATTTTTGAAAGCGCGCCGCTAATATGGTATAATCACCTGATATGCGGATGGGTGTCCGAGTGGTCGAAGGTGCTTGACTCGAAATCAAGTATACCGAAAGGTATCGTGGGTTCGAATCCCACCCCATCCGCCAATTTTATATTCCTTAACAGGCAACAATCAGTCAAACGGTCTTAAGGCTGCTTCCAGGCAGGGCTCAGGACCGTTGTTTTTTATTGGAAGAAAGCAATTTCCTGCTGAGGGTCCACCGGGAAAACGGGAACCCCCTGCCGGCAATCCCGGCCCTCACGATTGGTGCCGGTGCTGCTGCTTTAAAATCCCTTGCACGATTTGAAAGACAGTGATACTCTATAAATCGTCAATTGGCGTTTTCTTTCCTCTATAGGGAATCCGGCAGGATTGCTTACCAAGAGGCTGTCATCGAATCGACAGGATGGGAAATGCCATTCAAATCCATTCAGGGAGTGGGGCTGTTTATGAGAGCAAGAAATGTCTGGGCTGAAGTGGACCTGTCTGCAATTGCCCATAATGTGCAGGTAACGCGGAAAGTATTGAAGCCGGGAACCAAGATCTGTGCCGTCGTCAAGGCAGATGCCTACGGTCATGGCGCGGTTCCTGTAGCAACAGCCGCCCTGGCGGCCGGGGTAAACTATCTTGCCGTTTCCATGACGCAGGAAGCCATCGAATTGCGGGAAGCGGGAATCATGGCTCCGATCCTGATCCTGGGGACCATGACGGAAGAACATGAAAAGGCCCTGGTCGATTACAATATTACGCAAACGGTCTATGACCTGTCCGTCGCGCAGGAACTGTCGGCAGCGGCACTGCAGGAAAATAAGATTGCCAAGGTCCATCTGGCTGTCGATACAGGAATGAACCGCATTGGCTGCCGGCCCGAGGAAGCGGCTGATCTGGCGGAAGCCATCAGCAAGCTGCCCCATGTGGAACTGGAAGGGATGTTTTCCCATTTTGCCAGTGCCGATGAAGCGGATAAGGAATTTGCCAACCGGCAGTACCAGAAATTCATGCAGGCCCTGAATGCCATCAAGGAACGGGGAATCCATATTCCCCTGGTCCATATCGACAACAGCGCCGGCATTACGGAGATGCCCGGTACGGAATGTGATATGGTGCGCCAGGGGATTACCCTTTACGGGCTGTGGCCTTCCGGTGATGTGCTGCGCAGCCTGGATATCCGCCCGGCCCTGAGCCTGAAGGCGGAAGTGGTCTTTGTGAAAGATGTACCGGCCGGTGAAAAGATCGGGTATGGCTGCACGTATGAAACAAAGAAACCGATGAAGATTGCCACGCTGCCCCTGGGATATGCCGATGGTTTTTCCCGGGCCCTCTCCAATAAGGGTTATATCACGATCCGCGGCTATAAGGCACCCATTGTCGGGCGCATCTGCATGGACCAGTTCATGGTGGATGTGAGCAATGTGCCGGATGCCCACCGAGGGGACGAAGCTATTATTTTTGGCCCCGGCGGTGTATCCCTGGAACAGATGGCCAAATGGGTCAATACCATTCCCTATGAATTGATGTGCCTGCTGAGCACCCGCGTTCCCAGGAAATACACCTATCAATATACCATCAAGCATTACGTCAATAACCGGTTTTAATCCATTGCAGGAAGGAAGTATGGAAGTATGGAAAAGTATAATCCCCTGACTCCGGAAGTCATTGCAGAATTGAAGCGGATTGTAGGAGAGAAACATGTCATCACCGATCCAGATGGTCTTGATACGTACAAAACGGACCAGGAAACGGATCCCCATCTGTTCCACACGCCGGAAGCGGTAGTCGCGCCGGATTCGACAGCGCAGGTGGCCGCCATCATGAAGCTGGCCAACCAGTATGGTTTTGCCGTAACGCCCCGCAGTGGCGGGACCAGCGTTTCCGACGGAGCCATTGCCGTTTACGGCGGCGTGGTCATGCTGATGGAGCGGATGAACAAGATCGAGAAAATCGATCCGGACGGAATGTACATGGTGGTGCAGGCCGGTGTGCGGACCCTTGATGTCCAGCAGGCAGCCCGTAAGGAGGGCATGTTCTATGCCGGTGATCCCTGCAGCGCGGACAGCTGCCTGATCGGCGGCAACCTGGCCACGAACGCCGGCGGGGACAAGGCGGTCCGTTACGGAACCACGCGCAACCAGGTCCATGCCATTGAAGTGGTGCTTCCTACGGGTGAAATTGCCAATCTGGGAGCCCGGACCAAGAAAAATACAACCGGCTACTGCCTTGACCAGCTCGTCCTGGGCAGTGAAGGGACCCTGGGCATCATTACCCGGGCCACCTTGAAGCTGCTGCCCATTGCTCCCTATAAATCGGACGTCCTCCTGATCTTTACGGATCCCCGGAAAGCAACGAGCATTGTGCCGGTCCTTCTCAAGGCCGGCCTCAATCCGACCAGTGTTGAGTTTATGGACAATGGGTTCGTCCGCGCTTCCAGTGATTATTCCAAGATCCGTCTGAACCACTATGAAGATGGCGCCTATGTGATCCTGACCCTGGAAACCTATGATGAGGATGAAATGGACCGGAAACTGGTGCAGGTCGATGAACTGGCACGGCAGAACGGTGCCGTGGAAGTGTCCATGGCCGATGACCGGGTATGGACCATCCGCAAAAACTGCCTGGAAGGAACCCGGATCCTGAGCCGCGTCAGCACGTCTGACGATTTTGTGGTGCCCCTGGACCAGATTGCCGATACCATTATGGATCTCTCCACGATGGCCCAGGCATATCCGTTCCGTATCTTTACGCTGGCTCATGCCGGGGACGGAAACCTTCACTTCAATATCCTGAAAGGGGACCTTTCCGATGAGGAATGGGAAAATGCCCTGAATTCCTTCCATGCCAAAGCCTATGCCTATGTGTACGGCCACGGCGGCCTGCTCAGTGGTGAGCATGGCATCGGCGCCAAAAAGATCCATCAGCTGAAAACCCTGACCGATCCGGGCCAGATGCTGATGATGACGACGATTAAAAAAGCACTGGATCCGCTGGATGTACTGAATCCGGGCAAGGTCATCGAAAAATACTGATGTCTTTGCATTGAACATTTGTGATGTTTCAAGACCCTTCCGCTTCCCTGGGAAGCACTGATTCCATCGGCACTTTCCTCGAAAACAGAAGGGTCTATCTATATGCTGGCCCCATCCAGGGCAAAACGGTCGTAGTAAAGAAACCAATCTTAACAACAGGGGGATAGTATGGATATCATCAAGGAACTGGCGCTGATTTTCAGTGTCTGTCTGGCTGGTACAGGAGTGGCGGCGTTACTGCCCTTCCGCGTACCCTATAGTGTCATCGGACTGGTGATCCTTACGGCACTGCTGTTCAAACGGGCCATTCGTCCGGAACAGATTGACCGTACCGGAAATTTTTTCATTCGCAACATGGGAATCTTTTTCGTGCCCGCTGTAGTCGGTACCATGGAGTATGTAGAAACCCTGAAAACCTATCTGATCCCGTTTCTGGCGATTGCACTCCTGACGACGCCGCTGGTATATCTGATTACAGGGTGGGCCGTTCAATTATGCCTTTCCCTGAGAAGGCGCTGAAGCACCGGACACACCTTGTCCGTCCATTTTTCCTGCCCGCGGTATCAGCCTGATCCGCAATCCTGTCGCTAAAAGGAGTCAATCATGAGTGAGATGTTTTTCCGTTCGCCCTTTTTCGGGCTGGCTTTGATTATGGTCTGCTGGATCCTGGCAGTAAAGCTCCAGAAAAAGACCGGCTGGTTGATTTGCAATCCCGTCCTCGTATCGTCCCTGATCATAGTCCTGTTTCTCGGGATCTTTAAGATTCCCCATTCGTATTTCAATATTGGCGGCTCCTTCATTACCATGCTGCTGGGACCGGCAACGGCCGTGCTGGCTCTGAATATTTACCAGCAGAGGAATGTATTGAAAGAAAATTTCCTGCCCGTGGTCGTTGGCTGCACGGCGGGAAGCCTGGGGAGCATCCTGGCTATTTTCCTGCTGTGCCGGTTTTTCGGGACCAGTCCGGAATTCTCCAGTTCCATGCTGCCCAAAAGCGTGACGACAGCCATCGCCCTGGGCATTTCCGAAAGCGGCGGCGGCATCCCCGGGATTACGGCAGCGGCGGTCGTCATTACCGGCATTGAAGGTGCTGTGCTGGCTCCTTTTCTGGCAAGGCTTTTCCATATTACGGATCCCGTCGCTGAAGGAGTAGCCATTGGTGCCTGCAGTCATGCCGTCGGAACCAGCAAGGCCCTGGAAATCGGTACTGTCCAGGGAGCCATGAGTTCCATTTCACTGTGCCTGTGTGGAATCATTACGACTGTCCTGGCACTTCTGTTTATGTAACGGGAAAAATAAAAGACCTGACGCCATGATGCGTGTCTGATCATGGCGTCAGGTCTTTTCCTTGTTTTCTCGATGGGCGGCAGGAACAGGCAGCCCCGCGGCACATGGAGCGATCTGCTTATTGCTGCTTCCTTCCGGACCTGACAAGGTTCACAGGACTTCATTGCGCAGGACCTGCCCCTGCCGTCCATCGAAAAAACAAAGCGTGCCTTGAAATTAAAACAAAAGCCGCTGGACGCGGCGAAATTACG
>CADBQR010000076.1 GCA_902796945.1 uncultured Acidaminococcus sp.
CCGGATTGTACCGGCCGTTGCCGCTGCCGTGGCCAAGGTTGCCATGGAACAGGGCATTGCCCGTGTAAAACGGGATCCGGAAGAAATTAAAAAGGAAGCTGCTGAGCGCGTAGCTAAAAATTGGAGCAAATAAACGCATAAATAAAAGGTGAGGAAGATACGCGTCTTCCTCACCTTTTATTGGTTTTATCCGATTATTGATCGACAATCGAACCGTCGATATGCAGCCTGGTATTGATGGTCCTGCGGTTGAAAGGATATTTCTTATCCACATCAGGGATCAGGTCCGCGCCGATTCCCGGAGCGGTAGGAAGGTTGGCAAAGCCATGTTCCACCGTAGGCACCCAGGTTACCATATCGCTCTGTTTAAAGTTCGTGTTTTGAATCTTATTGCTGCTGGTATAACGTTCCGTTGCGGATACGGTATTATGGTCGGGCAGCTCCTGGATGGCGAAGTTTTCAATGGAAGCAGCTACCTGCAGGCAGGCGGCGGTGCTGATCGGGCTCAATGGATTATGCGGCACGATCTGCGCGTTGTGGGCCTCCGCGATAGCGGCAATTTTCCTCGCGCCCGTGATGCCTCCGCAGACGCACACGCTGGTACGGACATAAGCGACGGCATTCCTTTCAAGCAGCATCTCGAATTCCTGGGGCGTATGGATCCGTTCCCCCGTTGCGATGGGCACATTGATGCGATTGGCAATGAGGGCCATGGAATCAAAATTATCCGGTGTGCAGGGGTCTTCCAGGAAATAGGGCGTGTACTTTTCCACGGCATGTCCGAAGGCGATGGCTTCGCTTGGTTTGAGACGGCGATGCAGTTCCAGGCACAGATCGACATCATCGCCGACTGCTTCACGGACCTGGCGGATCCGATCTGCCGCATCATCAATCATATGGGCATAGGTCTCGAAGTAGGGTTTGCTGCGCGGTTCATCCAGGAAAGGAGACAGGTGACCGACGGCATTGTATCCGGCTTCTTTTGCCTTTACACAGCTTTCTACCAGTTCTTCCGTGGTGGATCCGGAAACGTGGTAATAGGTACGTACCTTATCACGGCATTTACCACCCAGCAGCTGATACACCGGGACGCCATAGTATTTCCCGGTGATGTCCCATAAGGCGATATCAATGGCACTTAAGGCGCCCATCACAGCGGCTCCCCGGAAATGGAAGCAGCGGTACATATATTGCCAGTGATGCTCGATCTGCAGGGGATCCTGCCCAATCAGGTAGGTCTTAAAGGATTCAATGGCTTCCCCGGAAGACATCAGAAAACCCCAGTCCCCTGATTCACCGACACCATAGATGCCTTCGTCCGTGAAGACTTTTACAAATAAGAAACTGTTTGCCGGAATGACTTTGACATCGGTAATTTTCATAAAAAAGCTCCTTTCTGTTTTTTCCTCATTTAAGGAAATTTTATCATTTTTTTCTGAAAAAAAGAAGGAACGCCCATAAATACTGCCGATAGGCAGTGTATTGGGAGCGGGCCGCGATGCAGTGAATGCGCCCCGTGCTCTTTAATCCGATCCCACCGAAGGAGGGCCAGGTATGATGCAAAAAGAAGAAGCGGAGAAAAAGCTCCAGGAAACCATGGAAAAATTCATGAAGCTTGTCTCCATCCGGCTTCCGGATGATGTTCTCGAGAAATTGAAGGAATGCCGTGACAAAGAAAGCTCGGATATGCAAAAAGTCATCTATGATTCCTACTTCGAGAATCTGGACGTTGCAATAAAAGAGCAGCGTCCCTGCTGCCAGGATACGGGCCTGCTTCATTTCTACCTGAAAGCGGGGTCGGAGTTTCCGTATCTGGGCGTTGTGGAAGAGGCCTTAAGAAAGGCGACCCGGAACGCGACCCGGGATATTCCCCTGCGGCAGAATACGGTGAACTTCTTTGAAGAAAGAAATACAAAGGATAATACGGGTGAGCGCATACCGTGGATCCATTGGGATATTGTGCCAGATGATGACCATCTGGAGGTCTGTACGTATTACGCGGGTGGCGGCTGCTGCCTGCCGGGCTGTGCCAAGGTCTTTACGCCCTTTGATGGCTATGGGGCCATTGTGAAGTACGTGTTTGATGCCGTGGCAGGACTCGGGGTCAATGCCTGTCCGCCCCTGATCGTAGGGGTCGGCCTGGGCACGAATGTGGAGAACGCAGCAGTACTGTCCAAGATTGCGTATCTCCGGCCCCTTGGGACCCATCATCCCAATCCCAAAGGCGCCAAAATGGAGCGTGACCTCTGTGACGGGCTGAACCGGCTGGGCATCGGTGCCCAGGGGCTTCCGGGAAAAGTTGCTGCCATGGAAGTCCACATCGAATCGTCCGCCCGGCATACGGCAACCATCGCTGTCGGGGTCAATGTCGCCTGCTATGCGCATCGGCGCGGGTTCATCACCTTTGACCGGGACCTCAAGGCAACCATCAGGGGATATAGGGGGGCCGAATTATGAAAAAGGAACTGATGACACCACTGACTGCAAAAGATATTGAAGCGCTGCGGATCGGCGATATCGTCTATTTGAGCGGCACCCTTGTGACCGGACGGGATGACGTACTCCGTCGGGTGCTGCATGAGCATATGGAATGCCCTGTCGATTTCAGCAAGGCCGCAATTTTCCACGGCGGACCGATTATCAGGACCAATGTCGATGGAACCTTTGAATGTGTGGCTATCGGGCCAACTTCGTCCATTCGTATGGAAAATGACCAGGCCGATTTCATTAAGGTCACGGGCCTGAAAATCATCATAGGCAAGGGCGGCATGGGCGAAAAGACGGCGGCGGGCTGCAAAAAATACAAGTGCATCCATTGCGTCTATCCCGGCGGCTGCGCGGTGAAGGCCGCCGATATGGTGGAGCGGGTGGAAGGCGTGGAGTGGCCCGAACTGGGCATGCCGGAAGCGCTTTGGATCTTCAGGGTCAGACAGTTTGGACCCCTGATTGTTTCCATTGATACGCAGGGGAACAACCTGTTCACGGAAAACCTTGCCCGTTACCAATCCCAAAAAGAAAAATGTGAAGCCCCCATTATTGCAAGTGTTAAGGAATATCAAAAAATCTAACCTGAAAGGAGTTTCCTGAAATGGCACATTTTCATGGTATCTTTCCCTACCTGGTATCCCCTGTCAATGCGGACGGGACCATTCGCGAATCTGTTTTGCGCGATTTGGTGGAACATCTGATTCAATGCGGTGTCCATGGGCTGACCCCTCTGGGCAGTACGGGCGAATTTTTCTATCTGTCCCATGAGCAACGGCGGAAAATCGTTGAAATCGTCGTCGACCAGACCAAACACCGGGTTCCCGTGGTGGCCGGCGTGGCCGCTTCCAACTCGTTGGAGGCCTGTCAGGAGGCACAGGAATTCGAGCGTATGGGCGTTGAAGGAATCCTCTCCGTCCTGACCGTCTATTTCCCCTTGAAACAGGACGAAATCTATGCCTATTTTGCCGACGTGGCCCGTTCCGTCACCTGTCCGGTCCTGCTCTATAACAATCCGAAGTTTACGGGCTTTGACATCAGCGTCGATACCCTGACAAAACTGTCAGAAATCCCGAATATCTGCTGCTATAAGGACGCCTCGCCCAATACGGGGAAATTATTGGAATTATCCCTGAAAGTAGGGGATTCCCTTGATATTTTCAGTGCCTCTGCCCACGTTCCCCTTTTTGTGATGATGCTGGGAGGCAAGGGCTGGATGGCGGGGCCTGCCTGCGTGATTCCGCGGGAATCGGTTCAGCTGTATCAGTTGTGCGTGGAAAAAAAGTGGGATGAAGCCATGGTCCTGCAAAGAAAACTGTGGAGCATCAACAGTGTCTTCCAGCGCTATGGCCTGGCCGGCTGCATCAAGGCGGCCCTGACGCTCCAGGGTTTTGACGTCGGGGACCCGATCAAACCGCGGAAGGCGCTGACGGAAGCGGCCAGGGAAGAAATCAAACAGGCCATCCTTTCTATCCGGGGGACCCTGGAACCCTGATTCAATCCGCCGGCAGTTACCATTGCTAAAGAGGGAGGTTGCCTATGGAAGAAAAGAAGATGGCACTCAAAATCAACGACCTGGATAATGTGGCTACTATTTTTGCCAACCACATCACTTCCGGGACGGAGGTGGAGGTCCGGGACAAGGCCGGCCATTCCATGACCTTCCGCGTCATCGGGGACATTCCCTATGGGCATAAATTTGCGCTCCAGCCCATTGCCAAGGGGGAACCCATCATCAAGTACGGGGAAGAAATCGGAATTGCCAGCCGGGATATCAAAAAGGGCGAATACGTGCACGTCCATAACCTGGACAGCATGCGTGGCCGCGGTGACCTGGAGAAGAGGTGAGGGACCATGGAATTTTATGGATATAAGAGACCGGACGGCTCCTATGGAGCCCGTAATTATACCGCCATCATTCCCAGTGTAACCTGCGCCAACGATGTGGCCTGCGCGATTGCGCATCAGGTGCAGGGAACCGTCGTTTATCAGCACCATCAGGGCTGCAGCCAGATGCCGCCGGACCTGGAACGGGTCACGAACACGCTCATCAGCCTGGGAAAGAGCCCGAATGTCGGGGCCATCCTCATTGTCAGCCTCGGCTGCGAAGGGACGGACCATGAGCGGATGTACCAGGAACTTTCGGCGACGGGAAAACCGGTCGAGATCATTCATATCCAGGAACTGGGCGGGGTGTCCAATGCCATTCGCGTGGGGACGGACCTGGCCCGGAAGCTGGTCATTGCCATTTCCGGACAGCAGCGGGTTCCTGCCGATATTTCCCACGTCATCATGTCCATCAAGTGCGGGGCCTCCGATACGACAAGCGGCATGGCCTCCAACTGCGTCATCGGCTATGTGGCGGACAAACTGGTGGACCTGGGCGCGACGGTCATCTTTGGCGAGACGACGGAATTCCTGGGCGGGGAGCATCTGCTGGCGAAACGGGCCGTGAACAAGCAGGTGGCCGACAAGATCTATGAAATCGTCAACGCCATGGAAACCCGGGCCAAGAGCGTCGGTGTAGATATGCGGAGGGGACAGCCGACGCCGGGCAACATTGCCGGAGGGCTCTCCAGCATCGAGGAAAAGAGCCTGGGTGCCATTGTAAAGAGCGGAACCCGGCCAATCCAGGGGGTTCTGGATTATCCGGATCATGTGACGACGCAGAAAGGCCTGTGGATCAAGGACACGCCGGGAAGGGAGCCGGAAATCCTGACGGGCATGGCCGCAACGGGGGCACAGTTCATGTGCTTTTCCACGGGACGCGGGGCTCCCCAGGGATTCCCCAGCATGCCGGTCATCAAGATCTGCGGCAACCCGAATACGTATGAAAAGATGGAGAACGATATGGATATCAACGCCGGGCTCATCATTACCGGTGAAAAGACCATCGAGGAAGTGGGAGAGGAAGTCTTTGCCAAGATCATCCGCGTGCTGGGCGGGGAAATGACGAAGAACGAATCCATTCAGTACTTCAGTGCCATTGATATCCATTGCCTGGGACCGGTCATTTAAGCAACGGAACAGGCAGGGAAGTTGGCAATGGGGCTGGTCCGGTATGACGGCGCCTTTGTCTGAAAAGAAGCAAGAGGAATCCACGGGTCCCGGGGCCCGTGGATTTTTGTACAATCGGGAGCCTGTTCTTTTTGCCGAAAACCGGCAGGACGGTGCTATTTTGATTTGAAGATTATTTTACCTTGTGCTATAATACTTTCATTAATTGAATATTTTTTGTGATGATCAAGAGAGTACATTCCGGAAAACGGCACAGAGAGCGCGGGCAAGGTGGGAATCGCGTACGGACAGGGAATGGAAGTTCACTTGGGAGCATCCGGACTGAACGGAGTAGGCCCGGCGCTGCGCAGCGTTACGGCGATTGAGCAATAAATTAGGGTGGTACCGCGAACCTTCGCCCCTTGTCGGGGTGAGGGTCATTTTTTTTAGGAGGCATTGGTATGAACGACAAACTGGAGGAATTGCGGGAAAAAATCCGCAAGGACCTGAGCGAAGTCAAGAGTGTGGAAGACCTGAAGAACATCCGTGTCCAGTACCTGGGAAAGAAAGGAGCCCTCACGGAAATCCTGAGGGGGCTGGGCAAGGTGTCCGCCGCAGAGCGGCCGGTTCTCGGCAAGATGGTGAATGAACTGCGTACCCGCGCGGAAGCCCGTCTGGACGAGAAAATGAAGCTGTTGGAAGCCCGTGCCCTGGAACGGAAACTGGCTTCGGAGACCATCGATGTGACGCTGCCGGGACGCAAATGCGCCGAAGGGCACCTGCATCCGGTTACGCTGACGCTCAGGGAAATCAAGAAGATTTTCATGCGCATGGGTTTTGAAGTGGCGGAAGGCCCGGAAGTGGAAAATGACTATTTCAACTTTGAGGCCCTGAACCTGCCGAAGGACCATCCGGCCCGGGACATGCAGGACACGTTCTATCTGACGGACGAATTCCTGATGCGGACCCAGACCTCACCGGTCCAGGCACGGACGATGCAGTCCCGTACGCCCAACAGCCCGATCCGCATGATCTGCCCGGGCACGGTGTACCGCAATGACTATGATGCGACCCATTCCCCGATGTTCCATCAGGTGGAAGGGCTGGTCGTGGACAAAAACATCAGCCTGGCAGACCTCAAGGGCACGCTGGAGCTTTTCTGCAAGGAAATGTTCGGCTCCTCCGTCCGGATCCGCCTGCGTCCGAGTTTCTTCCCCTTCACGGAACCTTCCGCCGAAGTGGATATCAGCTGCGTGATCTGCGGCGGCAAGGGCTGCCGGGTCTGCAAGAACTCCGGATGGCTGGAAATCCTTGGCGCCGGCATGGTGCATCCCAATGTACTGCGCATGAGCGGGTATGATCCCGATAAGGTCAGCGGCTTTGCTTTCGGGATGGGCGTGGAACGGATTGCCATGCTGCGGTATGGCATTGACGACCTGCGTCTGTTCTTTGAAAACGACCTGCGCTTCATTCGCCAGTTTAAATAAGGAGGCCCTGCACTTATGTTAGCTTCAATCAATTGGTTAAAAAAGTATGTAGATATCACGGTCAGCCCGGAAGAACTGGCTGAGAAACTGACCCGTGTCGGGCTGGAAGTGGAACAGGTCATTCATCTGGGCGAAGGACTGGAAGGCGTGATTACCGGTAAGGTGGCCGATATCAAGCGGCATCCCGATTCCGACCATCTCTGGATCTGCCAGATGGACCTGGGGCAGGGCGAACGGGTCCAGATCCTGACGGGTGCCCAGAATGTCCACCAGTATGATATGGTTCCCGTTGCCGTTGTCGGCTCCACATTGCCCAACGGCATGAAGCTCAAGAAAGCCAAACTGAGAGGCCTCGATTCTTTCGGGATGCTCTGCAGCGCCGAGGAACTGGGCATCGATTCCAAACTGCTGCTGCCTGAACAGCGGGACGGCATCTTTATCCTGCCACCGGATACGCCCATCGGCGTCGATGTACGGAGCTTCCTGGGCCTTGATGACGTGGTCCTGGATATCGACCTGACGGCCAATCGCGGCGACTGCTTCAATATGCTGGGCCTTGCCCGGGAAGCCGCTGCTGTTCTTCATACGGGAATCCGCCTGCCCGAATATGCCTCCGAAGAAGGGGAAGGGACGCCGGTTACGGAACTGGCGAAAGTGGATATTGAAGCCCATGATGTGTGCAGCCGTTTTGGCCTGCGCATGGTGAAGGACCTCAAGATCCAGGAATCGCCGGAATGGATGCAGAAACTGCTCCGGGCTGTCAATATCCGCCCCATCAACAACGTTGTTGACGTGACCAACTATGTCATGATGGAGCTGGGCCAGCCCATGCACGCTTATGATTATGACAAGGTCATGAACCATCACTGGATTGTCCGCCACGCCAGGGAAGGGGAAATCCTGAAGACCCTCGACAGCCAGGATCGTGCCCTGACGCCGGAAATGATTGTCATCGGCGATGATGAAAAGGGCATTGGCCTCGGCGGTATCATGGGCGGCTACGATACGGAAGTCCGCCAGGAAACGCAGACGGTCATGCTTGAAGCAGCGACCTTTGACGGGCCGACCATCCGCCGCACTTCCAAGGCCCTGGGCCTTCGCAGTGAGGCATCGCAGCGCTTTGAACGCGGTGTCGATACCATCCTGAACCATAATGCGCTGAACCGCGCGGTTTACCTCCTGGAACAAATGGGTGCCGGCAAGGCCGTTCCCGGTGTGGTAGAAGCCTATCCGGTCCCAGAAGAACCGGTGGTCATCCCGGCCCGCCCGGAGAAACTGAGCGAGCGCATCGGCTGTGATATTCCCGTTGAAACCATGAAAGCCATCCTGGAGAACCTGGATTTCACCGTCAATGAACAGGCGGACGGTTCCTGGCTCGTGACGGTGCCGACCTGGCGTAAGGACTGTGACTGCAGTGCCGACCTGAGCGAGGAAGTGGCCCGCATGTATGGCTATGACAAGATCGAGTCCAAGACGCCGCAGCTGGATATGGCCCGCGGTGGCCAGGCGCCCATTGAGGACGTGAAGGACATGATCCGCGATACCCTGACCGGCATCGGCATGGATGAAGTCATGACCTACAGTTTCTACAATGAGCAGGTCTTCGACAACCTGGGGCTGCCTGCTGAGGACAGCCGCCGCAAGGCCCTGCAGATCCTTAACCCCATCAGCGATGATTTCAAGACCATTCGTACGACCCTGGTTCCCTGCCTGATCAATACCGTCGCCTATAACCAGGCCCGTCAGAGCGAACGGACGGCCATCTTTGAAGTGGGCCGCGTCTTTATTCCCCGGGAACTGCCCCTGAACGATTTCCCGGAAGAACGCATGGTCCTTGGCATGGCCATGAGCGGTCGGCGTGACCCGCTTTCCTGGAACAACAGCAAGGATGCCTTTGATTTCTATGACCTGAAAGGGGCCCTGGAAGAAGTCTTTGACCGCCTGCAGGTCAAGAATGTCGACTATAGGCCCTGCGATGAGGTCTTCATGCATCCCGGTAAGAGCTGCGTCATCGTCTATAACGGTGAAAAGGTCGGCTATATGGGGGCCCTCCATCCGACCGTGCAGGAACGTTTCGGCCTCAGCGCGGAAACCTACGTCCTTGAAATGGCCATTGCTCCCTTTGTGGACAGTGCCGAAAAGGTACCGCAATTTGAACATGTACCGCAATTCCCGAGCGTTTCCCGTGACATCGCCGTTGTGGTCAATAAAGAAGTAACGGCTGCGGCGCTGGAAGAGGAAATCCGCAGCCAGTGCGGACCGCTCCTGGTCAATGTCCGTCTCTTTGATGTTTATACCGGTCTCCAGGTCAAGCCGGGCTGCAAGTCCGTTGCCTTTAACCTGACTTTCCAGGACGTCAACCGGACGCTGCAGGATAAGGATGTGGACGATATCATCAAACAGGTCGTATCCCACGTCCAGGAAACCTTCGGCGGCACGCTGAGGGATTAAACGCATCGATTCCTGTCTTTGGACAAAAAGAATCCCTTCTTCCCGTTTTTAAGGGGAGAAGGGATTCTTTTTGTTACAGGTCCTGTCCTTAAAGGAAATCAGTCTGGCAATAGACGCATTTTCCGCCTTTAAAGGTCATCTGGGGAACCAGGACGCGGTGTCCCGTAAGGGTATGGCCGTTACAATCGCGATAGGGAACCGCTTTGTCCAGAAGCTTGAACAGGGCAATATCGGCGGTCGTTCCTTCCTTCAGGGTTCCCAGCTCAGGCCGCCCGATCAGTTCCGCAGGGCGCAGGGTAGCCCGGTCAATGATGTCTTCCAGGGCCATGCCGAAGGCGAGGTATTTGGAAAGAATGCGGGGCAGGCTGTGGAGAGGCTGCAGAAACGCACTGGAAGCGTTGATGTCGGAACTGATGATATCGGGTATAAAGCCCTGGGAAACGGCTTTTTCGGCAACGGTCAGGTCAAAGTTGCGCCGCCCGTTGGACGCATCGAAGAGGACACCTCTTTTTCGTGCTTCCCAAAGGCCGGGAAGCACATGGCCTGTCTGGTCCAGACAGGTATTTTCCCCGCAGCCCTGGTAAATGTGGCAGATCACATCCCCGGGACGGAGACAGGAGGCCAGCTCATCGAGGGGCAGGGCGCAGTCCGTCACATGGACGACCACCCGTGTACCCGCTTTTTCAGCGATTTCCACGGTCCGCTTCAGTGATTTCCGGGCCATTTCCGCCGTGACGATATTTTTGGAAATCCGGGTTTTCAAGCCCACCAGGTTTTCACGGTACTGGTCAAAGAAGGAAAGGATCCGCTTTTCATCAAAGAAACGGGGGTCCAGATTTTCCGGATAGCGGTCATTGGACTGTCCGCCGGAAGCAACGAGGAGGCAGTTCAGGATACGGACTTCGGACATGGCCATGACGGAGTTCCGGTACAGTTCGTAGCTTCCCACCCCGGTCGTGCCGCCGTCAACCACGGTGGTGACTCCCATGGGGAAGGAAGCGGCGTCCGGTTGGATGCCATTTTCACTGCCGCGGAAAAAATAATGGACATGGTAATCGATGAGGCCCGGTGTCACCAGGCAGCCAGAGGCATCGATGCGTTCCCGATACCCCTCCGACGGATCCGATTGCGTTCCGGGACGGGCAATTTTCCCGTCGATGATGGCCAGGTCCCTTTTCTCGTACTTATGGAGCACCGGGTCGTAGACGGTTCCGTTTTTGATAAGAAAATTCATAATTGGCAGCTCCTTTGTTTTTCCCCATACAATCTGGTTATTTTGACTTGGCTTCCTTGATTGCGTTCATGAGCTGATCCACGATCTCGCTGCCCAGATCCTTACGGACCATATCATAGACAACGCTGCCTTTTTCACGGATCTGTGCGACCACGGCAGGATCCAGCTTGACAATCTGGCAGCCTGCGTCAATACAGGTCTGCTTATACTGGGTGATGCTCTTATCGGCCTTGGCGTTGCCGTAAGCCGTGGCTGCCCTGGCGCAGTCATCAACGAGGCGGCGGACATTATCGGGCAGGGAATTATAGACATCCTTGTTCATGAAGAACGTAATGATGTGGCCGATGTGGTTCGTTTCCACTACATACTTCTGCACTTCCTGGACGTTGTTCCCGACAATGTTCATATAAGGATTTTCCTGGCCGTCAATGGTGCCCTGCTGCAGGCCCATGAACACTTCCGTGAACTGCATCGGCGTAGCGGCAGCACCCAGGGCATTCCAGTAGGCAATATGGTATTTGTTGGTCATGACGCGGATTTTCTGGCCCATCAGGTCGTCCAGGGTCCTGACGTTCTTGTTGGTTGTCAGCTGACGGAAGCCTGCGTCGGAGTAGCCCAGCATCTGGATTCCGCCGGCATTGCAGTAGCGGTTCATGATGTTGACAAAGTCCCCGTTCAGGACCGTTCTCATTTGCTTGACGTTATCAAAGAGATTCGGCATGTCGAAGATGGCATATTGCGGAATGAAGTCAACCAGGTCCGTGGTCATGCCGGTCCCGATTTCAATGGAACCGCTGACTACGGCTTCCGTAAATTCCGTCGTGTTGCCGAGCTGTCCGCTGGGGTAGAGGTCCACGGTGATCTTGCCGCCGGATTTTTCCTTGATGAGGTGGGCAAACTCCGCCACCATCTTGTAGTTGATGGAAGAATCGGCAACCGTCATGGCCGCTCTCCAATGATATTCGCCGGGAATTTCTGACGGATCCAGCGGTTTGATGTTCTTTCCGTATTCATCGGCATCGGCTTCCAGGGCGTTGGCAGCATTGGAAACGGTTGCATGCTTGACTTCTTCCTTGGAAATGGCGCTGACCAGGCCCATGGAAATGCCGGGAATATTGGTGATCAGTCCCAGGGAAATCAGGAACGTGACGAGGAAGGGAACCACGGCCCTTGCCAGTTTCAGCATCGGGATCTTGGTCATACCGGAGGCAACAAAGAGGTTGATGCCCATGGGCGGTGTAACCATACCGATGGCCAGGTTGCAGGTCATGATGATGCCGAAATGGACCGGGTCGACGCCCAGGGCGGTGGCTACAGGAACCATGATGGGCGTGAGGATCATGATGTTCGGAATGTTATCAATGAACATACCGCAAACCAGCATGATCAGGTTCATGATGAGCAGGACGACGTACTTGTTGTCGGAGACGGCGAGTACGGCCTGGCTGATGGTCTGCGGATAACGCAGCAGGGTCAGGACCTTGGCAAAGGCAGCTGCCGCGGCGATGACAAATAGAATGTTGACATAGGTCTTGGCCCCTTCCATGAAGACCTTTCCCAGGTCCTGTACGCGAATGGTGCGGTATACCACCATGCAGACAAAAAGCCCGTAGAATACACTGATGACCGCGGCTTCGGTGGGGCTGCAGACGCCGGAGTAGATGGTGCCCAGGATAATGACCGGGGTCATAAGGGCAAAGAAGCTGTCCTTGAAGAGCTTCCAAAGGCCCTGTTCATGCAGTGCGTTGTAGCTCTTTTCCAGCTTTTCGCGGTCCTCACCGTGTTTTTTGCAGTAGATGTAGCAGTAGATCATCAGCGCGACACCAATGAGGCAGCCCGGAATGATGCCGGCGATGAACAGCTTGGAAGGAGAACAGTTGGCCACAGAGGCATAGACGATATAGGAAATGCTCGGCGGAATGATGACGCCCAGGCCGCCAGCGACAGTAACGATGCTGGTGGCAAAGATCTTCTCATAACCCATGGAGACCAGGAAGGGAATCGTCATGGCTCCGACCGCGGAAACGGTGGCCGGGGAAGAACCGGAAATGGCTGCATAGAACATGCAGGTAACGACTACGGCGCAGGGGAATCCGGCCGTTTTGTTCCCGATAAAGTAGCCGAAGAAATCGAAAAGTTTCTTGGAAATCCCGCCGCGGGCCATGATCATGCCGGAAACCATGAAGAGGGGGACCGCCAGCAGGGTGAAGCTGTTAAGGCCGGAGAACATTGCCCGGGCCACATCACTGACCCCAAAGGAAAAAGCGGCGTTGGTCATATGGGGCAGCATGGAAAGGAAGGAGAAAACCCCGCCGATAGGAAGCGCGGCAACGAGCAGCGCAAAAAGTAAGAGGAAAAATACACCGATACCCATATTAATCCATACCCTCCTTTTCGTGATCCAGGTCATTGCCATTATCGGATTCGACCAGGGCCCGCCCCGTCAGGACGCGGTAGACCAGCTGGACGTAGCGCAGGATGCCCAGGAAAAGGCCGAGGGCCATGAGACGGTAAATGCTGGCGACAGGAATGCGCAGGGCCGGGCTGGCCTGATGAATCATGGCCGATTTCCCGATGAGGTCCAGGGTTCCCTTGAAGAGGTAGCCAAGGATTACGATCATCAGGAGGTCCCCAATCAGTCCGATGGCTTTCTGCAGGGCAGGAGAGAGCATCTGCGTGAAGGTGTCCACCTTGAGGGAAACACCGCGGCGAATCGCGCAGGGGAGCGAAAAAAACGCGGACAGGGCCAACAGGTAGCAGCAAACTTCATCAGACCATGTGAGGGCATGATGAAAAGCGTAGCGCATGATGACGTTGGCAAAGGAAAGCACACACATGACAGCCAACATGATGGCCAGAATGAGGAGTTCAAAATTCTTGTCCAACCATTTTACAAGTTTCATCCTAACACGTCCCTTCTTGCATGTTATACGGTCGCGACTTGTTGAATAGAGATACTATTCAAACTTTTCAAGCTAATTGTACCGACTTGCCAATAAGAAGTGAACGTGATATTAATTATAATGGATAGTAGAGAATATACTAACAAAACGCATGGTACCCTACGAAAGGAGAATCTCCCTCATGGACATCAAGATGCTTGATTATGTGGTCATGATTGCCAATTGCGGCAGTATTTCCAAGGCCGCCGAAAAACTGTATGTCACCCAGTCGGGGCTGAACCAGCAGCTGATCAAGCTGGAAAAATCCCTGGGCATCAAGCTCTTTGAACGGGATCATCATCACCTGCAGATTACCCGGGCCGGGGAGATCTTTGTCAGGAATGCGGCACAGATGCTGCAGCTTCAGCGGAATACCTTCATGCAGCTCAATGAACTGAAGCAGGATATTGCAGGCGAGATTTCCCTGGGCCTGACCCACGAACACGGCATCGATCTTTTTACGGCCGTTTACCCGGCCTTTCATGAACGTTATCCGAACATCCGGCTGCGCCTGCAGGAGCAAATCGTGGCCGAACAGTACCGGATGCTGACCCAGGGGTACCTGGATGTGGGCATTGTCATGGCCAGTAAGGCGGCCATCGATGCGCATAAGCAGCTGGCCTCCCAGGAAATCTATCGGGAGGACCTGCTGCTCGGTGTTCCCAAAACCCACCCGATGGCTGCCAGGGCCATTCCCATTTCTTCGGGGCGTCCCCTGCGGGTGGTGGATCTGGGGTTGTTCCGGAAGGATCCTTTCGCACTGATCTTTTCCAGTTCCACCATGCGGACGGAAATCATCGACCCCCTTTTTGAAAAATGCGGGTTCCAGCCCCACATCATGTTTGAAACGTCCGTCAACAGTGCCATTGCCCAGCTCGTCAGCAAGGGCCTTTGCTGTACCATCCTGCCCCATTCCCGTGTGATGGCCAGCCTGTACCGCGACCAGTGCGCCTGGTTCCGGCTCCTGGAAAATCCCTGCTGGTCCGTTTCCTATGTGTATCGCAGGGATTTTCGGATCAGTTCCAATCTTCGCTATTTCCTTGACCTGGGACGCCGCTATGGTCTTGAAAAGGAAGCGGCTTTTGAGGTGCAAAGCCCTGGCTATATCCGGGCTGACGCCTCATAGGCCGGCCATGCCCAGCTGGAGGACGGGCGCGTCCGGTCAGCGGGGGACCGTCCGGGAAGCTGGTGGCCTGCAAGTTTCCTGCCGGACCTGGTTCCGGAACCCGGCAGCGCCTCGCTATGGCCGGAAATCAAAAAATCCCTTCATCCTGTTTTATCAACGGGAGAAGGGACTTTTTTATGTTATCGAACGGGTTCCGGGTCCTTCGTTTTCCAACCGGCCAGTTCCCTGCGGATGGTCCAGAACATGGTGGAGTAACAGAAGAGGCCTCCGATTACGTTTGAAACTGGCTCAGCCATGAATACGCCGTCCGTTCCCAGCCCATGGAACGCAGGGAGCAGGAGCGTAAGGGGAATGACGATGACGACCTTGCGGAACAGGCTGAAGAAGATGGCCTGCCGGCGCTTATTGAGGGCACGGAACACGTTCTGCCCGCAGCTTTGGAAGGCCTGGAAGACAAAGGCGAAGAAGTACAGGCGAATGGCCCTGGCACCGACTTCGCTGAGGGCCGGGTCTTCGGTGAAGAAGCCTACGAAGAAATAGGGGAAATGGGTCAGGAGCAGCCAGTCCACCAGGGCCACGGTCATGGCGGAGAAGGTCATAATCTTGATCCCGCCCCACACCTTTTTGGCATCCCGGGCCCCATAGTTGAAGCTGACCAGCGCTACGGAGCCTTGGGCAATGGACTGGACCGGCGTTTCCAATAGCTGCTGCAGAGATGCGATGATGGTCATGGCCGAGATGTAGATGGGACTGCCCCATTGGAGCAGGGTCTGGTTGGCCGTCAGGTTCACCAGGCCGTTGGTGAATTTCATGATGAACGGAACGACGCCGAGGGCCATGATATCAAAGGCATGGGGGAAAAGGGGCTTTCCCGGCTCCCCGCGCAGTTTCAGCCTGAAGGAAGACAGGGGGGACGCAAAGAAGCGCAGCACGTACAAAAGGGAAAGCGTCTGGGCGATGACCGTTGCCCAGGCGGCGCCGCTGACGCCGAGCCCGAAGGTGAAAATAAACAGGGGGTCAAGGATGAGATTGACGACGGCACCGATCAGGATGGCCATCATTCCGGCCTGCGGGTAGCCCATGGCCGTCATATAGGGATTGAGACCGCCGGAAACCATGACGCAGAGCGTGCCTAAAAGATAGATGCGAAGGTAAGGGATTGCATACTGCATAGCCTCCCCGGAAGCTCCGAACAGGTGCAGCAGGGGGACCAGGGCGATTTCCCCGAAGACCATGATCAGGAAAGCGGACAGGCATTCCAGACGGAAGGCCGTGGTGATGATTTCCCGGGCCTCCTCTTCATCGCGGCGTCCCAGGGCCATGGAAAAGAGCGGGGAGCCGCCGATACCAAAAAGGTTCGTCACGCCCGTGATCATGACAATGATGGGGAAACAGAGGCCGACGGCGCCCAGGGCCAGTGTTCCCGTTTGAGGAATGCGGCCGATATAGAAGCGGTCCACGATGTTGTATAAGATGATGAGAAGCTGGGCCACCATCAGGGGGATGACGGACGACAGGATATTCCGGCCCACATGGCGGTCCCCGAAATCGACTTTTTTCATGGTTGGTATGGCACCTTTCCAGTGAAGGCGTAATGGAAGGGGAACTGTCACCCGGTGCCGGGGTCCGGCGCTGAACGGGCAGGGTCCTGTCCCATCACGTTTCTTTTATGTCCCTAATTATAACAGATAAGCGGCGATTTTGAATCGCCTGCATTTCAAATGCACCTCAGGCAGGCGAGGGGAGTATGGAAAAACCCGTTTTCCAGGGTTGCCGGAAACGGAAATCCCGGTCCGCTACGCTGAATGGAAAAAGGACGAAGAACCGCAGAAACAGGCGCATCCCCAGAGTGGAAGGATGGGAATGAATTTAAGATACCACGGGAATCTACTTAAAATTATTAAGTTTTCCAATAAGAAATTAGACGATTGCATTTTATTGAAATAGTGTGACAACTTTACTATAATGACCTGCAGGAGCCTGTTGTGAATTGAATTTTTCCAGGCGTTTGGTGTACAGGATATTTCAACAAAGAGGTGTTGAAACATGAAAATTACGGAAAAAGGCGGTGTCGTCTCCCAGCTGCTGGCAGGAGTCCCCATTCCAAGGATGTTCCGGGCCAGACAGGAATTTTCCCGTGAACGGATCGAGCCGGAAAGGATCCCGGAGGTCATTTTCCAGGCCCTCAGTGAGGAACCCTTTGTCAGCAAGATAAAACCGGGCATGGAAATTGCCATCACGGCCGGGAGCCGCGGCATTGCAAACGTCAATATCATTACCAAAGCGGTGGTGGACTTTGTCAAGAGCCGTCAGGCCAAACCCTTTATTGTCCCTGCCATGGGAAGCCATGGCGGCGCGACGGCGGAAGGCCAGAAGGAACTGCTGGCAGGCTACCGGATCACGGAAGAGACCATGGGCTGTGAAATCCGCAGCAGCATGGAAACGGTTTATCTGGGTACGTCCGACACGGGCCGTCCCGTCTATATCGACAAGAATGCCTACGAAAGCGACGGAATCATCCTGTCCTGCCGCCTGAAACCGCACAATGCCTTCCGGGGCAGCGTGGAAAGTGGCCCCTGCAAGATGATGGCTGTCGGGCTGGGCAAGCAGAAGGGCGCGGAAAACGTCCATGCCGACGGAATGGGAAAGATTGCCAAAAACATTCCTTCCATGGCCAAAGTCATTCTGGAAAAGGCACCCATCCTCTTTGCAATTCCCTGCATCGAGAACGCCTATGACGAAACCTGCCGCATCATCGCCATCGATGCGCCGGATATCCTGGCAAAGGAGCCGGAATACCTGAAGTTTGCCTTCAAGAACATGCCTTCCATCCTGGTGGGCGAAGCGGATGTCCTGGTGGTGGATGAAATTGGGAAGAACTTTTCCGGCACGGGAGTGGACCCCAACATAACGGGAACCTTCTCGACGGAATATGCCCATGGCGGCCTCAAGGTGCAGCGCACCTGCTTCCTGGACCTGACTGACGTTTCCCACGGGAATTCCCTGGGGGTTGGCCTTGCCAACGCCATCACCCGCCGGTTCTTCGATAAGATCGATATGAACGCCATGTATCCGAACTGCATTACCAGTACGGTGCTGACGTCGGCCCGCATTCCCTGCGTGGTCAGCACGGACAAGGAAGCCATCCAGCTGTGCATTCGCACGGCCAACGGCATCGACAAGGATCCGAAAAAAGTCCGTATGGTACGCATTCCGAACAGCCTCCACATCGGCCAGATCATGCTGAGCGAAGCCTACTACCAGGACGTCCTGGCGGGCCGGTACCCGAACCTGACGGCCCTTGATGCGCCGGCGGACCTTCAGTTTGACGAAGAGGGAACCTTGCTGACGAAGATTCTTTAAATCATTCAACCATAATCGGATCACAAGAAAGGATGAAAGAAATGAGTGCACCTCTTGTCATTAAGGTGAAAGACAAAGACAACGTGGCCATTGCGGTCCATGACCTGCCTGCGGGCACGACGGTCATGCCCGGTGTCACGGCCCTGCAGCCCATTCCCCAGGCCCATAAGATTGCCCTGGTGGATATCCCCAAAGGCGGGGAAATCATTCGCTATGGCGTCGTGCTGGGCTATGCCAAGGATGCCATTCCCTGCGGCAGCTGGATCAACGAACATATGCTGGACCTGCCGGAAAGCCCGTCCGTCGAGAATATGCCTTACGGGACCCATGTGGTTTCCATGGACGAGCTGCCCGATCCGCCCCGTACCACCTGGATGGGGTATAGGAATGCCAAGGGACCGGCGGGGACCCGCAATATCCTGGGCATCGTGACGACCGTCCAGTGCGCGGCAGGCGTTGTCAATGTGGCCGTTCAGAAAATCAAACAGGAACTGCTGCCCAAGTATCCCCATGTCGATGATGTCGTTGCCGTGACGCATCCTTATGGTTGCGGCGTTGCCATCAATGCCCCGCTGGCCAAAATTCCCATCCGGGCGGTCCGCAACTGGATCCGGCACCCGAATTTTGGCGGGGAAATCATGCTGGTGGGTCTGGGCTGCGAAAAGCTGACCTATGAACGGCTGCTGGAACCGGAAGAAATCAACTCCCGGAACTGCCTGACCCTGCAGGATTACCATGGCCACGACGCCATGATGAAAGCCATTATGGACATGGCCGAAAGCAAGCTGCGGAAGCTGGAACAGCGCCGGCGGGAGGAATTGCCGCTTAGTGAGCTGATTGTCGGTATGCAGTGCGGCGGGTCCGATGCCTTTTCCGGCCTGACCGCCAATCCCAGTGCCGGCTATGCCGCGGATATGCTGGTCAAGGGCGGTGCCACCGTCATGTTCAGTGAAGTAACGGAAGTCCGCGACGGTGTCCATATGCTGGCGGCCCGCTGCAAGGAAAAGGCCGTCCGCGACAAACTGGCGGCGGAAATGAAATGGTATGATGACTACCTGGCCGAAGGCGGTGTGGACCGGGATGCCAACCCGACCCCGGGCAACAAGAAAGGCGGCCTGGCCAATATCGTGGAAAAAGCGATGGGATCCATTGCCAAGAGCGGTACCAGTCCCATTGTGGAAGTCCTGTCCCCGGCAGAACGGCCGACCAGACATGGTCTTATCTATGCGGCGACCCCGGCCAGTGACATTGTCTGCGGACCTTGCCAGCTGGCTTCCGGTATCGGTCTCCAGGTCTTCATGACGGGCCG
>CADBQR010000077.1 GCA_902796945.1 uncultured Acidaminococcus sp.
AACCCTGCGGGGACCGCGCCATTAGGAAACAGCCCGGGAATTCCCGGCTCCGGGCCTTTCCTGCCAAAGGGCATTGCGGTTCCCTGCAAGACCATTTTCCATCTCCCCCAAAGACAGCGGAGCGCCTTTGGCACGTACCGCCGATGGCCTGTCGCGGCGGCTCGCGGATTTTTCAACCGGTCAGCGCTTACTCAATACCACATCGTCCGACACCAGCCACCCCACGGCTCCGTCAAAACGAATGACCAGGTTGTAGGTCTTTCCTTCCGTTTCATTACGGGACTGGTTAATAGGAACAAAGATCGTTCCTTTGGGATAATACCCCATCACCAGGGCATCCTTGCTGGGTTCAGCATAAAGGGTAGCATTATTGCGCTGGGTCACCATGATGATCCGGGAGTGCTGATAACGCTGTTCCGTCGTGATCACAGCGGCCTCGGCAGAAGGCAGCCCCGTTCCAAAAAAGGCCCCCGGCCCTGCCAGTAAGGATAAGACAAGCAGCATCACAAATTTCTTTTTCATTATGGCACCTCTTTGTAAATTACACAACCTGGAATAAATAAAATTTCAAATAATCCGTTTCAGGAACATTATACAGAATGGGATGGTCCGGTGACTGCTGGCGCGCTTCGATCTGACGAAGGGAAACACCGGCATCATGGGACGCCTCATGAAGCATCCGGACAAACAGGTCGCTTTTCATGAAATGGGAGCAGGAGCAGGTAGCAAGATAGCCGCCCCGGGGCAGGAGCTTCATGGCCTTCAGGTTGATTTCCTTATAGCCGCGGAAAGCACTTTTTACGGTACTGCCGGACTTGGTAAACGCGGGCGGATCAAGGATGATGAAATCATAGGGTCCCTTCTTCCCGTTTTCCAGTTCGGTCAAAAGCTCAAAGACATTGGCCTCCCGGGTCGTGACCACGTCTCCCAGGCCATTAAGGTCAATATTTTCCTGTGCCTGCCGCAGGGCCTCGGCGGAAATATCGACGGCCGTCACGGACGCAGCACCGCCCTTTGCCGCATTCAGGGCAAAAGCTCCCGTGTGGGTAAAACAGTCCAGCACATGCTTGCCCCTGGCAATCCGCGCTACGGCCTGCCGATTGTACTTCTGGTCCAGGAAAAATCCGGTCTTCTGCCCATCAACCACATTGACGCGATAGGAAATGCCATTTTCCACAATGGCGGGAACCAAATCGGCTTCGGTCAGTGCATTGCCCTTTACCCGGGCAATCCCCTTTCCTTCTGGAAGGCCTTCCAATTCCCGGATCCTGACATCATTCCGTTCAAAAATACCCTTGACCACTTCGCCTTCTTCCCGCAGGATGGAAAGCAGCAGGGAAAAGATCATTTCCTTCCGCTTTTCGATGCCAAGGGACAGGACCTGGGCAACCAGGACCGTATCGAAACGGTCTACGGTAAGACCTGGAAAGCCGTCCGCCTCCCCGAAAATCAGGCGGCAGCATTTAAAATCACGGCCCGGCATAACGGTTCTCCGATAGGCAATGGCATAACGGAGACGCCGTTCAAAGAAAGCCTCGTCGAACCGGTCATTGGCATTGGTGGAAATGATGCGGATCCGGATCTTGGAATGGTCATTGATGAAGCCCGTGCCAATGTATTTTCCCTTTTCACTGACCACATCCACAAGGTCCCCATTTTCAAAAGGTCCGTCCAGGCCTTCCACCTCATCCGCAAAGACCCAGGGATGGCCGCCTCTGGCCATACGCTCTCCTTTTTTGGTGATTGTTGCTTTTGTATAGGTACGCATCTTTTCTGTCCTTTTACTCTTTAAAAATATGTAATTATTGTACCATATACATAGCGATTATTCACACAGAAGCTGACATATTTTACAATGTTGACAAGAAGAAAGGGACCTGGCTTGGAATCTTTCCGTAAATAAAAAAGCGCTGCAGAAAACTGCAGCGTTTTTTACTGTCTGTCATACCCTTGTATATTCGTTTGTTCCACCCGGTTTTTACCAGATGGGCCTGACCTGAAGTTCCTTTTCAAGACAGCGGTCCAGGCCAGCCGGACTTTCCGGACCCGCCATGACCCGCTTCCCGCACCTTTGACGAACTTCCCTTCGAAGGGCGGGAACCTGTTCCGGATCGGCGCCTCCCGTTTTCCCTGGATGCGTTATCCAAGGTTCAGAGTACCGTTTCCAGATGGACCTTCAGTTCCGCAAAAAGCGTTGCCTTGCCACTGATAAAGGTACGGTCACCGGCATAGCGGCAATACAGCTCGCCGC
Source organism: uncultured Acidaminococcus sp. (assembly GCA_902796945.1). Classification (GTDB taxonomy): domain Bacteria; phylum Bacillota; class Negativicutes; order Acidaminococcales; family Acidaminococcaceae; genus Acidaminococcus. The sequence goes on from CADBQR010000077.1 coordinate 2,252, forward strand.
CCCGTTTGGACGCCTGGAAGGCCTTGAACGCATTCTTGCCTTCCTTCCCGGCCCAGTAAGGAATCACATGGCAGTGGGCCCGTCCGCAGACAGGGTCTTCCGCAACGCCGCACTTCGGGGCAAACGTCCTGGTGACACAGTCATAGTCCTTGCCCGGCGCCGTAATGTGGAAGCAGACACCGTCCATTTTGGCAATGACGGCCTGATTGGGAACGCAATTCCGGACCTGTTCCTCATTTTCGAGGACGCAGAGCATATCATCCCCGAAATAAACTTCTTTCGGCCGGACGCCAATGGCTTTCTCAAAATCCTCCGTAATGGCTACGGGTTTCAACGTATTGGATGGGAAATCCATGGTAAAGAGGTCTCCCTCTTTTGTTACGGTCAAAAGGCCGCTCAGCGTTTCAAATTCGACCTTGGTGACGCCGGGTTTCAGGATATCCATGATGACAAAGGCCGTTGCCAATGTCGCATGGCCGCAGAGCTTGACTTCCTGGGCCGGCGTGAACCAGCGCAGATGATACCGGTTGCCCCCCTTGCATACGGCAAAGGCGGTTTCAGAGAAATTATTTTCGCCGGTCAGCTTTTTCATGATGTCTTCGGGCAGCCATGCATCCAAAACGCAGACCGCTGCCTGGTTGCCGGCAAAGACCTTGTCGGAAAAGGCGTCCACATTATATTGGATAATCGTTTTTTTCACAGGGCTCGCTCCTTTCAGCGAATAAAATTCGTATAGACTTTTTCTTCCGGAGCCGGTGCGTCAATCCCGTTTTTCCGACCCGCTTCGATGCACTTGAGGATCCAGGCCATATTGCTGCCGAGACGCCGCATGGTCTGCAAGCCTTCCAGATCCTGCCGGACTTCTTCCGGCGTATTGCCATGGACCATGTTCCAGTAGGTTGAACCAACCTGTACCATCTCACTGATATGCAGATACTTGGCCAGTACGTCCAGGCTGGCCGTTGTTCCGGCCCGGCGGGCAGAAACCACGACGGCACCGGGTTTGTGGGCAAACAGCGCGCCATTGGAGAAAAACAGGCGTGTCAAAAACGACTGGACGCGGCCGGAAGGATGGGCATAGTGCACCGGACTGCCAAAGATGAACCCATCCGCGGTCCTTGCCTTTTCCGCAAAGACGTTAACGCCATCATCGTCAAAGACACATTTTCCCGCCTTGAAGCAGTGACCGCAGGCAATACAGTCCTGCATCGCCCGGGAGCCCATCTGAAAGATTTCCGTCTCGATGCCCTGTGCCTCCAGGGTTTTGGCAGCTTCCGACAAAGCGGTAAAAGTACAGCCTTTCATATGGGGACTTCCATTCAATAATAGAACTTTCATCGCAACCCTCTCTTTCTTACCAGCAAAACCATTTTCGGCTTGACTCCATTGTAACCGAATGGGATAATACATACAATAGCGGAATTGTATGTACAACAATTCCTGGTTCACGCCTGTTGAAGCCCCATTGAACCCATCCGTATCGCAAAAAAGGAAAGGAAACCTGCCATGCCCATCAATTCCTTTGATCATTACCCGCTCAGCTGGAAGCCGGATAAAACAAAGCTGACCGTACCCTATTACAAATCCCTGTCCCGGGACCTGGAGGAAAAAATCCGCAGCGGTAAGCTCAAGGCCGGCACAAAACTGCCGCCGCAGCGTGAAATTGCCGATTATCTGGACCTCAATTACACGACCATCACCCGTGTCTACGACCGCTGTCGTAAAAAAGGACTCATCTACGGAGTCACCGGCAAGGGTACCTTTGTTGCCGCCCATCCAACGGAAGATGTGACCATCGCCGTCCCTGATGCGGATCCCGATACCATTGAAATGGGTTCCGTCAATGGCTTCAGTGAATACAGCCTTCCCGTTGAAGAAGCGACCAAAACCGTCATCCAGCGCGGGTACCTGCGAAGCCTCTATGAATATTCCTATCCCCTTGGCCATCCCCACCAGCTTGCTGCCGGTGCGCGCTGGATTGAACAATTCAGGGCCCACAGCGATCCGTCCCATATGGCCATCTGTGCCGGTGCCCAAAATGCCCTGACGGTCGCGCTGCTCTCCCTTTTTTCCCCGGGCGATAAAATCGCCGTGGACCCCTATACCTATTCCAATTTCATTGAACTGGCCCGCATGTTCCATCTCGTCCTCGTTCCCATTGCGGGGGATAAGGATGGCATGCTGCCGGAGGCGCTCGAAAAAAGCTGCCATCTCCATGGGCTGAAAGGGATCTATCTGATTCCCACCTGCGCCAATCCGACCACCCTGACCCTGTCGGAGACAAGAAGAAAGGAACTGGCCTCCGTCATTTCAAGACAGCATCTTCTCCTGATCGAGGATGATATTTCCACCTGGCTGTTTGCAGCCTCCGGGCGCCCCGTCCTTCCTTCCCTGCATGATTTGCTGCAGGGACAATCCATCTATATCTGCGGCATGACAAAAAGTTTATGTCCCGGCCTTCGCATCGCCTTCATGTCCTTTCCTCCGGAATATAAAACGGCCATCAGCCATGGCATTGCGAACATCAACATCAAGACATCTTCCCTTGACGCGGAAATCATCAGTGAACTGATTCTAAATGGCAGCGCCTATGTCATTGCCCGGAAAAAGGCGGAATGGGCCGAACAGACAAGCCGCCTCTTCGCCCGCTTTTTCCCCGGCTTCGATACGGATCCCGGCTATTACCGCTGGCTTCCCATCGGTCCCGACCATCCCTTCCGTAAAACCGAACAGGATCTAATGGAGCGCGGCATCCATGTTTATCATTCCGAACGCTTTGCCGTCACCCATGAAGAAGGGGAAAACTATCTCCGGATTTCCCTCTGTTCCGCCGGAAACCGGTACCGTTTCGAACGGGGCCTGCAGATCCTGCGCGCCTATATAACAGAAAATAACTGAGGATTTTTTCCGTTCAGGGCCGCTATGTCCGGGGTCGCCTCCAGGAACGCCTCGTTTTGGGGAAAGGCCCGTCCCGGAAAGCCGCGTCCTGAAGCCCTTCTTGATGCGTCGCTTCAGATATGAAAATATCCTCCCTGCTGGATTCCAGCAAGGAGGATATCGATTCTACGACCAATGCTTGTTACGGCTGATCAAAATGCCGGTACGATGGCCCCTTTATATTTGTTCTCAATGAACTTCTTGACTTCCGGGCTCGTCAGGGCCTTCTTCAGTTTCTGGATTTCCGGACGGTTCTCATCGCCCTTTCTGACGGCGACGACATTAGCGTAGGGGGAATCCTTCGGTTCAATGAAGAGGGCGTCCTTCGTCGGGTTCAGCTTTGCTTCCATGGCAAAGTTGGAATTGATGACCGCCAGGTCCACGTCATCCAGGGTACGGGGAAGCATGGCCGCTTCGGCTTCCGTAATCTTGATGTTTTTCGGGTTTTCCACGATATCGTTGACCGTACCGGAAATGCCGACGCCGTCCTTCAGCTTGATCAGGCCGGCCTTGGCCAGGATATTAAGGGCGCGGCCCCCGTTGGTCGGGTCATTGGGGATCGCCACTTTCGCGCCATCGCCAACCGCCTTGATATCCTTCAGCTTTTTGGAGTATACCCCCATCGGTTCAATTTCCACGGCAACCAGGCTGACCAGGTTCAGTTTCCGGTCGGCCATGAATTTTTTCAGGTACGGTTCATGCTGGAAGAAGTTGGCGTCGATTTCCTTATCATTCAGGGACAGGTTCGGCTTTACGTAATCCGTAAATTCGATGACCTGCAGGTCCACGCCTTCCTTTGCCAGGACAGGTTTGATTTCATTCAGGATCTCAGCGTGAGGAACCGGAGTCGCCCCAATCTTCAGGACAACCTTTTTATCCCCGCCGGCAGCCTTCGTATCTTTCTTGTCGGAACCGCAGCCGGCAGCCATTCCGGCCACGACCAGAAACGCAGCCAGTGCCAATGCTAATTTTTTCATATGCAACATCCTTTCTTTACGACAAATGTTTATGAACTAACTATACGCCAAATCGAATGAAAGAGCAACCACTTTATGGGCCCTTTTCTGTCGGAAATACAAAACCGGACAGGATGCTGACGCAATCCTGTCCGGTTTCTTTTGGCCGGAGCAGCGGCCTGCTTCCTGGATAAAGACAGTGCTTCCGTACCAGGCTGCAGGGCCACCGGTTTATCGATACGCTACGCCCCTGACAGGGCGATGGCCCGCTTATGCCTTCCAGTTGCGGGCTACCCGTTCAGCAGCTTCTTTCCGGATTTCTTCCGGATCCCGTTTTACACGGGCAATGCCCTGTTCCATGGCAACCTTGGCCACGGCAGCGGCAACGGCCGGTACAATCCGG
>CADBQR010000078.1 GCA_902796945.1 uncultured Acidaminococcus sp.
GCACTTATTCCAAAAATTTCGACAAGCAAAGCGCAAGGCTGGGATTCCTGCAGCGTTCCCTGCGGGATGCCAAGGTGCCTGTCATCGTGCTCTTCGAAGGCTTCCGTGGTTCCTACCGCGGGATGCTGATCAATAAAGTCATCTCCGCCCTCGATCCCCGTGGGTTCCGTGTGTTTTCCTCATCAAAGACGACGGAACGCCAAAAGAAGAGCCCCTTCTTTGAACAGTTCTGGAAGGAACTGCCTCCCCTTGGCGGCATTGCCATTCATCACCGGGCCTGGTATTTCCTTCGCAATGAACATGAAGTGGGCGACCCGGACGAAGCCAGTGAATGGTATCATGTTCCTTTCGAGGAAATCAATGATTTTGAACGGGAACTGGTCGATGGCGGTTACCGGATCATCAAGATCTTTACCCATATTTCCAAGAAGCAGCAGGACAAGAACATTGCCAAAGGGGCTGAATCGGCTGGCAGCCGCTGGGAAGAACTGACGCCCGGCGGAGTGGAAGGTGTGGATTACAAGGCTTATCGGGACGTCTATGAAAAGATGCTGGCCGCCACCAACACGGATTTTGCACCTTGGCATAGCGTGCCCATGGAGGATTTCCGTACCGGTGTTGCCAATGTCATGGATATCCTCGTTGCCGAGTTTGAAAAAGCCCTGGCCTCCAGCCAGGTGAAAAAGGAAGCGGCGCCGCTTTCCTATGTTTCCGACCCATCGATCCCTTCCATTCTGGAACGTTACCAGTGCGACAAGGAAATGGATGAAAAGACGTATGATAGCCGGCTGAAAAAATACCAGAAGCGGCTCGGCGAGCTGCAATATGAGCTGGCTAAAAAGGAAATCAGTACCATCGTGGCCTTTGAAGGCTGGGATGCCGGCGGCAAGGGCGGTGCCATCAAGCGCCTCACGGCTTCCTTCGATCCTTTGGGATATAAGGTGAATCCGGTCAGTGCTCCCAATGACATTGAAAAGCAATTCCATTACCTGTGGCGTTTCTGGACCCGCATGCCGGCGCCGGGGGAAATTGCTGTTTTTGACCGTACCTGGTACGGCCGCGTCCTGGTTGAGCGGGTGGAGCATTTTACACCTGTCAAGGACTGGATGCGCGCTTATAAGGAAATCAATGACATGGAGGCCCAATGGGCCAAGCAGGGCATCATTGTCCAGAAATTCTGGATGCACATCAGCCCGGAAGAACAGTTCAAGCGCTTCAAGGCCCGGGAGGAAGACCCGGATAAGACCTGGAAGATTACGGAAGAGGACTGGCGCAACCGGGATAAATGGGATGCTTATGTGGATGCGGTCAATGAAATGCTTTATAAGACCGATACCGTGGCGGCTCCCTGGACTGTTGTGGAAGGAAACAATAAATACTTTGCCCGCCTGAAGGTCCTTGATACGATGATCAACCGGATGGAAAAAGCCCTGAAAGAAACGAAGAAGTAAGAGAAAGCCCGCTGTTACGGAAGGAGGCGAAACCATGGAAACTTTTACCTTTCACACGGTGGATGGAATAAAATATGGTTCCTTTCCTGCCTTGGAACAGCTGGGCTTTATCAATGCCTTTACCTGCCGTCAGGGCGGGGAAAGCCTGCTTGTGCCAGGCTCGCTCAACCTGGCGCTGCACGTTGGCGATGCTGCGGGGATGGTCCTGCGGAACCGCCAGAAGGCAGCCCGTGCTATCGGTTTTGACCTGAAGCGCACGGTAACCTGCGCCCAGGTCCATGGTCATCACGTGGTCACCGTTGGGAAGGCGGATGGTGGTAAAGGCGTTTTTGACCTGGCCTCAACCATTCCCGATACGGATGGCCTGGTTACGGGGGAAGCCGGCGTGCCGCTCATGCTGTTTTATGCGGACTGTACGCCCGTTCTTCTGGTCGACCCGGTAAAAGGGGTATTGGCGCTCGTCCACGCGGGATGGCGGGGCAGCGTGGCCTGCATCGGAACGGAGGCACTTGAGCTGATGGAACGCCAGTTTGGGACGCAGGCTTCCGACGTGATTGCGGCCATTGGCCCTTCCATTGGACCCTGCTGTTATGAAGTCGACGAACGGGTCCATAAGGAAGCCCCCGGGTTTGAGGACTGTTTTGTGCCGACCCGTCCCGGCCATTATCAGATGGACCTTTGGAAACTGAACCGGGAGGCCCTGTGCCGGGCCGGTGTAAAGGCTGACCGGATCCTCACGGCCCAGGTGTGCACGGCCGAATCGCAGGATTATTTTTCCTATCGTGCAGAAAAAGGACGGACAGGCCGGTTCGCGGCCATTTTATATCGCAAGTAAAAACCTGCCGGGGTTGGACGGCGTGTACCCGGGATCCCCGCTTGCAGGAGGAAATACTGGCAAGGAGATGGATTGTTGATGTTGGAGGAGAAGATAGCGGCTGTACAGGCTAAAATCAATGAAGCCCTGGCTCATCGCAAGGAAGAAAAAATCACGGGGAATACGGTGACCATCCTGGCCGTGACCAAGAATCATCCGCCGGAAATTGTTACGGAGGCCCTGCAGGCCGGGCTCACGCATATCGGGGAAAACCGGGTGCAGGAAGCCATGCATAAACAGGAAGTCCTGCCGCCGGGAGGAACCTGGCATCTGATCGGGCACCTGCAGACCAATAAGGCCAAGCATGCTGTGGAACACTTTGCCCTTATTGAATCCGCGGACAGTGCCAAGATCCTGGAGCATATCGATAAAGCCGCTGCCGGCCTGGGCAAGGTGCAGGATGTACTGCTTCAGATCAATGAAGCCGGGGAAGAACAGAAGAGCGGTTTTGCCCCTGATGATTTTCGGGCTGTCATTCCGACCCTTTCTTCCTATCCCCATATCCGTGTCCGCGGCGTCATGGTCATTGCCCAGGCCACGGACCATGTGGAAGAAACCCGTCCGGTCTTTGCCGCTGGCTATCGGGATTTTGTGTACCTGAAACAGCAGCTGCAGCGTGAGGATGTGGATATTCTGTCCATGGGGATGACCCATGATTACTGGATTGCCGTTGAGGAAGGGGCCAACGAGATCCGTGTCGGGTCCGCTCTTTTCGGAGCCCGTGATTACAGTCTCAAATTCTGACAGGGGGAGCGTTATTCCATGAAAATCTTTGATAACTTGTTGCGCATGTTTGGCCTTCGTTCCGACGAAGATGAATTCGAAATGGGGGAAGAGGGCGATAATGTCGTTCCGATGTTCGGGGCCAAGACCTGGGACGAGGATGATGCCCGCGGAAACCGGAAAGAACGGTCCTATGCGGGAAAGGGTTCCCGGGAGGAAGATAAGCTGATTTCCATGCCCCTGGCAAAAAATCAGGTCAGTGTTGTCGTCATTGAACCCATCAATTTCGATGAGGTCCAGAAGATGGCGGACTACCTGCGCAAGAACCAGCCCGTGGTCATTAATTTTGAAGATACGGACAGTGACGTAAGAAAGCGGATCGTCGATTTCATCAGCGGCACAATCTATGCGCTTGACGGTACCCTGAAAAAAGTGGGGCGCAATATCATGGTCTGTGCACCCCGTAATGTGGATATTGATGTAGAAAATACGAACTACGCGGAACAGGGAGGCGCGGCACCATGGGAGAAATGAAAATCGGAAAGGTTGCTTTTATCGGATGCGGTGCCATGGGCGAAGCCATTTTGAAGGGCATGCTCAAAGGCGGGATTGTTACGAAAGAAGATGTGGCGGTAGGGGTTCCTACCCAGGCCCGTCGGGACTATCTGTCCCAAACGTATGGCGTAGCGGTCCATGAAAAGAATGCGGAAGCGGCAGCGGGCGCGGACATTGTCGTTCTTGCCGTGAAACCGCAGATGGCTGCAAAGGCGGTGACGGAAGACCTTGTGCGGACCCTTTCCGGAAAGGCTACGGTTCTTTCCATCATGGGAAGCTATTCCCTGGAAATGCTGCATGCCCTGGTTCCTTCCTGTCCGGTTGTGCGCGCCATGCCGAACACTCCGCTGGCTGTCGGCATGGGCATGACGGCCCTTACGGCGGATGATCGTGTGTCGGAAGCCGCCAAAAAAGCGGCTGATGCCATGTTCACTTCCTGCGGGGAAACTGTCTGGGTGGATGAAAGCGCCATGGAAGCCATTACGGCCATCAGCGGCTGCGGCCCGGGATACCTGTTTGTCGTCATCGATGCCATGGCCGATGCCGGTGTCATGGCGGGCCTGCCTCGTCAGCTGGCCATCAAGCTGGCAGCCCAGACCATGGCTGGCAGCGGCGTGATGGCCCTCAAGACCGGACTGCATCCGGCCCAGCTGCGGGATCAGGTGACCAGCCCCGGCGGCACGACCATTGCGGGCATCAAGGCCCTGGAAAATCACGGAGTGAGAGGAGCGTTCTACGACGCGGTACAGGCGGTTTTGAATCGCAGCGCCGCGCTGAAGAAATAAAAATATGGTAGACAGAGAAAAAATCTTACGCTATTTCAAGGCCAGCGGCGATGAGGAACTGGCCGGAAAACTGCTGGACCTGGCGGAAAGTGCACGCAAGAGCCGCCGCTACAAGGTGAGCGGTTTTATGGACCCTCATGGCTATAATGTGGCAGAAATTGTGGTCGCGAACTTTTCCCAGGTGACCATGAAGAGCTTCGGCGGATTCCAGAACGCAGAACGGATGCGGGTCGCCTTCATCTGTGATGACTTTTACGGGGAACCGGATTTTGCCATTGCCGCCCTGCAGGTTTCCTGGGACAAGCGCTATTACGATGTCGGCCATCGCGATGTATTGGGGGCGTTCATGGGGATGGGCTGTACCCGGGATATCTTGGGTGATATTGTCTTCAATGATGACGGCGCCCAGATGGTGGTTGATAAGGCCATGGTCCCTTTTATTCTCAGCAACCTGACTAAAATAGGGGCGGCAACGGTGGAGGTCAGGGAAATTCCCCTGACGGACCTGAAGGAAAAGGAACAGCGCGTCAAGATCATTTCGGCAACAGTTTCGGCCCTTCGCCTGGACGCGGTTGGAGCGGCAGGCTATGGCGTATCCCGTTCCCGGATGGCAGAGGAAATCAAGGGACAGAATGTCCGTGTCAACTGGCAGGATGCCAAAAACCCATCCCAGACCGTCAAGGAAGGGGATGTCATCTCCTTCCGGTCCCGGGGGCGGGTTGAGCTTTCGGAAGTTCGCGGTACCACCAAAAAGGGCCGCATGGCCATTACGTTGAAGCGGTACATCTGATGGACGAACAGTCCAGCAGGCACTCCAGGCCTTTTTCCTGCAGGGGAGACGGCTTTTCAGTCCATGGACCGGCCGGATGCGTTCCAACCATCCGCAGCTGGCAGTTTTTTCACCTGTCCGTTCACAAAGGAGAACAATTGTGATTCTATTGATTCGACACGGCGAAGCGCTCCATCATGTCCAGTCCCTCACCGGTGGCTGGACCGACTCGGAATTGACCGAAGCGGGAAAGGCCCAGTTCCACAAATTGGCGGAAATCCTGGCACTCGATTTTGCCGGTCAGCGGAAGCCCATTATCTATACCAGCGATTTGAAACGCTGTCTTACAGGGGCGGGCATCCTTGCCCGTGCCCTGGGAACAGAGGACATCCGGCCCTGTCTGTTCCTGCGGGAGAAAAACAATGGAAAGGCGGCAGGCCTTTTCACCCGGGATGCCAAGGCCTTTTACCATCCTCCGGTGACGGGGCGGGAGCTTGACCACGTAAACTATGACGGCGGCGAAACGCGGCGCCAGTTTTATGAGCGGACCGTAAGGGGATTTGCTGCCCTGGCGGATACGGAAGAGCCCGTGATTGTCGTGGCCCATAAGGGCAGCATTCAAAACATTCTCTTTTATTGGCTGGGCCTTGGCATCGATGAAGTGGCGGAAAAGCAGATTTCCTTCGATATCCGGCCGGCTTCACTGACCATGATTGGAATCAATAAATGGGAGGAACGGACCGTTTTCCTGTTAAATGACCTGTCCTATCAGCAGGGTCATCGGAAGATCGGCATTTTTGACCTGCCTTTTGTCCGTTGAGAAAAAGGAAACCCTGCCAGGCTGGAGGTTTCCTTTATCTGTTTTGTCCATTTGAACTGTTGCAATCCAATACGCTTGGCAGCCCGTTTCCTTTCTTCCGAAAAGAAGCGGGCTGCACTGTTTTTGAGCGGACTGTCATTTCTGCTGCCACTGAGGAATCCTTTTAGTGGCCCTCCCCGGTTTTTCCTTTTTACCGGTTGACCCGTGTCCTTATGGTAGCAAAATTTTTGCCCACCCATTGCCTGATATGATATACTGATAGCGCTGTGATGCCCTGAACCTTCACAGCGGACCATTCCGTGAAAGGAGCAGCCCCGGTGTCCTTCATCAAAGAGAAAGTCCTTCCTTTTCTCAAATCGAATAAAAAGAAACTGGTTTTCCTGCTTGTCGCGGCAGTGGCGGGTGCCGCTGTCTATCATTATCGTGGGGAAATCCGGTACAATGTCATCAAGCCAAAACCGCAGCCCATCCGGAACGTGGAAATTTCCCATGTGAACCTTGCCCTGCAGGAAATCAATACCTTCCGCCTGACCTGCAATGATGTAGATAAGATTGTCCGTTTCTTTATGAAAAACGACCATCTCTATCTGGCCATTCGCAGTGACGACGGGAGCCGTACCGACGTGCGGGCCTATGACATCCAGCAGGGGATGCTGGTTCCCTTCAAGGGCTTTGGCAAGGACGGGGTCCTTACGCTTCGGGATAAGATGATCTTCGGCATGACCGTCGACCGGGACAATAACGTTTACTATATCCGCAAGGGTGTCCATTCCCTGATGAACGGAAATGATATTGCCAGTCTGGAAGGCAGCACGACGGCGACACGGATTGCCCTGCTGCCGGACGAACAGAAGGCCTACCTGTATGGCAACGATAATTTTACCGTGGCCGATGTCAAGGACGGGGCCCTTACCAACAACCGCCCTGCCTTTCTCCATAACCGGGCCTATCCGTTCAAGGGCGGCCTCACGCTGGTACAGGTCATGAAGGATGGGACCGTGTACGGCGGCGGACGGATCAAGCCGAACGGCTTCAATATCGTGGCTGCTTTCAAACCAAAAGGGCAGCTCATCCAGTATTATGGAAGCTATGAACCTACTGATAAGGATTCCATCTACAACCTGGTGGATATGGCCATTCTGGACCGCTATATTGCAGTCATCGATGGCTTTACCTTGAAGCTGTGGAAAAAGGACGGCATGTATCTTGGCAATTTCAACAGCTCCAAACTGCTGGGCGGTGACCTGAACTGTGCCAAACTGGCGGTCATCAACGAAAATACCCTGGCCATCCTGGCCTATGTACGCAATGTCGAGACCAGGCTCATTGACCTGAAGGTCTTTGTCATGACATTTCCTGCTTCGTAAATACCCTGTTTTCGGGAGCCGGGCCTGAACGGGCCTGCCTTGTCCTGGAACTGCCTGCCATGATCCTGGTGCGGCTCCTTGCTACCAAAAGTACATATTGACAAATTATTACGCATTGTATATGATAATGCAGTACAATTCATCAAGAGTAACGGAGGGAATGGCCCCATGATGTTACGGCAACCATCACGGAAGTGAACGGTGCTAAGTCCAGCAGGGATTACCTGAAAGATGAAGACGAATGAATAGCGCGAATTCCTCTTCATATTTTTGAAGAGGAATTTTTTTATTGTCAAGGAGGAGTGTAGGTATGATTGAACTGCAGCATATCAATAAGGTCTATCATTCCAATACCGGTGATCTGCAGGCGCTGACGGACATCAACCTGTCCATTGGGGAAGGGGAGATCTTTGGGATCATCGGCCTGTCCGGTGCCGGAAAAAGTACCCTGGTCCGGTGCATCAATATGCTTGAGACGCCGACCAGCGGGACGGTCCTGGTGGATGGCCAGGATATGACGAAAATGAGTCCTTCCCAGCTCCGCAAGGCCCGGCAGAACATTGGTATGATTTTCCAGCATTTTAACCTGCTGAGCAGCCGGACGGTGTACGGGAATATTGCCTTCCCCCTGGAAATCCAGGGAAAATCCGGGGATGAAATCAAAAAGAAGGTGGATTCCCTGCTTGAACTGGTCGGTCTTACCGATCGCAGGGACCATTATCCTTCCCAGCTTTCGGGCGGGCAGAAACAGCGCGTGGGCATTGCCCGTGCCCTGGCTTCCGACCCGAAGGTCCTCCTTTGCGACGAAGCTACGAGTGCCCTTGATCCGCAGACGACCGAATCCATTCTGGAACTGCTGCGGGACATCAATAAGCGGCTGAACATCACCATCGTCATGATTACGCATCAGATGAACGTGGTCAAGGAAATCTGCGATCATGTGGCAGTCATCGAAGCCGGCCGGATCATTGAGGAAGGGTCCCTGTACGAGGTCTTTACGAACCCGAAGAATCCGACAACCAAGGAATTCGTGGCCAGCACGCGGACCGATATCGTTCCGGACCTGGTCAAGCAGATGTCCCTGCATAAGCCTTATAAGCCCGGCGACAAGGCCCTGGTACGGCTGCACTTCCTCGGCGACAGCGCGGGAGAGCCGGTCATTGCCGTGCTCATCAAGAAATACAATGTGGACGTCAATATCCTGTCCGGTAACGTGGAAACCCTGCAGAACATCCCCTACGGCACCCTGCTGATCGGCATGGACGCCGACGAGCAGCATATGAAGGACGCCATGGATTACCTGCGCAGCTTGAGTCTACAGATTGAGGTGATTGGTTATGTCAGCTAATATGGTCAATATGCTTCTCCGCTCCCTGGGAGAGACCTGTTATATGGTCCTCGTGTCGGCCGCCCTGGCCACGCTGTTTGGCATGCCCCTGGGTGTGATCCTGACGGTAACCGGCAAGGGGCATATCCTTGAAAACAAGGTCATCAACCGCAGCCTGGGCGCTGTGGTGAACGCAACCCGTTCCACGCCGTTCATTATCCTGATGGTGGCCATCATTCCCCTGACCCGGCTCATTGTCGGATCCTCCATCGGTACCACCGCGGCCATTGTACCCCTGACCATTTCGGCCACTCCCTTTATTGCCCGCATCATTGAATCCTCCCTCCTGGAGGTCGATCCCGGCGTCATCGAAGCGGCTGAATCCATGGGTGCCAGCCCCATGCAGATCATCTGGAAGGTCCTGCTTCCGGAATCCATGCATTCCATTGTCCTGGGCGTGACCCTGGCCATGATCAGTCTCATCGGCAGCTCCGCCATGGCCGGTGCCCTGGGCGGCGGCGGACTCGGTGACCTGGCCATTCGCTATGGGTACCAGCGCTTCCAGGCGGATACCATGGTGGCCACGGTGATTATCCTCATCGTCCTGGTGCAGCTTGTCCAGACCGTGGGGAACCGGATCAGCGCCCACCTGAACAAGACGAAAATCAAATAAGGGAATTTTCCCGGCCCGTCGTTTCCATGCGGAAGCGGCGGGTTCTTTTTATGGGTAACGGGCGGTACGTTAAAAATTGTGCGGATTTTGAAAAAAATTACTTGCAATGATTGCATCATCGTGGTAATGTATTAGCGTAGTAAATCGATAAAACTTTGGACAAAAATACTGATTGAATTCAGGAAAGGGGTTAAGGGACATGCAGACTGGACTCAGGAAAAAGGAACTCCACCGGCTCGCAAGGGCATTTCTGGTTTTGAAGGACGAAAAGATGTGTCTTAATTTCCTGGATGATATATGCACGCCCAATGAGCTGAAAGCGCTCAGCCAGCGCCTGGAAGTGGCGGTGCGTCTTCATCGTGGCGAAAACTATGCCAAGATCGTCAATGATACGGGGGCCAGCAGCACGACCGTTTCCCGTGTCAATCGCTGTTTGAATTACGGAGCCGGCGGGTATCGGAAAGTGATCCCGCTGCTCCTTGAAGAAGGAGATAAGAAAGAATGACTCGCAACCTGTTGCAGATTCCCTATGGTACAAAAGATATTCTTCCCGGCGAAGCCCGGATGAAAAGGAACATGGAGGACCGGATCGCCAAGAACTTCCTTGCCTGGGGATATGATGAAGCGATTACGCCGACCTTTGAATACGCTGACACCTTTGACCTGAGCGGTGCGGACCTGCCGGACGAGAGCATGAAGTTTCTCGGACGCGACAACCGGACCTTCATGCTGCGAAGTGAAATGACCACGCCCCTGGCCCGTATGGTCGTGACGCGCATGAGCCCCGTCGAGGGTGTCAAGCGTCTTTTTTATATTGCCAATGTGTTCCGCCACGAGGAAACCCAGGCCGGGAGGCAGTGTGAATTCTGCCAGGCCGGTGTGGAACTCTTTGGTGAGGCCAATGCCCAGGCCGATGCGGAAGTCCTGGCCCTGGCCGTACAAAGCCTGAAGGCAGCCGGGCTGGGCCATTTTATCCTGAGTATCGGACACAGTGGATTCATCAACGGGCTCCTGGAAGATGCGGAACTGACACCGGCCCAGACGGAACGGGTCAAGCAGATGATCCTGTCCCATAATTCGGTGGCCCTGGAAAAGGCTGCTGACGTGATTTCCTTCGAACCGGTGCAGAAGATGCTGAAACAGCTCCTGTACCTGCAGGGCGGACCGGATATGCTTCGCAACCTTCATAAGCACGCCTCCAATCCGAAAAGCCAGGAAGCCCTGGATAACCTGCTGGAAATCTACAGTCTCTGTGAGGCCTACGGCGTTACGGAATACCTTTCCTTTGACCTGAGCCTCATTCGGAATTTTGATTACTATACGGGGATGGTCTTTGAAGCCTACGGCCCTCAGATTGGGTTCAACATCTGCGGCGGCGGGCGTTATGATACCATGATGGCCAAATTTGGCAGCCCCATGCCGGCCACGGGATTTGCCATGGGGATTGATCGGATTATCCTGGCCCTGCGCCGGGAAGGCCGCTTCAAGGACCAGTCCACCTGGGACATGTATGTGGCCTGGCCGGAAGGCAGCGAAAAAAAGGCCATTGCCAAGGCCATGCAGCTGCGTGGGGATGGACGGACCGTCAAGGTGGCAACCTCACCCATGAGCTACGAGGAAGCCGCCGGGGCCTGCCCGATGAATCGCTGCGAGGCACTCGTGTATGTCAAATAAGGGAGAAGGAACAGCATGGATTATTTAACGATTGCCCTGCCGAAGGGCAAGCTCTTTGATAAATCAGTGAAGGTCCTGGCCAAGGTCGGTTATGCCGCGGACAATGTTGTGGAAGATTCCCGCAAGCTGGTCATTACCAATGAGGAGACGAAGGTGAAATTCATCATTGTCAAGACCATGGACCTGCCGACGTATGTTGAATATGGTGCCGCTGATATCGGGATCATCGGCAAGGATGTGCTTCTGGAACAGCGCAAGGACGTGTACGAGCTCTTGGATATGGGTTACGGCAAATGCCACCTGATGATGGCCGTACCCGCTGCCAGGGTTCTGCCCAACATCATGGATTACACCCATATGCGGGTCGCCACGAAATATCCGAACAGTGCCGTGGAGTTCTTTGACAAAATGGGCATGCAGATGGAAATCGTCAAATTGAACGGGTCCATCGAACTGGCTCCCATCGTCGGGCTCAGTGAACTGATCGTGGATATTGTGGAAACCGGGACGACCATACGGGAAAACAACCTGAAGGAAGTTGCCACGGTCTATCCCAGTTCGGCGCGTCTCATTGCCAATAAGGTCAGCTTCAAGCTGCAGCACCAGCGGATCAAGAAGCTGGTCCGGGACCTGAAAAAAGTATTGAAGGAGGAAGCACAGCCATGAAAATATGGGATGAAAGAAACAGTACGGCGGAGGAAATCAGCCGGTTATTGAAAAAGAAGGCCTTTGACGAAGTGGAATTGTCCCCCCGCGTCGCGGCAGGAACGGAAAAGATGTTTGGCGCGAAGCTGACGGCCGCCCAGGTCGTCGACCGGATTGTGACGGACATTCGCAGGGAAGGGGACAGCAAACTCTTCTATTATACGAAACTGCTCGACGGGGCGGATCTTGACAGCCGGAGCATCGCCGTTTCCGAAGCGGAATTCGCGGAAGCGGAAAAGGCCGTCGATCCCGGAACCATGGCTGCCATCCGGCGGGCCATTGCCAATGTGCGGAAATTCCATGAGGAACAGATGCCCAAGACCTGGCTGACACCGCGGGCGTACGGATCTTTCCTGGGCCAGAAAATGACCCCTGTCGATTCTGTCGGGATCTACGTTCCCGGTGGGACTGCCGCCTATCCGTCCAGTGTCATCATGAATGCCGTGCCCGCCATGGTTGCCGGGGTACCCCGTATTGTCATGGCCGCCCCAGCTGGCCGGGATGGCCGGATGAATCCCTATGTCCTTTGCACGGCCCGGGAAATCGGGGTCAGGGAAATCTATAAGATGGGCGGCGCCCAGGCGGTAGCGGCCCTGGCTTTTGGGACGGAAACCATCCCCAAGGTTGAAAAGATCACGGGTCCTGGCAATATTTTTGTGACCCTGGCAAAGAAAGCTGTTTATGGCCATGTGGATATTGATATGCTGGCCGGCCCCAGTGAGATCCTGATCGTGGCCGATAAGACATCCAATCCCAAATACCTGGCAGCGGACCTTCTGAGCCAGGCCGAACATGATCCCCTGGCCTGTGCCATCCTGATCACGGATGATGAAGAACTGGCCAGACGCACTGCGGACGAAGTGGACGTGCAGCTGGAAAAACTGCCCCGTCGGGAAATCGCGGCCCAATCCCTCAGCCAGATGGGAAAGATCATCCTGGCCAGGGATATGAAGACCGTGATCGATATGGCCAATATTTCCGCACCGGAGCATATGGAAATCAGTACGAAAAATCCCTTCTCCCTGGTTCCCTATATCCGCAATGCCGGTGCCATCTTCCTGGGAGCCTATTCCCCGGAACCGTTGGGCGATTATTATGCCGGCCCCAACCACATCCTGCCGACTGGCGGAACGGCACGTTTCTATTCCGTCCTGAATGTGGAAACCTTCATGAAGAAAACGAGCATCATTTCCTATACGAAGGATGCCCTGGCCGAGGCAGCCGATGATATCATTGCCATGGCCGAAGCGGAAGGCCTGCAGGCCCACGCCAACGCCATTCGCATCCGGAAGGATGCCTTGAAGTAACGAAGGCCGCAGGACCGATCTTTGTTAAATGGGGGGAATGACCATGAAGAAAATCAAAGGGCGTGACAGTCTGGACCGCATCGAGGATTATACCGTGGAAACGGTGCCGGATGCCGATATTATCGTCAATGCCAATGAAACCAATGAATTCTGCGGTGACGCCATGGAAAAAAAGCTCCTGGCTGCCGTTAAGGCCTGTCCGATCAATCGTTATCCTTCCATGCATGGGGAGGACCTCTGCGAAATGATCGCGGAAAAAATCGGGGTCCAGCCGTTCCAGGTATGCCTGGGCAACGGGTCCAGCGAACTCCTGGAGAAGCTCTGCTATGCGTTTGGCGGGGCCGGGCGGATGATTGCCTATCCGAACCCTTCCTTTTCCATGTATGAGACCTATGTCGACCTGGCAGACAGCATCCCCGTGCCTTTTGCCCTGACTGAGGATTGCCGGGTGGACCCGGATGCCCTGATCAGCTTCTGCCGCAAGGAGAAGCCGGCGGTCCTTATCCTCTGCAATCCCAATAATCCGACGGGAACCTACAATGAAAAGGCGACCATGGAAAAAATCATCAGGTCGGTGGATTGCCTGGTCGTCATGGATGAGGCCTATATCGAATTCAGCAACGGCGGTCAGGACGCTTCCTGCAATTCCACCCTGGACCTGGTCAACCGGTATGATAACCTGCTGGTCCTGAGAACCTTCTCCAAGGCTTATGGTCTGGCCGGATTGCGTATCGGATACGGCGTGGGCAGCGTCCCTGTCATGAAGATCCTGAAAAAGGTCCTGCTGCCGTACCATGTCAATGGGCTCACCCTTGCCATTGCCAGGGAATTCCTTGCCGATGACAATTACCTGAAGGACCGTGTCAGCCGCATTGTCCGTTTGCGGGAGGCCCTGAGCAGCGACCTGGCAAAACTGGGGTTTCAGGTTTATCCCTCGGGCAGCAATTTCATCATGATCCGGCCCCAGGGCAAGGTCCTGGACGTACTGGCGGAGAAAGCCGGCACCGATGCCGATGACGAGGCAGGACGCGCCAGGGCGGGCGGCAAATACCTCTTTGATGCCCTGCTGGACCGCAAGATCCTGATCCGTAATTATTCACAGCATCCGCTTCTTCCCGGCGGCCTCCGTATTTCTGTAGGTACGGCGGAAGAAAATGCCGCCATTGTCGAAGCCGTGGCTGAGATCATCGGCTTTGGAAAGGAGTGACCGCCATGAGACAGGCAGAGGTGGAACGCAGGACAAAGGAAACCCGGGTCCTTGTATCCCTGAATCTGGATGGCAGTGGAAAAACCGACATTGCCACGGGCGTGGGCTTCCTGGACCATATGCTGACCCTGACGGCCGTTCATGGACAGTTCGACCTGACCGTCAAGGCGGAGGGCGACCTGGAAGTTGACTGCCATCATACCGTGGAGGATGTAGGGCTGACCTTTGGTGAGGCCCTGCGAAAAGCCCTGGGTGACCGGGCCGGGATCCATCGGTATGGCAGCTGTCTGCTTCCCATGGATGAGGCCCTGGCCCAGATCGTCCTCGACCTGAGCAACCGTCCCTTCCTGGTATGGGATGCCGAACGGATTCCCCGTGTCACGCTGGGAAATTTCGATACGGAGATGGGGGAAGACTTTTTCCGGGCCATCGCCGTACAGAGCGGAATGACCCTTCATATCCAGGTCCCTTACGGGCGAAATACCCATCACATGCTGGAGGCCATCTTCAAGGGCTTCGGACGGGCCCTGTCGGAAGCGGTGGCCCTGGACCCACGGGTGCACGGTGTGATGAGCAGCAAGGGTTCCTTATAAAATCCGGCGGGGGTCACTGCCCGCCGGCTCATAATAAGAGGTGATCAATGACATGGATAACAATCAAATTGCCATTATCGACTACGGACGCGGCAATCTTCACAGTGTCTTCAATGGACTGAAGAAAATCGGTGCGGATCCGGTAATTACCCATGACGCCAGGACCATCCTGGATGCGCCCCGCGTCATCCTGCCCGGCGTCGGTGCCTTTGGGGATTGCATGGATCATCTCGTGGCGTCCGGGCTGGTCGATACTATCTATAAGACCGTGGAAAGCGGTAAGCCCTTTCTGGGTATCTGCGTCGGGCTGCAGCTGATGTTCGAAGGCAGTGAGGAGTCGCCCGGAGTAAAGGGCCTGAGCCTGTTCAAGGGGCAGGTGCGCCTTATCCGCACCCCTTACAAGATTCCCCATATGGGCTGGAACCAGCTGAAACTGGTCAATCCGTCACCTCTTATGAAGGACGCCGACGGCCAGATGGTCTATTTTGTCCATAGCTATGCCTCCGACCCGGAAGACCGGTCCGTCATCACTTCCGTTACGGACTATGGCACGACCGTGGTGGCTTCCGTCGGAAAAGAAAATATCCAGGGTTTCCAGTTCCATCCGGAAAAGTCTTCCTTTGCCGGTCTGGCCATGCTGAAAGCCTTTAAGGAGTGGGAACCATGAATCTCTATCCGGCCATTGATTTGCGGGGCGGGCAATGTGTCCGCCTCTTGAAGGGTGATTTTTCAAAAGAAACCGTTTACGGCAGCCATCCGGGTGCCATGTCGAAAAAGTGGGCCCGGGAAGGGGCTTCCTGTATCCATGTCGTGGACCTGGACGGGGCCCTGGCAGGGGAAAGCCGGAACCTTCCATCCATTCAGGCCATTATCCGGGAAGGGGGCATCCCCATTGAGGTGGGCGGCGGTATCCGGACCCTGGAACAGGTCCGCCGGCTCCTTGATCTTGGCGTCCATCAGGTTATCCTTGGGTCTGCGGCGGTTTACCATCCCGAACTGGTGGAAGCGGCGTGCCGTGCCTTTCCGGGGCAGATTGTCGTGGGCATAGATGCCAGGGACGGCGAGGTCGCTGTCGATGGCTGGGAAAAGAGCGGTCACGTGACTGCCGCTGACCTGGCTTGCAAAATGGCGTCGCTCGGTGTCAGCCGGATCATCTTTACCGATATTTCGCGGGATGGCATGATGAACGGAAACAACATTGAAGCTACCGTGGCGCTGGCAAAGGCCTGCGGACTTCCCGTCACGGCTTCCGGCGGGGTTTCCACACTGGACGACATTCGCCGCCTGAAGGCGGAAAGCCGCAACGGCATTGAAGGCTGCATCATCGGGAAAGCCCTTTATACCGGGGCCATTTCCCTGGCGGAAGCGGCGGCCATTGCAAAGGAGGCATGACGATGCTGGCAAAACGAATCATTCCCTGTCTGGACGTAAAAAACGGGCGGGTTGTAAAAGGAACCAATTTTGTTCAGCTGCGCGATGCCGGCGACCCGGTGGAACTGGCAGCCCACTATGAAGAGGAACAGGCCGATGAACTGACTTTCCTGGACATCACGGCCTCCGTAGAGGGACGTAAATCCATGCTGGATGTCATCGAACGGACGGCACGGCAGGTCTTTATGCCCCTTACCGTAGGCGGCGGGATTGCCAGCATGGAAGATATCCATAATGTGCTGCTGGCGGGGGCGGATAAGACCTCCCTCAACACGGCAGCCGTGAAAACGCCGGAACTGATCCAAAAAGGCGCGGAAGCATATGGGGCCCAGTGCATGGTGCTGGCGGTCGACGCAAAGCGGAAGGAAAATGGCGGCTGGGAGGTCTTTATCCATGGCGGACGCACCCCGACCGGACTGGATGTCCTGGAATGGGTACGGAAAGCCGTTTCCCTGGGAGCCGGTGAAATCCTGCTTACCAGTATGGACGCCGATGGCACGAAGGATGGCTTTGACCTGGAGCTGACCCGGGCCGTGGCAGAGGAAGTACCCGTTCCCGTCATTGCTTCCGGCGGGGCCGGCACACTGGAGGATTTCTATGATGTCCTCACGGAAGGCAAGGCGGACGCTGCCCTGGCGGCTTCCGTATTCCATTACGGGACTTTTTCCATTCGCCAGGTGAAGGAATACCTGCAAAAGCGGGGCGTTACGGTAAGGCTGTAAGGAACTTTTCCTGGCAGCCCCGCTGTTTTCGTGGTAAACTTGTTATGGGGAAGGCGCTGTCCTTGGCAGCTCCTTCCTCTTTGTCCTATGTTGAACAGGAGGTGCTGATCGTGAATATTGATATCTCAAAATTGAAATTTGATTCCCGCGGCCTGATCCCTGCTATCGTGCAGGATATCCATACGGACCGCGTACTGATGCTGGCCTATATGAATGGGGAATCCCTGGCCCGCACGGTGGAAACCGGCTATACCTGGTTCTGGTCCCGGAGCCGGCAGGAACTCTGGAACAAGGGCGCGACGAGCGGCAACACGCAGAAGGTCCACAGCATCCTTTACGACTGTGACGGGGATACCCTGCTGGTCAAGGTGGAACAAAAGGGGGTGGCCTGCCACGAGGGCAACTATTCCTGCTTCAGCTACCCGCTCTGGAACAGCGCCAGCGGGGAAAGCCTGCCCAGTGCGGACAATAAGTTGCCCATGGTCATCGATGAAATGTACCATGTCATCGTGAACCAGGTCAAAAACGGCGGAACGAAGTCGTATGCCCGCTATCTCTTTGAGTCGGGACAGGATAACCTCCTCCGGAAGCTGGCCGAAAAATGCACGGAAACGATGCTGGCTTCCAAGAACAACCGTCAGGAAGAGGTTGTTTACGAGATGAGTGATTTATGGTATCATTGCTTAGTGCTGTTGGCCTACCACGGGATCACGCCGGGACAGATGCTGGCGGAGCTGGGTGGTTTGAAGGAAAAGAAAAATAACAGCAAATACGAATACTAAGCTGGAGGCTGTTTTATGGCTCGATTGTTTGGAACGGATGGGGTCCGCGGCGTTGCCAACGGTCCCTTGAATGCGGAACTGGCATATAAACTGGGAAGGGCGGCAGCGCAATACTTTGGCCGCGAAGTCAAGACTCCGAAAATCATCATCGGCCGGGATACGCGCCTGTCCGGGACCATGCTGGAATCGGCACTGGCTGCCGGTATCTGCAGTGCCGGAGGCAATGCCCACCTGCTGGGGGTCATTCCGACGCCTGCCGTTTCCTATCTGACGGAAAAACTGGAAGCCAATGCCGGCGTGGTGATCTCGGCTTCCCACAACCCTTTTGAGGATAACGGAATCAAGTTTTTTGCCAAGAGCGGTTTCAAGCTGCCCGATGCCGTGGAAGATGAAATCGAGGCCATCGTTTCCCAGCCCATTGACTATACGAAGACGCTGACCGGTTCTTCCGTGGGCCGTGTCATTCAGGAACCGGATATGGGGGAACAGTACATCCGTCATATCGTTGACTGTGCCGATACCAAACTGAACGGGCTGAAGGTCGTCATGGACTGCGCCAATGGGGCCAATAGCCTGATTGCGCCTATGATTCTCCGGCTCCTGGGAGCACAGGTCATTCCCATCTTTGACGACCCCAATGGTGTCAATATCAATAATGGATGCGGGTCCACCCATCTGGAAGCCCTGCAGAAAAAAGTCGTTGAAATGAAAGCGGACTGCGGCATTGCCAACGACGGCGACGCAGACCGCTGCCTGGCTGTCGACGAAACGGGCACGCCCCTGGACGGGGACCAGATCATGCTGATCTGTGCCCTCGACCTGATGCGGGCGGGCAAATTGAAGGATAATGTCCTTGTGACCACTGTCATGAGCAATGTTGGCCTGGCCAAGGCCATGAAGGAACATGGCGGCAGCACGGTAAGGACCGCCGTTGGCGACCGCTACGTGCTGGAAAAAATGCTCCAGCATGACTATAAGCTGGGCGGCGAGCAGTCCGGCCACATTATTTTCGGCGACCTGGCCCGTACCGGGGACGGTATGATGACCTGCGTCAAGCTGCTGGGGTCCGTGGTACGCCATAACCGCAGCCTTTCCCAGATGGGCGCCCTGATGGTGAAATATCCGCAGACCCTGCTGAATGTACGGGTCCAGGACAAGAGCGGCTGGGAATCGAACGAAGCCATTCAGGAAATTACCCACCACTATACGGAAGAACTGGGTGAGGATGGACAGGTCCTGGTCCGCGCTTCCGGGACGGAGCCCCTCATTCGCATCATGGCCCAGGGACCGAGTCAGTCCGATACGGACCGCATCACGGAAGCCATTGCTGAAGTGGTAAGGCGCGAATTGGCCTGAACCACGGGCAGGGCCCGTGCTTTTACGGCGGCGGGCTCCTGCGGGGACCGGTACCGGGTGAAAAAAGCTGTTGACAATGCCCATCGTTTCCCGTATAATAAACAACGTTGATGAAATATTCCCCGATAGCTCAATCGGTAGAGCACTCGACTGTTAATCGAGTTGTTGTAAGTTCGAGTCTTACTCGGGGAGCCAATTGCAGAATAGGCCGGACGGTTGTCCGGCTTTTTTTGGATATATACTGGTTCTGCACTATTTATTGTTGAGGTGTTATCGTTGGCAGGAATTATCACGATTGACCAAGAGAAATGCACGCATTGCGGTACCTGCGCAAAAGTGTGCCCCAGCTGCATCATTGAAATGGGGGAGAACGGGCCGGAGTGCATCAATGATCTGTCCTGCATGTCCTGTGGTCATTGCGTTTCCGTTTGTCCTGTGGGAGCCCTGGAAAACTCCCGCTGTCCTTCCGAAGAGATGGATCCCATCACGCAGCCCATGCTGGATTCCAGGACCGTCTATGAATTCATGCGCCAGAGAAGGAGTATCCGCAATTTTACCCCGGAATACGTTTCCGAGGATAAAATGAAGCAGCTCCTGGAAATTACCCGCTTTGCCCCGACGGCCGCCAATTCCCAGGGACTGTATTTCCTCGTCCTGTCCGATAAGGCGTTGATCCGGAAGATCACGGATTGCGTGGCCGACTGGATGCAGGAGGAAATTGACAATAAATCCCCGCGGCGCCGGTATTTCATGAAGGTGCTGCACGTTTATCGCGAACGGGGCATCGATATCATCGGGCGCAACGCCAAGCAGCTCGTCTTTGTCCTGACCCGCCGCCTCAATGTGACGGGAGTCAGCAACAGTGAACAGGCCCTGGCCTATGCCGAACTGTATGCGCCCGCCCTGGGGCTGGGCACGACCATCATGGGCTTCATTGAAACCTGTGCCCGTGCCGACTACGCACCCCTGCGGGAACTGCTCCAGGTTCCGCCCAAGCAAGTGGTGGTAGGCTGCCTGCTTGTGGGGTATCCCAAATATAAATACCATAAGCTGGTCAATCGCCAGCATCTGAAAGTGGAGTTCCGCTGACGTTTCCTTTGCGGAAGGCGGGACGTTACCGCGTGGCAATGGGGCTTCAATGACCCCGGTTCCTGAAGGAGGGATTCAGCATGATCCAAGGTAAAACCATCATCAGCGACGAAGTGTTTGTGGAGATTGTCCGCTCGGCAGTGGACCATCTTGATTCCGTGACCCTTACGTTAAATGAGGGCAGCTCCTTGTTTTCCCTGGCCAAGCGCGTTACGGATAAAATGGTCCCCCAGATTACGGTCCATAAAACCGATACGGTCATCGACGAGAACGGGACCGTCACGAAAGGTCACGTTTCCTTTGAACTGAAAATCGGTGTTGACTATGGCTCCTGCATTCCCGATGTTGTGGAGGAACTGCGGCAGGCCATCGTAAAGGAAGTCGTATCCCTCACGGAATTCTATGTGGATTCCGTCGATGTCATCGTAGCCCGTCTCTACCATGGCAAGACTGAGGAAAAGGCGGCTCCCGCTCCTTCCGGGGAAGTGCCTCCGGAGGAGACGGCAGAAACTGAAAATGAGGAATAAGGACTGCTGCACGAAACTGCGGCATCATGAACGGCTTGAGGCAGAACAGGTGGGTTCATGGTGCCGCTTTTTTCATAGGCAGCAGAACATATAAAAAGGAGATAGCGGTCATGGAACATATTGTAACCTATACCCGGCTGGGGGAGTCCATGCGGGACCGCTTCCTGAAGGAAGCGTCGGAATTTCCCTATGGCAGGGCCCTTTTCCTGGTCCCCAACCTGTTTTTCCGGAACCTTGTACGGAAAACCGGTCTTGTGAAGACTGCCACGATTGATGCCATTCCCCGTGAAATCCTGCGGACGAACGGACGGGAAAATGGGAAAGTGCTGATTTCCCGGTATACACAGCGGAAAATCGTGGAAGAAGTCATTGCTGCCCTGGCAGCCCAGAACAAGCTGCCCTACTTCCAGGGACTGGCCGATAAAAAAGGCTTCCGGGAAGGCTGTCTCCAGCTCATTGAAGAACTGGAAACCCAGAAGGTACCCCCTGAGGAGTTCTCTGTCGCCGTTGAGCACTGGGAGCGAGAAGCGGCAAAGGGCGGACGGAAGGACCGGGAAATGGCAGGCATCTACACGGCCTATCAGGAACTGATGCAGCAGCGCGGCCTTTCGGATCTTTCCGGGATCTATGAGGAAGCCCTGACGGTCCTTTCCGAAGAGGACTGCAGCGTCCCCTGGGATCAGCTCTATTTCAGCGAATTCAATGAACTCAACGGGATGCAAAAGGACCTGGTACGGGCGCTGATGCCGTACTGCTCGATTTCCTTCGGGCTCTTTTGGGATGAAAAACGGCCGGAACTGAGTGCCGCGACCCGGCAGCTGCAGGAAGACCTTGTCGGCCTCGGCTTTGCAGCTGTCCGGTCGGAGGCAGAGACGGAACGGCCGGAAGACCTTCGGTTCTTCACCGGGCACTGGCAGGGAGCGCCGGTCCGTCCCGCAGAGGCACAGCATTTCTTTTTGCGGGAGGCCGCATCCCCTGACAGTGAAATCAAGTTTGTCCTGTCCGATATCAAGGCAAAGCTGCAGCAGGGCGTTTCCACAAAGGAAATGGTCGTCCTTGTCCGGAATCTCCAGGATTACCAGGGACTGGGCCGTTATTTCGAAGAATATGGCATCCCCTCAACCTTGCCCGACGTAACGGACCTGGCAGGGCAGCCGCTGCCCGATTTCCTGAGTAAAATGTTTGAAGCCGCCATGGCCCCGGAAGACCTGGAAGCCTGGAAGGCCCTGTACCGGACAACCCTGGCCGGTTTCCTGTGGCGGATCGACAAGGAAAGCCTGGACCGGGCCTGTGTGGACCGCTATATGGAGAGCGTTTTCGCCTATCGCGGACTGGCTGCTCCCATGTCGGAAGGCACCGGAGCCGAAGCTTTTCTGGATGAACTGATGAAGCCCCACACGGCCGGACAGTGGCATCAGCTGCTGGCGGGGCAATTGGATGCATGGAACCCGGTACGCCGTTGGGGAGACCTGCACCGGGAAGGAAAGGTTACATTGGAACAGGTACGGACCATGGCGCATGCGGAGGAAATGGTCCGGCAGTTCATTGACGGTATGGATACCGTTTTTGACCAGTGCGGCCTCCGGGACGAGGAAATCGGGATTGCCACCTTGTACGATTATTGGGCGGAATC
The DNA here is from genome assembly GCA_902796945.1 of uncultured Acidaminococcus sp. GTDB lineage: Bacteria > Bacillota > Negativicutes > Acidaminococcales > Acidaminococcaceae > Acidaminococcus. Next base: position 22,371 of record CADBQR010000078.1, read on the forward strand.
CCTGAAAGGGGCCGTGACGCTATTGCGGCCGGGCTGTGATGAAGGTGTCCCTGTTTTGGAAGCCTCGGATATCCAGGGCGTTTCCATTCCCTATGTCTATCTCCTTGGTGTCCGTGACGGGGTCTTTCCCTATATTCCGCGGGAAAGCTGGCTTTATTCGGATCAGGAACGCCAGGAACTGAGCCGCAGCCTCGGTGTGCCTATTTCGTTTTCCGCACAGCAGCGGGAACGGGACAATTATTTCTTTGCCTCCGCCGTCGCCCTTGCAACGAAGGAAGTCCACCTCAGCTGGTATTCCGATGAAGAGGGCGGCCCGTCCTGCTACATCGATATGCTGCGGCGCTTTTTCACCAGGGAATCGCTGCCCGTGGCTGAATATACAGCGGATGTCCGTTCCTGCCGCAGCCGGAACGAACTGATCGGATTGCTGGCAGAAGCCCCTCTGGTGGGTGACCGGGAAAAAGCCTGGCTCCGGGAGGTGCTGGGGGATGCCTTCCTGCAGCGGAAGGAGCATCAGGACCATCGCTGGGAGAAGGATTCCCCGTATAATGGAAAGCTTGAGCGAAGCAAGATGCCCCTCCATCTTTCCGCCTCGCAGCTCAATACGTTTGTGACCTGTCCGTTCCGGTATCTTTTTACCCATATCTGGGGCCTTGACGTGCCGGCAGAGCGGACCCCGTTCCCGGAAGCCAATGTGGTGGGCACGCTCATCCACACCACCCTGGCCCGTTTCATGGGGCGTCATTTACAGGAAAAACTGTACGAACAGCCCCTGCCCAAGTTGAAGGAAGAACTGGAAAAGGACCTGCGGGACGTCTTTGAGGGGCTTCTCCGGGACGGATCCATTCCGCGGACGGCTTTTACCAGCCATATCCGGGAAAACTATGTCCGTATGTTGGAGGCCTGGCTGGTTTCCGAGCTGGACTATGAAGCGAAAAGCCCCAATGGCATGCTGCCGGCCTATGTCGAAAAAGCCTTTGGCCGTGGAAACGGCGGTTGGCCTGCCATTGAGGCGGAGGTGGACGGGATGCCCGTTTCCTTCTCCGGACAGGTGGACCGCATCGATTCCAACGGAAAAGAATACCTCATCATGGACTACAAGACCGGCGGCCACGCGACGCAGGCAGAAATAGAAAATGGGAAGGATATCCAGCTTCCCCTGTACGTGGAGGCAACGGAAAAAAGCCTTTCCATTCCCCGGGAAGCCATCAACGGAGCCGTATATAACGAAGTCCGGAAAGGGAAGCGGAGCGGCGGTTTCTGGTCGCGGGATGCCCAGGACCGGAAACTTACCAACGTGAACAGGAAAAACAAGGATCTTGATGAAATTGTTGCACTGGCTGGCCAGACCGTAAATGAAGCCATCCGGCGGATGTGGCGCGGCGACTTTGCCGTGGAACCGGGCAATAAAAAGTACTGTACCTGGTGTCCGGCCCGGGATGTCTGCCGGGTCAAGGAAAACGCCGCCCTTGGGTTCGATGATATGCAGGAGGAGAAGGAACATGCCTGACTTTACACCAAAACCAGAACAATTGCAGGCCATGACAACCCTGGATCGCTGCGTATCGGTTTCCGCCGGTGCCGGCTCCGGGAAAACCCGGGTCCTGGTGGAACGTTTCCTGAAAATCCTGGAACAGCCCGGGACCAGCGCCAATCGGATCCTGGCCATCACCTTTACCCGGAAGGCGGCCAGGGAAATGCGGGAGCGGGTCAGGACGGCCATCCTGGAGCGGCTCGCCGGTTCAACGGGGGAAGAGCGTACCCATTGGCAGCAACAGCTTCGCCAGTGTGACGGAGCCCCCATTACCACCATCGACAGCTTCTGCTCCCAGATCCTCCGGGAAAACCCGGTGGAAGCCGGTATGGATCCTGGATTCCAGGTGCGGGAGGAATATGAGGTCAATGAGTTCCGGGCCCAGACGGTAACGGAATTCCTGAACCGTTCCATTCGCATGAAGAATCCCGATGTCCAGATGTTGCTGGAACTCTATCCGCCGGAACGCTTAAAAAACATCCTCTACGGCCTCATCGACTGGCTGCCGGATATTCTGGCTCTGCCCGGCCTTGACACTCCTTACAGGGAAAGCCGGGACCGCCGGGCTGAGTACGAGGACCATTGCATCAGCGCACTGGATGACCTGCTTGCCGCGTGGGAAAGTACCCGGAAAAGTACCGGGAAGCCGACAAAAAGCGGGGCTGCCCTTGCGGAATTTGCTCAAAACCGGCAGCAGTACCAGGCTTGGATCAAATCCGGCCAATACGGGTTCCTGAAGGAAATCAGGGGCCTGGTTTCCCCGGCGATGCGCTCCATCAAGGAAGAAAACACGGCATGGCGTAATGCCATTGATGATTTGCTGGGTATGGAGGACGACATCCGGGCGATTCCCGTTGCCCATGCCTGGGAAAAGGTCCTGAAGAAGCTGCATCGGTTCCTGATGGATGAAGCGGTTTCCCAGGAAATCTACAGTTTTTCCTTCCTTTCCGGGAAAGCCGTCCAGCTTCTCAGGGATAACCCGGATATCTGCCGCCACTACCGGCAGCGTTTTGACTACATCATGGTCGACGAGTTCCAGGATACCAATGAGGAACAGAAACAGCTGGTCTACCTGCTTTCCGGAGGCTCGTCCAAGGAGCTGAAGGGAAATCATCTTTTTGTGGTCGGTGATGCCAAGCAGTCCATCTACCGTTTCCGCGGCGCCGATGTCAGTGTCTTCCGCCGGGTGCGGGACGATATTGTGCGGCAGGGGGGAACGGATATTGTCATGGCCGATAACTTCCGCTCCGCTCCGGAAATCATCGAGGCCTGCAACTGTCTCTTTCGGGACCTGCTGGGCACCGATACTGCGGCCGATGTCTTTGCCCAGGACCTGATTCCCAACCAGCCGCCGACCCAGAAACCGCTGGCTGTGCATATCGATGATGAAGGCCTGGACCCTGTTCAGGGAATGCAGGCGGAAGCCTGCTGGACAGCGGAGAAAATCCTGGAACTGACGACAGAAAAAGAGAACCTGTCCTACGGGGATATCGCCATCCTGGTTCCGGCCATCCGTCTGGCCGATCCTTATGTAGCCGCTCTGACGGAACGGAACATTCCTTATTCCCTCAGTGACGGCAAAGGATTCTATGAACAGCAGGAAGTCGTGGACTTCATGACTCTCCTTACCTGTCTTTTCAGTCCGTCCCAAAGCTGGGCTGTTGCTTCCTTCCTCCGGTCTCCCTTCGGCGGCCTTTCGGATCAGGAAATTACCCGGCTCCTGGAGGACTGGCCGGGCGAATCCCTGTGGGATGCCCTTTCCCATGCCATCGAGCCGCCTTATACGGCCGTATTTGATACCCTGAAGGCACTTCGGCAGACGGCCCTGTTCAGTTCCCTGCCGGAACTGTTCGATGCCATCATGGATCGCCTGCAGGTCGAACCAATGCTGCTTTCCCAGGAAAACGGAAAGGTAAGGCTTGCCAATGTACGGAAACTTCGCTCCATGGCGGTTTCCTTTGCCATGGAACAGGGCGGTTCCGGTCAGGATTTCCTGGACCGCCTGAAACTCATGCGTTCCATGGAAACCCGGGAAAGCGCGGCCGTCATGGAAGCCAACCAGGATGCGGTCCAAATCATGACCATCCATAAATCGAAGGGCCTGGAATTTGCTGCGGTCTTCCTGCCGGAACTGCAATACACCGGCCGGGGGCAGTCCCTGGGCCTGCAGTTCATGCCTGGTGTAGGCCTGGGCGTCCAGGTGGCCGGGGACGACGGAAGTCTGCGGCCCTCCCGTTTCTATAATGTGCTGAAGGAAGAAAACAAGAAGCTGGAGGCGGCGGAAAAGAAACGCCAGCTTTATGTAGCCATGACACGGGCCAAGAAATATCTGTACCTTTCCGCAGTGACACAGTCCAAAAATACGCGAACGGAAAGCTGGTATCAAAGCCTGCGCCGTGTTTTCGGCGAAGGAACCGGAAACAGCCTGGTGGAGTGGGAGGAAATCAAGGCGGAAACCCTTCTTTCGGCGGAACGGAAGGGCGTCCTGAAAAATCAGCAGCCCCTTACGGTTCCGGACGAGGTATTTACCCGGATTGCTCCTGTGGCCTGCCCGCAGGAAGTGACCCTCAGCGCATCCGCCCTGGGTACCTACGATACCTGTCCGCGCCGTTATTATTATGGGTATCGCTGCCATATGCCGGGCCTGGAACCGGAAAGCCTGCATCAGGGAGCGTACCGCATCGCTCCGACCACCCTCGGTACCTATGTCCATAAGGTGCTGGAACTGACCCGGACCCATGCCACGGAGGAAGCCCTGGCCCTGGCCCTTCAGGTGGGGGACTATAGTGAGGGCGAAAAGGCCGTGCTCCGACGGGAGGCGGATCCCCTGATTGCTTCGTACCTGGAAAGTCCTCTCCATACGGAAACGGCCCAGCTCCCACAGGAAGCCGAACTGGCCTTTGATCTTCCCTTTTCCACGTCCGGTTCACGGACCATCCGTTTTCAGGGCAGCATTGATGCCTTGGTCATGCTTCCCGATGACACGCTGAAAATCATCGATTATAAGACGGGCCATCCTCCCGTCGACGGGGAGGAAAAGAAGGGATACACCCGTCAGCTCGCGATTTATGCCATGGCTGCCGAAAAGCTGTTCCATAAGAAAGTCAGCGGGGCGGAACTTCATTTTCTCCGCGACCTTTCGGTATGGCCCCTGAAGAATCGGGAAAAAGAGGAACAGGAACTGCAGGCCCTGCTGGAACATCTGGGCACCTTGCAGGAAGAAGCGGATTTCCCCGCAATCACGCAGACCTGTGAATACTGTCCGTACCAATATTTTTGCCGGGAAGGGAAGTCCGGCAGTGAGGAAAAGACGGATCCATGAGGAGGCTCCGGCAGCGCGATATGGCGGTCCGGAAATACGGAAGCTTTCAGGAATGGCGGTTATCGCTGCCGTTTTGAAATCTCCTTTTTGGAAGTCCTGCTACCGCGGCCCTGTCGTGGTGCAGCCAAAATCAAACCAACGCAAAAGCACCTGCCAATCCGTAGATTGACAGGTGCTTTTCCCATAGCCGATGATCCGGTTATAATTCGGTGCTGCTGCCGGGCGCCGTGACCAGTACCTTGGAAGAAGTGGTGCTTTCCACTTTTTTCTTAAAGGCTTCCGGATCCTGGTTGATGATGGGCCAGGTGTTGTAATGAATGGGAATGACGGTTTTCGCGTTCAGCAGTTTGGCGGCGCAGGCAGCGCTGTCCGGCCCCATGGTAAAATTGTCACCAATGGGGAGGAACGCATAGTCAAGGGGATGCAGTTTCCCAATCAGTTCCATGTCTCCGAAGAGGCTGGTATCACCGGCAAAGTAGAAGGTCTTGCCATCAAATTCAACGACAAAGCCGCAGGCATGCCCTCCGGCAATCCCGCTGCCGTGGAAGGCCGGCGTGATGATGACCCGTCCAAAGGGGAAACGGTGGGATCCGCCGATGTGCAGGGCGTGGGCCCTGACCCCGTGCTGTTCGGCATCATGGGCAATTTCCGCGGTCGAAATGATGAGGGCATTGTTTTTCTTGGCAATGGCATAAGCGTCTCCCAGATGGTCCCCATGGTAATGGCTTACGAAGATGTAGTCCGCCTTGATGTCATAGGGCATCAGGTGCTCGCCGTTTCCTTCCAGATAGGGGTCAAAAAGCAGGGTCGTCTTGCCGTCGCTCAGGGTAAAAGCCGAATGATGGATATAATGAAATGTGGTCATAGGAATGCCTCCTTCTCAAGGGACGGCAGCCGCCGCCCGTTCCTGCTATCATTGTAGCCCATGGGAACGCGGTTCGTCAAAGCCCAAAACCATCTGCTCCCGGGCGGTCGGAACCGGGCCTTTCCGTTCTTTCCTTTACAACTGGCTTTAAGTAAAGTAAAATTGTAATCGAGTATCCAATTTCCCAGGAGGCACAATGTGAATCTTTATCTGATTGTCATCATCGGGTATGCCCTGTTCCTGATTTTGTTGGGGTATACCATTGGAAAACATGTAAAAGGGGCCTCCGACTTCTTTGTCGGCAGCCGCAGTTTCAGCTGGCAGCTGCTTTTTACGACCCTTATTGCCGCCAACATCGGTGCCGGGTCAACCGTCGGCGTGACGGGACTTGCCTATAGATACGGCGTCTCCAGCTGGTGGTGGATCGGCTGCAGCGGTCTCGGTTCCCTGATCCTTGCCTACATTGTAGGACCTGCGGTCTGGCGGGTAGCCAAGAAACAGAACCTCTTCACCATGGGGGATTACCTGGACTACCGATATTCACCGGCTTTCCGCGGTGTCACTTCCACCATGATGGCCATCGGTACACTGGCCCTTTTTTCCGGACAGCTGTTGGGCATTGCCTGGATCCTGAATATTGTGGCGGAGGTACCCAAAGTCTATGGCATCATCATCGCCGCGGTTGTCGTGACCCTGTATTTTTCCTCTGGAGGCCTGAAATCGGCGGCCATTGTCAATATCATCGAACTGGCCGTGATTTTGGCTGGCTTCTGCATTGCTGCTCCTTTTGCCCTGCAGTATGTCGGCGGGGTGGAGGGACTGCACCGTCAGGTGGCAGCCCATCTGCAGGATCCGGCAGCCATTGACGCCTATTTTTCCTGGAATGGCATGGGAAATTCAACCATTCTCGGATATTTCCTGATGCTGACGCCGGCCTTCTGCATTTCTCCCGGCCTGATCGGAAAAGTGTACAGCGCCCGCGATGAGCAGGCCATTCGCTGGGGGACACTGCTGAACGGGATTGTCCAGCTTTTGTTCGCCTTCCTGCCCATGTTGATCGGGATGTGCGCCTTTGCCGCTTTTCCCGACCTGGGAAACCAGGAACTGGCCCTGCCGAAAGCCATGCGGGAAATGATGCCCTTTGGTATTTCGGCCCTGGCCCTGTCGGCCATCTTTGCGGCCGAGGTCAGTACCTGTGATACGGTTCTTTATATGCTGGCTACGAGCCTGTCCAAGGATCTGTATAAGACCTTTATCCGTCCGCAGGCAACGGATGAGGAACTGCTCCGGATGACAAGAAAGATTACCGTGGCCTGCGGGCTGATTGGAATCTTTGTGGCCTATTACATGGCCAATATCATTTCGGCCATGGCCATTTTCTACTCCCTCATGACCGTCTGCCTGGCAGCACCTTTCCTTTTTGGCCTGTTTACACGGAAAGCGTCGGTCCGGGGCGCCTTCCTGTCCGCCATCATCGGGGTAGCCCTTGTGATGGGGCTGCGCCTTTTCAATGGGGGAAAGGGAATCGGCATCCTGAACGCCACAAGCTGCGGGATCCTGGCTGCCGCCCTGGTCATGTTGCTGAGCCTTTGGATATTTCCATCGAAAGAGGATTGAAAGCGTGAAATCATCAATAACAAAAGGGGTCCTTGCGGCCCTTGCTGTGCTATGTCTTACGGGAACGATCCAGCCTGCCGAGGCCGGGGCGCGTTTCCGGGACCGTATCCGGGACCGGAAGGGAAGGGTTTCATCCCACCTGTCCAGTGACGGGCCGCAGTGGGTGAAACCGAAAGATGCCGTCGTATCGGCCGAGGGAGGTCCGCTCCGGGTCTTGCCCATCCATTCCCTGGAATCCCTCCGGGAACGCGCCATGGAGCACCGGGTCGTTTCGGATCCGAACCTGAAAATCATTTCCTCCCGTCTCATGACGCAGTCCCAGATCTGGCATATTCCTGAAGATTATGCGGAAGTGACCATTTTCGGGGATGGCGAAGCCATGAAATCCCAGGCCGTGGCCCTTCTTGAAATGTATAATCCCCGGCTGCCCATCAAGGCAACGCCGGAACAGATCGTCAACCTTTATTA
>CADBQR010000079.1 GCA_902796945.1 uncultured Acidaminococcus sp.
CCTTTTGCATCGCCTTATCAAGGGAGGCCCGGTCCACAAAGTACTGTCCCGAAAGGTTTTCTCCCAACAGTGACCACCGTTCAGCCCTGGCAAACGCAAAGGAACCGCTGCATAGCGTCATAACGGAAGTCAATAGAATAATCAGTTCCTTTTTCATAGAAGGTTCCTCATTCCTCATCAATTTAGCAGACCTGCTGCCTACGTCTACTCATATTACCCAATCATTCCGGCTAAGTCAAATCAAATTCCGGCAATTCACCGGAACGGCCGCTTTTAATTTGGAGGCATTTCCATGATTTCCCTGACCGTTTCTCCTGAAGAGATTCCTCTTCGCCTGAAGACCCGGCTCATTGCCTGGGGAATGTCCCAGGCATACTGGAAGAAACTGAAAAAGGCAGGGCTCTTGTTCCTGAATGGCTCCGTCATTAGCCATGACACCCCACTTCAGGCGGGCGATCTCATTTCATTTTCCTTTCTGCCGGAAGCGGCTACCTTGGAGCCGGAAGCCACCGCACTGACCATTCTTTATGAAGATGAGTTCCTGCTGGCCGTTCATAAACCGGCAGGACTGCTTACCCACAGTGCCAATGTCCAGCCCGTATCCTGCCTGACGCGACAGGTTGCTTTCTATTATAAGGAGAAGCATCTGCCGGCCGGGATCCATCCGGTGTCCCGTCTGGACCGGGAAACATCAGGAATTGTCCTTTTTGCCAAAAACGCCTGTATCCATCACCTGATGAGCCATACCCCCATGGTCAAAACGTATTTGGGAATCACAGGGGGAAAATGGGTTCTCAAGGAAGGGATCCTTGACTGGCCCATTGGGCGCAAGCCCGGTTCCATCATTGAGCGTCAGGTGGATGAAAAAGGGCAGCCGGCACGCACGGAATACCGTGTTCTCCAGGAATGGAACAATCAAAGCCTCGTCCGCTTTACCTTGAAAACAGGCCGGACCCACCAGATCCGCGTGCACTGTGCAAGGGCCGGCCATGCCCTGTCGGGGGATCATCTTTACGGGACTCCCGGTCCCAGGACGCGGCACCTGCTGCATGCCTGTGCGCTTTCCTTTGTCCATCCCCTGACGGGAAAGGCCATCGAAATACGCGATCCGCTGCCGGAGGAAATGAACAGATGCCTGCCCTTCCCAATGCCTGACCCATAAGTCCTGTCGGGAAGTTCCCTGCGCTCCTCATCCTGATTTATGGTATAATTAAAAAAGAATATGAATTTATAGGAGGATGTATCATGCCACTGGTAACAACGACAGAGATGTTCAAAAAGGCTTATGAAGGTCATTATGCAGTCGGTGCCTTCAACGTCAATAATATGGAAATCGTGCAGGGCATTGTGGATGCGGCGAAGGAAGAAAGATCACCCCTGATTCTTCAGGTTTCCGCCGGTGCCCGCAAGTATGCCAAGCACGCCTATCTGATTCATCTGGTCCAGGCCGCGTTGGAAGATACGGACCTGCCCATTGCCCTGCATCTGGACCATGGTGCGGATTTTGAAATCTGCAAGGCCTGTGTTGATGGCGGATTCAGTTCCGTAATGATTGATGGATCAAAGTATCCCTTTGAAGAAAACATTGAACTGACGAAACGGGTCGTCGATTACGCCCATAACAAAGGCGTGGTCGTTGAAGCGGAACTTGGGAAACTGGCTGGCGTGGAAGACGCGGTCAAGGTCAACACCAAGGATGCCACGTATACAGATCCTGACCAGGCCGTTGAATTTGTGGAGCGCACGGGCGTCGATTCCCTGGCCATTGCCATCGGAACCAGCCATGGTGCTTATAAATTCAAGGGAAAACCGGAACTGGATTTTGCCCGTTTGGAAAAAATCACCAATATGCTTCCCGGCTTCCCGCTGGTGCTTCATGGTGCTTCCACGGTGCTTCCTGAATTCGTCAAGAAATGCAATGAATATGGGGGCAAGATTGTCGGCGCCCAGGGTTGCCCGGAAGACATGCTGAGAAAGGCCGGTACCTTCGGTGTATGCAAGATCAATATCGATACGGATCTGCGCCTCGCCATGACCGCATCCATTCGTCAATACCTGGCGGAACATCCGGAAGATTTCGATCCCCGTTCCTACCTTGGCAAGGGCCGCGAAGCCATTAAGCAAATGGTTGCCCATAAGATGCGGGATGTCCTGAATTCCTCAAATCGTCTCTGATTGATTCCTTCTGTAATCGAAAAAGGAGCCGCTGTCATTGATTGGCAGTGACTCCTTTATTTTTTGCCGTTCAATACAAATTTCATACGGGTTTTCCGTCTTCCTTCGGCAGCTGACTGAAAAACTGATGGATCAAAAAGAGCGATAGCAGAAAGGCACACCCATCCGACAGGGCCTGGCACCAGACCAGCCCATTCAGGCCAAACAGTTTTGGCAGCACCAGCACCATGGGAATCAGGAAAAGACCGCTGCGTCCCGCGGATACCAGGACGGCCCCCTTCGTATGACGGGTTACCTGTAGCGTCATATTGGTAATGATGATCAGGGCCATGGTCGTAAAGGTCACGCACTGGGCACGCAGGGCCAGGATGCCGATATGGATCACCATGGGGTCGTCACGGAAAAGGCGGAGAATGGAATCGGCAAAGGTAAATCCGATGATGGAAACAAAAAGACCAAAACAGAGATTCAGGCGCAGGCCAAAACGGTACCCATCACGTAAACGCTGGTAAGCCCGGGCCCCGTAACTGAATCCACAGACCGGTTGGAACCCCTGCCCCACTCCGATGATGACGGAGGCGCCGATAAAGGCAAGACGCGTAACAATGGACATGGCGGCAATAGCCGCGTCCCCAAAGGCACCGGCTGCCACGTTCAGGCAGATGGTGGCGACGCTCCCGGTTCCCTGTCGAAAAAGCGAAGGTAGGCCTCCTGCAACGATTTCCCGGAAAAGTTTTCGGGAAGGGGCAACATATCGAACGCTGATAGGGATATTCCCGCCCCGATGGGTCATGGTCAGCAGGATGCAGAAACTGGTTAACTGGCTCAGGACCGTTGCATATGCTGCACCGGCTACGCCCAGATGAAACCTGAATATAAAAAGGGGATCCAGCAGCATGTTCAGGAACCCGCCGGACATGATTCCAATCATTCCGAAGGCAGCGCTTCCCTGATAGCGCAGCTGATTATTCATCAATAAGGAACACATCATGACAGGAGCGCCGAACATAATAATCGACAGGTAGGCGATGGCATGGGGCAGGATGGTCGGCGTTGAGCCGGTCAGGGTAGCAATTTCCGTGGCAAAGAAATGGCCCAGGACGCACAGCACCAGCCCCGCCAAAAAAGCATAGAAAAAAGCAGTGGATGCCATGCGGCTGGCGTTGTCCCGATGTTTTGCCCCCAGTTCCCGGCTCATATAGGTACCGGACCCCTGGCCGAAGAAAAAGCCGAGGGCCTGGATAATGGACATACTGGCAAAAGTGACCCCTACCGCGGCGGTGGAACTTGTATCCAGTTTACTGACAAAAAACGTATCCGCCATGTTATAGAAACTGGTCGTTAGCATGCTGAGGATGGATGGGATTGCTAATTTGACAATCAATCGATCCACAGGAGCTTCCAGCATTTCATGAAATTTTTTGCTGCTTCTGTCTTGTTGATCCATAGGGACCGATGCTCCTTCTACATCAAACTTCACTGAACACGAATGCCGGTCAGTCATGCTGCAGCATGAGAGGGCGGCCGGTTGTATGCAGGTATTCCTTTCTAACGGCCTTCCTTAATCTTGCTAGCCTGGATTCAATCCGTTTTCCTCATTTTATCATAGGTTTCATCGGGGAACAAAGGGCGCCAGTAAAAAAGCTGGATGCCATCGTGACCCTGACCTGGCTGTAAGTACTGTCCCGAGGCACCGTGCCAGGAAAGGAAATGAATGGCCTCCATAAAAATGAAAGGACCTTACTGTTTTTACCTTGCTCAAGCAGGATAAGGAGCTACGATCCTTTCCATTTTTCAGAAGCCTGGTTCCAAATGTTGCCCCATTTACAAATATGCGAGTATGACCAGTTCCTCCGAAAAAAAATGTTGCTTTCCCTGATTAAATTGAACCTGTTTTTCTGTCAACTCTACATGGAAGGATTTAAATATGTTACAATATTTTTACAAAGTCTTTATTTTTTCTTTACATAAGGAGGAGTTGCAGTATGAAGATGAAAAAATTGATTGCCGCATCCGCATTATGTGCCCTGGCTATTGCCACCGCTGCCTGCGGCGGGAAAAAACAGGCTGCCAAATCAAGCGGCGGTGCCTGGAAACCTGAAAAGGACATCCACGTCATTGTAGCCTATAAGGCCGGGTCTGGTACGGACACCGGTGCCCGCGTTCTCTGCAAGGATGCAGAAAAGATCATCGGTAAGACCCTGATTGTGGATAATAAGCCCGGTGCTGATGGCAAGATTGGCTGGACGGAACTGGCCAAGGCAAAACCGGATGGCTACACCATTGGTTTCATCAACCTGCCCACCTTTACGACCCTGGCCCTGCAGAAGGGATCTGCTTTTACGGAAAAGAGCATCGTTCCAATCTGCAACCACCTGACAGAAACGAGCGTTGTTGTCGTCAAAGCGGACAGCAAATGGAAAACCCTGAAGGATCTTGTTGCTGATGCCAAGGCCAACCCTGGTAAATTAAAGGCTTCCACCAATGGTGTCAAGGCTTCCAACCATACGGCTGCCCAACTGCTGGCCAAATCCGCCAAATTTGAATACAATGCCGTTCCTTATGGCGGCACGGCTGACCAGCTGCTGGCTCTTCGTCAGGGTGAAGTTGATTTCACCTGCGCCAAGGTGGCTGACGTAGAACCCCTGATTTCCGGAAATAATCCTGCCGTCCGCATTCTGGGTGTGTTCTCTGAAAAACGTCTGGACAGCCTGAAGGATGTTCCGACCCTGGGTGAACTGGGTTATTACAACAAATGGTATGGATCTGCCCGCGCAATCGTAGCTCCGAAGGGAACGCCGGACAATGTCATTAAATACTACACCGATACCTTCAAGAAGGTCATGACCGATGAACAGACCATTCGCGACCACAAGAATTCCGGTCTGAGCCTCGACTATCGGGACAATAAACAGCTTGGCGAACTCATTCAGCAGCAGCTCGAATTCTGCCGCGATGTAGTCAGCAAACTGTATGACAAATAATCAAAGCCAGGAGTTTTAAATACCTATGAAAAAATCTGAACTTGCCGTTGTTATCTTTATGCTGGTTTTCTGCGGCTTCTTCTATACGCAAACATTGGCGTTGCCGAAGGCAGCCCAGAGTTACCCGCTCTTTGTCATAACACTGTTGGCGGTTCTGTCCGTGTTGCAGCTGATCAAAATGGTGATCAGCTGCCACGGACATCTTTCTGTCGTGAATGACGCCGGTACCGTCTGGAAGGATTTCCTTCCCAAGCAGTTTTTTACGTTCTTTATTGGCTCCATTCTCTTTTTTGTGGCCATGTACTTAGTCGGCTTCTATCCGACGGCACTCGTGTATATGGCATTGATGATGAAATATTTCCATATTCCGACCAAACATGCCGTTCTTACCATTGTGATCCTGCTGGTCCTGATCTATGGAGTATTCACCGAAGCATTGAACGTGCCCCTGCCAGTGGGCGAGCTGCTTTATGACTATCTTTGATTAGGAAATAGGAGGATATATGGAAAATCAATATGCTCTTATGGCCGCCGGTTTCATCAACGCCCTGAGCCCCGTCAACATCATCATTATGATTGCCAGTGTCACCATGGGTATCATCATCGGCTGCATGCCCGGCCTGTCCGCCGCTATGGGCGTTGCCCTGCTGCTGCCCCTGACCTTTGGTATGGAACCATCTTCCGGCCTGATTATGCTGGGCGGTATCTATTGCGGTGCCATCTTTGGGGGATCCATTTCTGCCATCTTAATCCATACACCCGGTACCCCCGCCTCAGCCGCAACAGCCCTGGACGGATATGCACTGACACTGAAAGGCAAGGCCGGTAAAGCCCTGGGAACAGCCTGCACGGCTTCCTTCTTTGGTGGGCTTTTATCCTGCCTGTCCCTTTATTTCTTTGCCCCCATGCTGGCTGAATTGGCCATGAAATTCGGCAGTCCCGAATATTTTTGGCTCAGTCTTTTTGGACTGACCATCATCGCCGGGATCAATTCCGATTCCATGATCCTGGGCCTGATGTCCGGTGCCTTCGGTCTGGTCCTTTCCACCATTGGCATGGACCCCATGGAAGGGGTTGAACGTTTTATGTTCGGCCAGGATTCCCTCTATAATGGTGTCAACATCACCTGTGCCCTGATTGGTCTGTTTTCCCTTTCCCAGGCCTTTATCCTGGCGGAAAAGGCCATTGTCAAGCGAGCCAAGGCCGTCGAATTTGATGACTCGGTTTTGCTGAGCGGCAGCGAAATGAAACGTATTACGCCGACGATCATTCGTTCCTGGATCATTGGGAACATCATCGGCATCCTGCCCGGTGCGGGCGCTTCCATTGCCTGCTTCATGGGTTACAATGAGGCCAAGCGTTTCTCTAAGCACCCCGAAGAATTTGGTCATGGATCCATTGAAGGCGTAGCCGGTTCCGAAGCGGCCAATAACGCCGTTACGGGAGGTTCCCTCATTCCGACCCTCACCCTGGGTATTCCTGGGGAAAGCGTTACGGCGGTCCTGATGGGCGGCTTGATCATTCATGGACTGCAGCCGGGACCGGAACTCTTTACAAAGTATGCCAGCATGACGTATACTTTCTTTGGCGGTTTCGTCTTTGTCCAGTTCTTCATGCTTGCCATCGGACTGGTAGGTTCCCGCCTGTTTGCGAAAATTGCCCGGATTTCAGATGCGATTCTGATTCCCAGTATTTTCGTACTCTGCGTGGTGGGTTCCTTTGCCATCAACAATAACTTTACCGATGTCGTTATCATGTTCATCTTTGGAATCATTGGTTATATCATGCGCAAAGTGAACATGAATACGGCTGCCGTCGTACTGGCCCTTATTCTGGGGCCTCTCGGCGAAAGAGGCCTGCGCAGAAGCCTGAGTCTTTCCGGGAACGATATCAGCGTATTGTTCTCTACCCCGATCTGCAAGGTCCTCATTGCCCTCTCCCTTTTGTCCCTGCTTTCTCCTTTCTTTATCAAGCTCTACAAAAAGGGAAGCAAAAACGCATAATTACTTCATCTGACATCAAAATTTCATTGCGATGCAAGATGCTTTGCCTAGTACATACCATCAGACCGCATCTGCATAAGGTGCGGCCTTTTCTTTTTTCCTGTCATGAAAGGAGCGAATATGGATACCCGGGTTGCCTTGATTGGAATCATCATTGAAAATGGCGATTCCGTCGAAAAGGTCAATGCCCTCCTTCACACGTACCGTCAATGGATCATTGGGCGGATGGGGCTGCCTTATCATAAGCGAAACATCAATATCATCAGCGTGGTCATGGACGCACCCCAGGATGCCATCAGCCGTGTATCTGGCCTGATTGGAAAACTGGAAGGCGTTACCGCTAAGATTGCCTATGCCAAAATTCCTGAACATGAAGCATAATCCCCTGCCCACTCTGGTGCCCTTTACGGTCCTGCTCCTGTTGTGGAAAGGCGCCTCGGAACAGGGAATCTGGAGCCGCTATATCCTGCCGGCCCCGGAAACGGTAGCCCAAACAGCCTGGCGTATGTTGCAGTCAGGGCAGCTCCTGCATCATGCCCTGATCAGCCTTGAGCGCGTTTTTATTGGTTTTGGTACCGCCTTTATCCTCGCCGCTGCGCTGACCGCCTTATCCCAGCTCTTTCCCCGCCTGCGCCAGATGGACCGGTGGCTGCTCTCCGTGCTGCAGCACATTCCGCCACTGAGCCTGATACCGTTGCTGATTCTCTGGTTCGGCATCGGTGAAACCCCCAAGGTCATCATCATTGTGCTGGCAACGTTCTTCCCCATCTATTTGAACATGGAAAAAAGCATCGAACGCTGTGACCCCAGGCTGTTGGAAGTCGGAAAGATGGTGGGCATGGGGCCCATGGAGCTTCTCCTGAAAATACGGCTGCCTTCTGCCCTCCCCTATATCCTGACAGGAATGCAGGTGGGCATGGGATATAGTCTGCGGGCCATCATCGGCGCCGAAATGATTGCTGCCGACAAGGGGCTTGGTTATCTGATCCTTGACGCCCAGACCATGAGCCGCAGTGACAAGGTGATTATTGGAATTGCCTGTATCGGAACGCTGGGGCTCTTGATAGATGGCTTCTTTTCCCTTCTTTCCCGTAGGCTCCTCCCTTATGAAAGGGGGACGAAAGAATGAGTGTCATCACACTGAACCAGGTTACCAAATCCTATGCAACCCAAGGGGGACCCCACTTTGTCCTGAAGGACCTAACCACCACGTTTCCCTGTGAAGCCTGCACCGTCATCCTGGGAAAGAGTGGTTCCGGGAAAACGACACTTCTTCGCCTTCTCAGCGGCCTGGAAAAGCCGGACAGTGGAACCATTGAATGGCCTTCAGGAATCCCTTATGGCATGATGTTTCAGGAAGCACGGCTCATGCCCTGGCTAACGTGCCGGCAAAATGCGGGTTTTGGCCTGAAGGATACAGCGGAAAATCGAAAGAAAATCGACAGTCTGCTCGCGTTGGTGCATCTGACCGAAGCCGCGGACCAGTATCCTCACGAGCTGTCGGGCGGTATGCAGCAACGCACGGCACTGATCCGGACCCTGGCCCAGGACAGCCGTTTCATCCTGATGGACGAGCCCTTTGCTGCCCTGGATTATTTCACCCGGCGTCATCTTCAGGAAGAATTGATCCAGATGAAGAAAGAAGCCGGGATTGGAATCCTCCTGGTAACCCATAATATTGAGGAAGCAATGACCCTGGGTGACCAGATCCTTGTGATCCAAAACGGTACCTTTCCGTACAGGGAATCCATTCCCGTGGCAGCGGAAAACCGCGATTTGCTCTCCCCTTATTTCATTCAGCTGAAACGTCGCATCCTGGCGGCCCTGTAAAAGTTCCCTGAAAATGACATTTCCCATGATAATAAAGTAAGAAAGGATCTGAAATTGATGAATCACAGAGCAAAAAAAGTCCTGGCCCTCGTTGGGACACTGGTACTCAGCCTGACCCTTGCAGCCTGCAGCGGGAAGGGTGGAACCGCCAAAAAGGAAACAAAGAAGCCAGAGAAAGTCAGCATTACCTATGTCCAGGCTCCCCTGAACGTCCCGTCCATTGTAGAAAAGGCCAACACCAGTTTTGAAAAGAAATTCAAGGAAAAAGGGGTGGAAGTCACCTATTCAACCATTACTTCCGGAGCAGACCAGACGGCAGCCCTGGCTTCCGGGGATATCCAGTTCCTGAACTGTGTAGGTGGCTCCTCCGTCCTTCTATCCGCGGCCAATGGGGCTGATATCAAGATCATCAGCCTGTATTCGCAGGCGCCCAAAGCCTTTAAACTGTTTTCCAAAGACGCTGGCCTGAAAAGCGCTGCCGACCTGAAGGGGAAAACCATTGCCGGACCAAAAGGAACCATTCTTCACGAACTTCTGGCCTCATATCTGCAAAAAGCGGGATTATCCATGGCGGATGTCAAATTTGTTTCCATGGGCCTGCCTGCAGCCCGTTCGGCCCTGGAAAACGGTTCCGTTGATTGCGCACTCCTGGCCGGTCCCCTGGCCTATCAGGAAGAAAAGAAGGGCATGCATGTGGTAACGACAGGGGATGGCCTGGTTTCCGGCCTCACCGTGACCGCTACCAGTGGCAAGTTCTACAAGGAACATAAGGACCTCGTCGATACGTTCCTTTCGGTCCAAAAGGAAACCCTTGAATACATGGCGAAAAACAAGGACCAGGCCCTGGCTCTCACCATGAAGGCCACGGAGCTGGACAAACAGGCTGTGGAATCGATGTATGGTCTCTACGATTTCAGTATGGACATTACGCCACAGGCCATTGAATCCCTGAAGAAAACCCAGGATTTCCTGGTCGCTTCCAAGCTTATGGAAAAAAAGGTGGACGTTGATTCCCTCTTTGTAAAATAGCAGTTCCCTTTATCCAATCCACAAAATCAATATAAAAAACGGGCTGTGAAGAAATGAAGATTTTTCACTTCTTCACAGCCTCTATTTGTCTTTGGAAAGGGCCTTCCTTACCAGCCCTTCCATTTTCTTCCCGTCAATCTCTGATAAATTCCCTCGTTTACTGGTAAAAACCGTGCGTCAGCGCGGTTCAACCAACAATTTGATGGCCGTGCGTTCTTCCCCGTCAATCGTAATGTCAATGAAGGCAGGAACACAAATCAGGTCCATTCCATGGGGTGCGACAAAGCCTCGGGCTATGGCAATCGCTTTTACAGCCTGATTCAATGCCCCCGCTCCAATTGCCTGGATCTCGGCTTTTCCGTTCTCTCTCAATACACCTGCTAACGCGCCTGCGACAGAGTTTGGATTGGATTTGGTAGATACTTTTAGTACATCCATTTTTTGACCCCCCACTTGATTAGTAATGAATCGTAAAGTGAAACTAATTTACATGTATTATAACACAAATTTCGAATTTTACTAGTTTTTTTTAAGAGAATGTTTGAAGTATTTTTCGGTACAAATTTAACTGTCCGCGATAAAAAAACGAAGACAACGATGGTACCTTATTCTTTTACTTCTTCAATAAATACAGGAGCAAAGTACTTAATGTCTTTGCATCATAAATCTCTCCATTTCTGATCATTTCCCGAACATTGGGTTCAGATATGGATATAACGTCCAGAAATTCATTTTCATCAGGATGCTGGGCTCCCCGTTTTAAATCCGTTGCCAGATAAAGATGAATGGTTTCATTGGTAAAGCCAGGCGTTGTCAGGACCGAAGTCAAATAAGTAAAGGTTCCCGCTTCATACCCGGTTTCCTCAGAGAGTTCCCTTTTGGCACAGGTCAGCGGGTCCTCCCCCTTTTCCAGCTTGCCCGCCGGAATTTCATAAATCACGGAATCAACCGGGTACCGGTACTGCCTGACAAAAATCAGCTTCCCATCCGGCAGGACCGGGAGTATCGCAACGGCCCCCTGATGTTTGATGTATTCACGGGTCGATTCATGCCCATTCGGCAGTTTGACTTTATCCTTAAAAACGTGCAGAAGCCGGCCCGTAAATACATCCTCCGAAGAAAGCTGTTTTTCATCAAGCCGTTCATCATGCATTTTTTTCATTCCTGTCACTCCTTACCATTTTGCTTTCATTCGATCCGCCATGGCCAGCATCTCCCTGGCATTCTCCCGCGCCGAACGGGTCTGCTGGGTCCCGCTGGTCATTCTCATGATTTCATTGATACGGCCCTCCGCATTCAGGGCGGTCACCCGGCTGGTTGTAGTCCCATCATGGGCTGCTTTCTCGATATAGAGGTGCCGATCGGCAAAACAGGCTATCTGGGCCAGGTGCGTTATGCACAATACCTGGCGGCGGGTCGCAATAAGGGCCATTTTTTCGGCCATCTTCTGTGCGGTTACACCGCCCACTCCCGTATCGATTTCGTCAAAAATCATCGTGGGAACTCCAAACTTGCTCAGCAGCACGGTCTTGATGGCCAGGGCAAAGCGGGACAGTTCACCACCGGACGCGATCTTTCCAAGAGGCTGCGGTTTCATGCCTTCATTGGCAGAAAAGAGAAATTCCGCCTCATCCTGGCCGGAAGACGTACAATGCGGGAGGCATTGAAATTCAATTTCCACCTGACCATGGGGCATGGCCAGATCCTGCAAATGGGGCAGCAGGTCATGGCAGAACGCGCTGGCAGCTTCCTTTCTTTTTCCGGAAAGCAGGGCAGCCTGCTGTTCCATGGCTTCATCCAAAGCGGCCTGACGCTTTTTCAATTTAGCAATCGTATCCGCCAGGGACTGGAGTTTCCGATATTCCTCCTCCCCTTTTTGACGATAGACCAAAACCGTTTCCAGGGACCCTCCGTACTTTTTCTTGATATGATACAAAAGGTCAAGGCGGGCCTGGGCCTCATCGAGTGTTTTTTGCCAATCTTCTTCACTGGAAAGTCGGTCAGCCAGGGTCTGCCGCAGGTCTTCCAGGGTCTGCCAGGAGGAATCCAGGGCACTGCTGTAATCCCTGAGGGAGTCATCATATTCCATGGCGCCATCCAGGGCCTGGCGGGCATCGGTGATGGCATCCAGGACACCGCTGCCGGAGTCATCCCCACTCAGGACCTGGTGGGCCTTGCTTATGGCAGCCATGATCCGCTCCTGATGGGACAGACGCCGGACCACTTCCCGCAGCTCCTCATCCTCCCCGGGCCGAATGCGGGCATCATCAATTTCTTTCAGTTCATCTTCCAGACGGGCCAGTTCCTCATCCTGGTGGGCATTTTTCTGCAGCCAGTAGGACAGCTCTTCCTGCCCCTGGCGGCTGGCTTCATAGGTTTTCTGGTAGGCAGCCAGCGTTTCGTTCAGTTCAGGACGGTAATGGTGCAGGACAGCCAGTGCGGCGCCAGGGCGAAGCAGGGTCTGGTTTTCATGCTGTCCGTGGATATCGACCAGAAGGGCCCCTAACCGGGCCAGCACGCGGACAGGAACCTGTGTCTCATTGACAAAGGCCTGGCTTTTTCCGGCAGCGGTTACGCGGCGGCGCAGGAACAGCGTATTGTCTTCGATGTCCAGGCCTAGTTCAGAAAGGACCTCCGTCACCTGGGGAGCATCGGATAAATCAAATACGGCCTGGATCATATAGGCATCTGCCCCGCTGCGAAGATAGTCCGCTGAGGCACGGCCGCCCAGGACAATACCGAGGGCATCAATCAGGATGGATTTCCCGGCACCGGTTTCACCGGTAAACACATTGAAACCGGTTGTAAATTCCACACGCATGCGTTCAATCAGCGCAAACTGGTGAACCTCAAGTGAAGTCAGCATAGACTTCCTCCTTTAGGAAAATGCTCAATGGACAATACAGCGCCACGATCAACTGGAATCAGCTCTTTTTCTGCATGATCCGGGTTTTGACGGCTTCCACGTGATCCCGCTGGTCGATAATGAGCATGACCGTATCATCCCCTCCGACCGTGCCCAGCACTTCCGGCCAATTCAGATGGTCGATGGCATAAGCTACGGCCTGGGCGGTACCGGGAAGCGTATGGACAACAATAATGATTTCTGAAGAAACAACGGTAAGGATATAACTGCGAAGCATATCCTCCAGTCGTTCCGGTGTAATGATCTGGTTATGTTCGGAAGGAAAGCTGTACTTATACCGACCCTCTTCATCAGGGACCTTGATCAGCACCATGTCCTTGATATCCCGGGATACCGTGGCCTGGGTCACATTGAACCCAGCCTTTTTCAGGGCTTCTGCCAGATCGCTCTGGGTTTCAATGACTTGCGTTTTGATAATCTGTTTAATGGCTTCTTGTCTCGATAGTTTCATCGTACCTACACCTCGTATGACAGAACGGATTGAAAATGCAGGCCTTCCTGATGCCGCTGTTCCAATGAAAGGCGCCGGTCCTGCTTTTCAATCCTTCGCTGGGCTCCCTCCCGGGAGAAACGTTAGAATTGGCGAGAACATCAAGACCCGCTTACACGATAGTCTGCCCTTCGTTCCGCAGCAGCCGTTCCTGCCAGGTAGCATAATAGGATACCGGGCTCAAGCGGGCAAACCTGGCATCAAAAGGACATTTTTCAATAACGACCCGCTGGGTTGCCTGAAGGTTAGCCACCGTCATTCCATCCGCCGAAACAATGATATCCTCATAAGGCGGATACGGTTCCACTTCAATGGAGTCCTTCATGGGAATGACAAGAGGCCTTGCATGCAGGGCATGAGGACAGATCGGGGTCAGGATCATCACATCCAGGCTCGGATGCACCACCGGACCACCGGCAGACAGCGAATAGGCCGTAGAACCGGTTGCGGACGAAATAATCAATCCATCGGACGGGAAATTAGCAGAAGGTTCTCCGGCAATGCGAACGCGCAGCCGGGTCAGGCGGGAGCGGTCAGCGCTTTCCAGGACCATATCATTGATGGCGTGGGCCTTACAGATGACCGTATTCCCTTCCCAGACCTTCAGCTGCAGCATGCTGCGTTTTTCAATTGAGTACCGATGGTCGCGAAGTGCCAACAGGACCTTCCGAAGGTCCGGAAAGGAGGCCTCCGTCAGGAAGCCCACCTTGCCCATATTGATGCCAATCAAAGGCAGCCCCACAGGAGTTACATAGCGGGCAGCACGCAGGATGGTGCCATCCCCGCCCAAGGTAAGGGCAAGGGTCAGATGCCGCATGCTGTCCGGAAGTTCCTGATCATAGGCAGGAACCCCGAAGGCGCCGGCAATCTCTTTCGGATAGGCGATGGAAATTCCTTCTTTTTGGCAGAAAACGGCCAGTTTGGGCATGACTTCCCGTACCTGTTCCTTCTGGAGATTCGGGAAGATCCCTATCCGTTCTTCTTCCATCATAATTCCCCCTCTAAGGAAGGCTCCCCGGAATGGCAGGCCCTCCAATAAGAAAATATCAATTCCCTTGGGAATGACATTCGTTCTTTCTCTATGAATCCACAATCATTGATAATGGTAACCATCCCATCTGGGAAAATCTCTGCCAACCCTTGTCAGACCCGGCAGGACCGAAGCGGGGAATCAGGACTCCCCAAGGCGGTGGTGGGATTCTTCAACCACCGCTTCCGGCAGATTATCGGGAACGGTGTCGGTTCCCTGTTTTCCCAAATACAGGAGATATTCGATGTTTCCCTCCGGACCCTTGATGGGTGAATAGGAAAGGCCAAGTGGGACAAAACCGATATCCCGGGCAAAAGCGAGGACATGGCGAATCACTTCCAGGTGTACGGCCTTGTCGCGCACCACGCCCTTTTTGCCAATTTTCTCTCGCCCCGCTTCAAACTGGGGTTTAATGAGAGCAACAAGCACGCCGTCGTCCTTAAGGATCTTATAGGCCGCCGGCAGCACCTTATCCAGCGAAATGAAGGCAACATCGATGGTCACGACATCAACTTTCTCTCCCAGGGAATCTTCTTCCAGGAAGCGGACATTGGTCCGTTCCATGTTGACGACACGCGGGTCATTCCGCAGCTTCCATGCCAGCTGACCATATCCCACGTCCAGGGCAAAAACTTTTGCAGCCCCGTTTTGAAGCGCGCAGTCCGTGAAGCCTCCCGTAGAGGCGCCGAGATCAGCCATGGTCTTTCCTTCCAGGGAAATGGGAAACACCTTGAGTGCCTTATCGAGCTTATAACCGCCGCGGCTTACAAAAGGCATTTTCTTTCCAATCAGCGTAATCTGCGCTTCCGGTTTGACCATCGTACCTGGTTTATCCACCTTCTGACCGTCCACAAGGACTTCCCCGGCCATGATCACTGCCTGGGCCTTGCTGCGCGATTCAAAAAAACCTTGCCCGGTCAGCAGGACATACAATCGTTCCTTTTTCATTTCTCATTCCCTTTCGAAAGGGCCTCGCAGGCTTTCCTGATGGAAGTAACGACACCCGTTATATCCAGTCCCAGATCACGAAGCAACAATTCCCGTTTGCCATGGGGAACAAACTCGTCAGGAATACCCAGGTTCAGGACATCACAGTGACGCAGACAGCCATGGCGGTTGAGAAGAGAGGTGACCCCTTCCCCATACCCTCCGAAAAGGGCATTTTCTTCCAGCGTTACAAGCAGCCGAAAGCGGGAAGCGGAGGCGAGGAGCGCTTCTTCATCAAGAGGCTTGATGAAACGCCCGTTCACCACGCTGACGGAAATACCTTCTCCTTCCAGGATTTCTGCCGCCTTCATCGCGGTATCAACCATCGTACCGACCGCCCAGATCTCAACATCCTGTCCCGTGCGGACATGTTCGCATTTTCCGATGGGCAGCTGATGAAGGGGTTCCGTGATGGCAGCGCCGAGTCCGCTGCCGCGAGGATACCGCAGGGATGCGGGGCCGTCATATTCAGTGGCGGTATAGAGCATATGACGGAGCTCATTTTCATCTTTAGGCGCCATGATCACCATGTTCGGCATCATACGCAGGAAGGAATAGTCATAGTTGCCATGATGGGTAGCCCCGTCATCCCCCACGAGTCCGGCCCGGTCAAGGCACAATGTAAAGGGCAGCTTCTGCATGGCCACATCGTGCAGCATCTGATCGAAGGCACGCTGGGAAAAAGTGGAATACAGGGCCACGACCGGGTGATACCCATTGGCGGCCATCCCCGCTCCCATCGTAACAGCATGCTGCTCGGCAATCCCGACATCGAAGAAACGATCCGGAAAATAGCGGCCAAAGGCGTCAAGGCCGGTTCCTTCCGGCATGGCCGCCGTTATCGCCACAAGCTTACGGTTCCTGTCCCCCAGGGAAACGAGGGTCTTGCTGAATACGGAAGTGTAGCTGGGCGGCGCCCCCTTCTTGGCCAGCTTGGCACCGGTACGGATATTGAAAGGACCCGTCCCATGGTATTTATTGGGGCTTTTTTCCGCTGGCTTGTATCCCTTTCCCTTCTTGGTAATGACATGGATCAGAACCGGTTCATTCAGCTGTTTGGCCTTGTTGAGGGTTTCCAGGAGAACCGGGATATGATGCCCATCCACAGGGCCCAGGTACTTGAACCCAAAATCTTCAAACAGCATTCCCGGCACAAAGAAGTATTTAAAGGAGTCCTTCAGGCGGGCTACTGTTTTAGCCACGGAAGGACCGATGGAAGGAATGCCCTTCAGGAAGCTTTCCACATCGCTTTTTACACGGGAATAGTTAGGGTCCGTACGCATTTCCGTCAAATAGGACGATAAGGCCCCTACATTCTTGGAGATGGACATTTCATTGTCATTGAGGATGACAATGAGTTTCTTCTTGAGGTCACCCGCGTTATTCAACCCTTCCATCGCTTCGCCACCGGTCAGCGCCCCATCGCCAATCACAGCGATGACATTGTAATCATCACCGGCCAGGTCACGGGCACAGGCCATGCCCAAAGCGGCGGAAATGGACGTACTGGAATGACCGGTGCCAAAACAGTCACAGGGACTCTCGGAGCGTTTAGGAAAACCACAGAGTCCTCCATACTGTCGCAGCGTAGGAAATTGATCCAGACGTCCTGTCAGGATTTTATGGATATAGGATTGATGGCCCACATCCCAGACAATTTTATCGCGGGGAACCGAGAAAACCCGGTGAAGGGCCACGGAAAGTTCAACAACACCCAGGTTGGGAGCC
This sequence comes from uncultured Acidaminococcus sp., assembly GCA_902796945.1. Lineage (GTDB taxonomy): Bacteria > Bacillota > Negativicutes > Acidaminococcales > Acidaminococcaceae > Acidaminococcus. Next base: position 17,183 of record CADBQR010000079.1, read on the forward strand.
AGGTGACCGCCATTTTTCGAAATGACATCAATCAACAGTTCCCGGATTTCAGTGCAGAGCTGACCTAACTGATCTTCTGGAATTCTTTTCAGGTCTTGAGGGGAATGAATTGTGGATAACAGGGTCATGAACTGCCTCCTTTCAAATAAAGTGGGAACCGGGAAAATCATGCCTCCCCGGATTCAATGATCCAGCTGAACGTTTTAGCATGGGCCATGACAGCAAAAGAAAACGGACGGTTCCTGCAACTGACTTCAAAGGTCAGCAGCCACTGCGGACCGTTCCTGCTTATTTTTTTCGATTATAGAGATGCTTTGCAATTTCCAGAAGGGGCTCTGCCTTTTCACCAAAAGGACGGAGAACTTCTTCAGCCTCGTTCAGCGTATCCAGCGCCATTTCCTTGGCTTTTTCAAGGGAATAAAGGCTGACATAGGTGGATTTATTCATCTTTTCATCCATGCCGGCGTTTTTTCCCATAATCCTGGCGTCGCCCTCCACATCAAGAATATCATCGGTTATCTGGAAAGCCAGACCAAAGAGAGCGGCAAATTTGGTCAGCCCATTGATTTCTTCTTTCGATCCCCCGCCCAGAATGGCGCCGGAACGGATGGACGCAATGAACAGAGCGCCCGTTTTAGCCTCATGGAGCTGTTTCATTTCTGCCGGCGTAAGATGCTTGTTTTCCGCGCCAATGTCAAGGGCCTGGCCGCCTACCATACCTTCCGGTCCGGCACAACGGGCAATGAGATGAATGATTTCAAGCATCGTGTCAGGAGCCACTCCTTGTTGTTCGGTCATGACTTCAAAAGCCTGGGTCAGCAGGCCATCACCAGCCAACACGGCCATGGCCTGGCCAAAAACCTTATGATTGGTCAGGCGTCCCCGGCGATAATCATCATTATCCATTTCCGGCAGGTCATCATGGATCAGGGAATACGTATGGATCATCTCCAGGGCCGAAGCAACGCAAAGAAAGTCTGTTCCCTTTCCACCTACCGCGTCAGCCGCGGCCATCAACAGAATGGGGCGAAGCCGTTTTCCACCAGCCAGTGCACTGTAAGCCATCGCTTCATCCACAGGGGAGATGGCTCCGACACCGATTCGTTTTTTCAGGAAATCATTGACCAGACTGGAACGCTCCGCTAAATATGCCTTAAGATCCATCATTCGTCCGCCTCCGGGAACAATTCCAGCTTCACATCGCCCTGCGCTGTTTCCGTCACCTTTTTGACATCCTGTTCCACCTTTTTCAGGTCGGCACCGCATTTGGCACTTAAGGCCATGCCTTCCTTATATAGTTTCACGGTATCTTCCAGAGGAAGGTTGCCGCTTTCCATTTGTTCCACAATTTCTTCCAGACGTTTCATATTTTCTTCGAAAGAAGCCTTTTTTGTGACCATCTTATGATTCCTCCAATTTTTCCACAACAGAACGGATCGAACCCTTGGCAAAGCGTGTCCGGATGGACATACCAACGGTAACACCTTCCGGGGAAGACAGGATCTTTCCATCTGCGGTTTCCGTCATCGTATAGCCCCGTTCCAGTACTTTATGCGGATCCAGCGCTTCCAGTTTGATTGCAAGAAGTGCCAGCCGCTGCCGGTAAGCGGCATCGCTCCGGGTCCAGCATTCCATCAGCTGCCGGGTCAGGCTTTCCCTTTCAGCAGCAAGGCCCTCAAAGAGACGTTCCGGATGCTGAAAGAACCAGTGATCCTGCAGTTTTTCCAAACGCTGCCGTTCCACAACAAGCCGGTGCTGACCCTCTGACCGCAGACGCTGGTTCAACTGGTCCAGATGCATGGCACGGCTTTCCAGCAGCTGCTCCGGATGCTTGAAGAACCACCGCTCCTCAAGGGAATGCAGGCGGCTTTCCTGGCTTTTCAGCGTGGAATCCATGGCTTGCAGCAGCCGCCCGTACAGCTTCGTAAATTGAACCCTGTCGCGGCTCCGGTCCGGAACAGCCAGTTCGGCCGCCGCGGAAGGCGTTGGAGCCCTCAGGTCCGCAGCAAAATCGGAAAGCGTAAAATCAATCTCATGGCCGACTGCGGAAATGACAGGAATGGCGGAATCTGCCACAGCCCGTACGACACCTTCGTCGTTAAAGGCCCACAGATCCTCCATGGAACCGCCCCCGCGCCCGACAATCAGCACATCACAGAGTTTATGGATATTCATGAAACGAATGCCGCGGATAATTTCCGGAGGTGCTTCCTTTCCCTGCACCTTGACCGGATATAACCGGATCTTCACGGAAGTATCACGGCGACCGGCTACATTGATGATATCCCTGATGGCTGCGCCATCGGCAGACGTCACCACTCCGACAACCTTTGGATAGGCAGGAATGGGACGTTTCCTGTCGGGATCAAAGAGACCTTCCTTCTGGAGTTTTGCCTTCAGGGCCTCATAGGCAGCCATAAGGTCGCCGGCACCAACGGGCATCAGCATATCGACATAGAACTGATACACGCCATCCCGCTCATAAACATCGATGCGCCCGATACCGACAACCTGCTCGCCATCCTTGGGAAGCTTCTTCAAGCGTTTTGCGGCACCGGCAAACATGACGCATTTCAAAAGGCCTTTTTCATCCTTCAGGTTAAAATAACAGTGCCCCGACGCGTACCGCCTGAAATTGGAAACTTCTCCCTGGATTTGGAGGTTGGCATACGTCGGATCCGAGCGGATCAGTTCCTTCAGGGATTTATTGATTTCGGAAACTGTAAAAACCTTACCAAAAATCACAGGTCATTCCTCTTTCTTCCAGCAATGCATAAAAAGCACAACCTACCGCTCCATCCACACTATAACGGGGATCCGGGGTAATCAGATGGATTCCCTTATCGTTCAATACTCTTCGCAGGTAGCCCCGGATTTCTTCATTGGCGCTGACACCGCCTACAAAAAGAACGTCAGGGACCGCGTTTTTTCCGCAGACAAAGGAAATGGTCTTACCCAGCGCCCTGGCAATGACTCGCTCCGTACCTAACGCCACGGCAGCGGGATCTTCTCCCTTTTCGATGGCCCGCAGTGCCTTGGTCGCAGGCCCGGACAGGCTCATATTCCCTTCTTGCGTCCAGAAAGGAAGTTCATAGGGCTGTGTACTTTTCCGTGCGATTTCTTCCAAAGCCGCTCCGGCAGAAAACGCCAGTCCCATGGCGACGCCGACCCGGTCAATCATCTGACCGGCATGAAGATCGATGCTGGTACCCTGCGGCAAGAGGGTATACTGACCGGACGGGGTTCTCTCTGCCAAGAGCAGATCCGTCGTCCCTCCCGATACATGGACAACCAGCAGCTTTTCCGGCGGAAGGACCCGGGCTGACCAGAGACCGGCAAACATGTGATTATGCTGGTGGGTCAGCCTGTGCAGAGGAACCTGCAACAGGTGAGCCAGGCTCCTGGCCGTACCCAGGCCAGCCAGAAAGGCCGGCATATAGGAATCCGCCAAGGGCCGTGGTTTACTGCTGACACCAATAGCCAGCAGCGGGCGCCCGTCCAACTGACAGCGTTCCAGCAAATCGGGAAGGTTCCGGGTGTGCTGGAAGACCATTTCCGACTGGGCAAGGCCGCGCCTCCCGGGACGGACCGTCAGCAGGCGTCTTTCATCGGCCACCAGCCCTCCCCTGCTGTCCATTAAACAGGCAGAGGTGGTATAGCAGCTGGTATCGATGCCCAAGACAAGGCCTTCAGACACCATGTTTTTTCACCAGCGTCCCCAACAGGCCGTTCACAAACTGGGGCGATTCATCGCCGCCAAATATCTTGGCAATTTCAACGGCTTCATTGATGGCAACGGCCGGCGGAATCTTCTCATCACTGTAGAACATCTCAAAGTCGGCCAGTCGCAGTAAATTACGATCCACGCCGGCCATGCGGGGCACTTCCCATTCCTTGGACAGGCCATTCAGTTCCTGGTCAATTTCGGCAAGGTGCTTCCTGGTTCCCTCCACCAAAAGCAGTGCATAGGCCTGATCTTCTTTCCGCCGAAGGGGATGTTCCTCTTCTTCCGAAAGGGCCGTCACAATTTGCTCCGGGTTTCCGTCCTCGGAATAATCCAGGGAAAACAACCCCATTAGTGCCGTGATTCTTGCATCTCTTCTACTCATGATATCCTCATTTCCTGATTATTTATGATAGGGTGGGAGCAGGTTGTCCAGGAGATCCACCAGATCTTCGCCCTCATCCATCTTATTTCCGATATAAAAGCCCAGGCAGATGCAGAAAAGCAGGAAAACTGCCCGGAAGAAGCCTAACAGTATGAATAAAATACCAACAAACAGACCGATGGCTGCCCCGATGACACGCCAACGGGACGTCTCCAGGATCTGCTTTAAAATCTCCTGCCACATATCAGGGCCTCCTACTCTTTCGCCTTAATGTGTTTAAAATACAGTTCCACATCACCGACTTCAATACCGATGACGTTCAGGATATTCTTCCTGACCGTCCGTTTGACTTCATCCGTCGTATCCGGAATATTGATGCCCGGTTCAATGGACGCATTGATGTGGACATTGATTTTCTGGTTTGTCATCTTCACCTTGGCACGCGCACCAAAAACCCCGAAGACATCATTGGTAAAGCTTTCGATGTAGTCTTCCATGGCACCCCGACTCACGTGAATCAGGCCTTCATGATCGGTTTCAATGGTCAGGTCACTGCTGCCGCCCCGGCTCCAGCCGGCAACCAGGAGCCGGATACTCATCAGCAGCAGGACGGCGCCCCCTACCGTGTATTCCCATCGTCCAGGAACGCGGGACGCAAAGGCCACAAATTCATTCAGGGGAACCAGGTTCAAACTGACAATGATTGTAAGAATGGCCGCTACGGCCATGGAACATGTATAGAAAGTTAAGATGATCCGGTCAAAAATACTCATGCTTCCTCTCCTGAAGCCGCTGCCTGGCTTCCCTCATGATCAGCAGATTCGGGCGCGACTTTCGTGTCCACTTCTGCCTTCACAGCTTCCTTCTTCTCTTCCTCTTCTGCTTCCTTATACTTTTTTTCCAGTTCGTCCACATCGCTGTCGCTCTTCTCACCCAGCTCATTCAGCTTATCGCGGCGCACGCCTTCCACGTGGATATCCACAGCAGTTACTTCATAACCGGCCATGCTTTCCACCGCTTCCTTGACCTTTTCCTGGAGTTTGATGGCTACATCAGGAATGTTGTAACCGTACGTAATGATGACATGGACTTCCACACGGACAGTACGCCCTTCCGTGTAGACCTTGATTCCCTTTGAAAAATTCTGTTTGCCCAGCATTTCATTGATGCCGCCGCGAATGCCACCGCTCATGCCATAGACACCGGCTACCTCGGAAGCAGCCAGCCCGGCTACAATGCTGAGGACCTCATCATCCACGTGAATGGACCCCATATCATCCGATTCATCCGTGACGGGAAGATGATCCTGCGGTTTCCTGGTTTCCTTGTCTTCTTCGTTCATCTTGTTTCACCTCAGCGCCGATTGGAAATTTTCAGTATCTGCCATAAACCTGCATAAACTGGAATGGGCCAGCAGGCAAAAAAACATTCCTGCTCACCGCAAATCGCAAAATTATACACTTTCAATTAAATAATTATACCACAGAGAAAGAGTCGATAAAAGACGGGAATTAAGACCCTTCGCCTGTTGCAAAGGGGATTCCCATTCAATCATAGGCCGGGTTTTTATAATGTCCGTTAGCCAGATGAAGGGACAGCCAGAAGGGAACATCCTGATCATCGGCAGCCGCTTCATGGGAAATTGTTTTTTCCCCCTTGGCGTAGGGCAGGATATAATCAATGGCCAGCTTCAGGGACCGTCCGTTGCTGCTTTTCCTATCATACAGGTCAATTCCCATCTCTTCCCCTACCCTGGCCAGGGTCAGGAAACCTCGAAGCGTAAAAAGGGAATAATGCAGCGGCCGCGTTCTTGCAAGTTCCAGCGGCAAACTGCCGTCTTCCGCAATCTGCGAGGCCATGCGTTTTTCCGGTACTGCTGCCAAAATCTTTTTTGCCACCTCATCCTTTCCGGCAAAATGGGAAAATACGCAGACCTGTGCGTCATACCAGACACCATGGTTGTTTCCAGCCTCCCCTTCTTCCTTTCCGGGCTGGCTCAAAAGGAGCCAGTCCGTATAGGCCCCGAACCATTTTTGGTAGGCCTGCCATTCTTCCTCCGGGCATTCCTTCCTCAGAAAATACAGGGCATCCACAACATCAATCAGTCCCATCGTATCAATCAGGCCTGTTTTCCGTCCCGACGACCGGCCGGGAACCATTTGAGCATAAGGAAGGCGGGGATTCATTCGTGTTGTGCCATCGATGAACCACGCCCGTGTAATGACAAGGGCCCTTTCAGCATAGGCTTTCTTTCCTGTTAAGAGATAACCCCGGGCAAGGTTTTTTACCGTATTTTTCATCTGCACGAAACGATGGGCATCATAACGTCGGTCGTCCCATTTTTCCGGGTTGACCCGTCCATCCCGCCGTACATACGGTTTTCCGTCGGGTCGGGACGGATCCGGCCAGTAGTAGACGGCAAGGCTTACATAGTCCCTTTTATCCCCGCTGGGAGGTACCGTTTCTTTATCCGTAAGCAAAGGAATGGGCTGATGCATGGCTTTTTCTGCCGCCGCAGCCAGTTGCTTCTTGGTTCCATAAACAGGCACCGGCCGACCATTGGCAAGTGCCATCAGTTCGGCTTTGTCCTGCCAGATTCCCCGCCCCTCAAGGGAAGACGCAGGATCGGTTTCGTGAAAAAAACGGAACAAGAGCAGGCAAAGTCCGGCCGCCAGAAGGCAGCCCAGTATCCCGGTGAGAAAACGTTTCATGGTTTTTCCAACTTTGTGTAGACGTCCCTGTAGGCAGGCCGTCCACCCATGGCTTCTGCTGACTTTACGGCATCATAAATGGCCAGGCGGATAGCCTCTTCCGCCAGGAAGCCCACCGTATCAATGGAAGCTTTCACCGGACCTGCAGCCATCGTGAATACCGTATCACCGTCCATGGTCGTGTGCACCGGACGAATCGCCCTGGCAAAGCCATCATGGGCCATGCCGCTGACGGCCTTACATTCTGCTTTAGTGAGATCCGCATTGGTTATGACACAGGCAATCGAGGTATTACCGCCGGAAAGATTGTGATAGCCATGGACCATCAGGTCGGGGGAAGAAAGAAATGTCCGGTCGTCCGCGGCCAGGGCTCCGGCCAGGACCTGTTGCCCGTCATACACTTCCCCGCAGGCATTGACAGCAATATAAGCGCCTACATGGAGTCCTTCCTGGCCTTCCAGTTCCACATAGCCGGCCCCGCTTTTCATGCAATGCTCAAAGCCTGAAAGCTTGCCAACAGTGGCACCTGTACCGGCGCCATAGCAGCCGACAGGAAAAACATTGGAAGCAGAAACCGCGGCCTGATAGCCTGCCGCCAGGTCCGGGTAGGAACAGGAGCTGCCAATGGCAAGATCAAAGAGTACGGCCCCGCAGACAAGGGGAACTACCGCGTCGCCCAACACAAAACCGATTTGGTGCTCGGAAAGGTATTTCATGACACCGCAATCCGCTTCCAGCCCAAAGGCGGATCCGCCCGAAAGAACGACTGCATGGATCTGCTGCACCGTCTTTTCCGGACTCAGCAGGTCGGTTTCCCGTGTCCCCGGGGCACAGCCGCGTACATCCACACCGGCAAAGGCACCGCTTGCAGGAGCCAGGATGACGGTCACGCCGGATAACCCTTCCCGGTCTTCCGCCGTACCGATGCGAAAACCTGGAATATGAATGGTTCTTTTTTCCACGATGATTCCTCCTGTAGAAAAAGTTAAGGGAAAAGCAAAACCGCCTCCCGCGTTAGCTGTCAATCGGATGGACAAGAAGGGAACATTCAGCTTCCTTGACCGGAAGTGTTGCCAGGGCAAATCCCGTTTCCTTCCCTCAGCACAGGAACCCGATTGGAACCAGCAATTCACAGGGCCGTATACTCATTCGCTACCATCTTAGCATAGCCGGGGAATGCTGTAAACCGCGATAAAAGGACATTTGCTTCGTTCCGGGCAGTCGGTTAAGTCCTGGACACCGTCCAGGATTCCCAGCAACCCATCACAATTCATGGGTCAATTCACATAGGGTTAACGAAATGGACTTCCCAGGTACCTATTCCATCGCCACCAGGGAAGACAGCCTGATTTCCCGTACCTTTCCGGACAAAAAAATGAAGCTGCCACACAACGCAGCAGCTTCGGACCGTTCTTATTTAAAGAAAGCCATGATCAGTTCCGTCAGGGCCATCTGATCTTTTACACCCATGGTTTCACGGGCGGAATGCATGGCCAACAGGGCCACCCCGATATCCATGGTCCGGATCGGCGTAAGCGCCGATGCCATGGATCCCAGTGTCGAACCGCCCTTGATATCACTGCGGTTCACAAAAAGCTGGCAAGGAATATCATTTTTCTGACACAATCCCTTGATGACGGCCACCGCTTCGGCGTCCCCCGCGTAGGATTGACTGGCCGCCTGTTTGAGGACCATTCCTCCATTCAGGACCGGTTTATTGGTGATATCACATTTATCAACATAATTAGGATGCATGGCGTGCGCGACGTCCACGGACAGCATAAATCCCGTCTGCATATCCTCGTACAGATTCTCTTCCGTCAGACCCAGCCGGCTATAGATGCGCTTCAGCAGGTTATTGAGGACCAGGGAGTTGGCACCCTGCTTGGTCGTGCTCCCAACCTCTTCATTATCAAAGAGGGCCGCCACTTTAAGCCCATCCGATCCCTGTCCATAAATAAGGCCATCAAGGCAGGCCTTGCAGCTGGTAAGGTTGTCCAGTCTGGGAGAAGAAATAAATTCATCATTGAGACCAAAAGTACAGCCCTTTTCAACCGGATAGGTGGACAGTTCAAAGGACAGGATGGCATCCATTTCGCAGCCCAGTTCCCTGGCAAGGAATTTCTGGAAGAACGTTCTATCCTTGCTATCCTGACCCAACATCGTTGCCAACGGCAGGATATCCTTCTGTTTGTTCCATTTATAGCCGTCATTGACTTCCCGATTCATATGAATGGCCAGGCTGGCCATCGTCAAAAGGGGCCGTTTAAAGTCTACAAAATGGGTTTTCGGTGCAAAGGGATTATCCGTACGTGTTACAACTTTTCCGGCCAGGGATAAAGGCCGGTCCATCCAGGTACTGACAATCATCCCGCCATACCCTTCAATATTCAGGGTTCCGTACCCATTGGTGACCACTTCCGCTGCCGGTTTCAGGCGGAAACAGGGAAAATCCGTATGGGCCGCGGCAATCCGGAGTCCCCGGGTGCCGGCCTCGCCCGTACGGAAAGCGATCAGGGCCGAGTCATAGATCGTAACAAAATATTTTCCATTTGCTTCCAGTTTCCAGTCCTCAGACGGACCCAGCTCATGGAACCCGTTTGCCTCCAATAATGCCTTGGCGGTAAGGACGGTATGATAAGGGGACGTACTTGTCTGGATAAAATTCAATAGATCAATCGTTGTTTGCTGCATGGCTTTGCCTCCTTGTGAATAAGGGAAAGGGGCCCGATACACAAAAAATCGGCGCTGCCTGCGTCCTGCAGCGTCACACCCCATATCCCGATTTTTTCTTTCACTATTAGTCTACACGGAGAATGAAAATTATACAAGAACGAAATTTCTGCCAATTTGACTGCCTGTTCCCTTTTTACATTAAAGGTGTTAAAATGTAAAAAGATAAACAAAATAAATAACATTAATACGAATAAATGGAAAAATGATTACAAAATGACTATTTAAAGGATCTTGTATTCAAAGGCAGTCGATTTCTATTTTTTATGTATCCCTATTTCGGTCCTGATTTTATTTTTATCATACTAGGAGGTTCTACACGATGGACAACAAAAATTCCGCCAACAGTGGAGGAAACAAAGTACTTACCTGGCAGGCACTGGGACTGATGACATTCACATCAGTCTGGGGCTTTGGCAACATTGTCAATGGCTATGCGACCCAGGGGTTGAAAGCCGTCATTTCCTGGATCCTGATGTTTCTCATTTATTTTATCCCCTATGTCCTGATGGTCGGTGAAATGGGTTCTACCTTCAAGGACAGTCAGGGTGGCGTTTCTTCCTGGATTCGTTCAACATCGGGAGCCAGGCTGGCTTACTTTGCTGGTTGGACCTATTGGATCGTTCATATGCCCTACCTGGCCCAGAAACCGCAGAACATTTTGATTGCCTTAGGCTGGGCTGTTTTCCAGAATAATACCCTGACCAAAATGATGTCACCCCTGGTACTTCAGAGCCTGGCCCTGGTCCTGTTCTTCTTTTTCCTGTGGTATGCTTCCAATGGTGTCGGTGCCCTGAAAAAAATCGGTGCCCTGGCCGGTTCATCCATGTTCATCATGTCCCTGCTTTACATCGTCCTTGCTTTGGCCACTCCCCATCTCACGACGGCCAAAACCTTTACGTACCGACTCGACTGGGATACCCTGATGCCGACCTTTGATTTCGATTACATGACGACCCTGGCCATCCTGGTCTTTGCCGTTGGCGGCTGCGAACGCCTGTCGCCCTATGTCAACAACCTGAAGGAGCCGGCAAAGGAATATCCGAAATCCATGATTTTCATGACCATCATGGTCTGCGTCACGGCACTTCTCGGGACCTTTGCCATGGGGCTGATGTTTGACCCCACCAACATCCCCAAGGACCTGATGATGAACGGTGCCTATTACAGTTTCTCTAAATTAGGGCAATATTACGGGGTCGGACAGACCTTTGTCATCATCTATGCAATCTGCAATATGCTCGGTCAGGCAGCTACGCTGGCCATTTCCATTGATGCGCCCATCAAGATCCTGCTGGCCGACGTGGATCCGCAGTTTGTTCCCAAGGCCTTTACCCGCATCAATGCGAAAGGAGTCCCTGTTACGGGCTATAAGATGACGGCCACCCTGGTAGGCATCCTGCTGATTGTCCCGGCCCTCGGCATCGGGGACATGTCCATGCTGTACACCTGGCTGATCCGGCTGAATGCTGTCTGCATGCCCCTTCGCTATCTCTGGGTTTTCTTCGCCTATATGATGCTGAAAAAGCAATCCGACCGCTTTTCTTCTGAGTATCATTTCGTCAGGAACAAGGGATTGGGCTTCTTTGCCGGTTTCTGGTGCTTTGCCTTTACGGCCTTCGCCTGCATCATGGGGATGTTCCCCCGCGGCGTGGAAGCTTATACCAGCGGCTGGTATTTCCAATTTGCCATGAATATCATCACGCCCCTTGTCCTCATCGGGATTGGCATGATTTTCCCAGTCATTGCCAAAAACGAAAGAAATCAATAAGTGAATGTTTGTTATAAACACGCAGGCTGCTGTTCCGTTCAGGACAGCAGCCTTTTTGATGTCTCGTAGTGGTTCAAACAGGGACCAGATCATACTGTTTTTTACAAGGAAACGTAGTGTCTCCTTTGAATCGTTAAAACCCATTCACCTCGTTTATTCGGGCAAAAAAGGAGGACCGACGCCATTCGCGTCCGTCCTCCTTTTAAGCGCCGATTTTATTCAACGGTAACCGACTTGGCCAGGTTTCTCGGTTTATCCACGTCACAACCTCTTGCCAGGGCGGCATAATAAGCCAGCAGCTGAAGTGGAATGACCGCCAGGATCGGAGCCAGTTCCTGATCGGCTCTGGGAATGGTGATCACGCTGTTGGCGTGCTTGGCCAGTTCCGTATCCCCTTCCATGCCAATGCCGATGACAATGGCACCACGGGATTTCACTTCCTGCAGGTTACTGATGGTCTTTTCATAGACATGAGCCTGCGTAGCCAGCACAATGACGGGTACCCCCTCTTCAATCAGGGCCAGGGTACCATGCTTCAGTTCACCGGCAGCATAGGCTTCAGCATGGATATAGGAAATTTCCTTCAGTTTCAGGGCACCTTCCAGGGCGACCGCATAATCCAGGGAACGTCCCAGGAAAAAGGCATCTTCACAATTCCCATAATTGGTGGCAAATACCTTGATGGGATCGACATGATCCAGGATATTATGCATATCCTCCGGAACGGCAAGCAGCCCCTTTACCAGTTCCTTGATCCGCTTATCTTCCAGCGTACCCAGGATCTTGGACACATAAAGGGAAAGCAGCAGCATCACGATGAGCTGCGTCGTATAGGCTTTTGTGGAAGCAACGGCAATTTCAGGACCGGCATAGGTGTATACGACCTGATCGGCTTCGCGGGCAATGGAAGAACCAACCACGTTGGTGACAGCCATCGTTGCAGCGCCGCGGCGTTTGGCCTCTTTCAGGGCTTCCAGGGTATCACTGGTTTCGCCGGACTGGCTGATGACAATGCACAGGCAATCCTCTCCGATGATGGGGTCACGGTAACGGAATTCACTGGCAATATCGACCTCGACAGGAATACGGGCCATTTTTTCCAGGTAGTATTTTCCGACAAGGCCGGCGTGATAAGCCGTACCGCAGGCTACGATAAAGATTTTCTTGATTTTCTTCAGGAACTCCGGCGTCCAGTTCAGTTCCGGCAGGTTGATATCAGCACTGTCTTCACTGACACGGCCCCGCAGGGTATCACGGACAGCCTTTGGCTGTTCATAGATTTCCTTCAGCATGAAATGCTCGAACCCACCTTTTTCAGCGGCTTCTGCATTCCAGGTCACGCGGAAGACCTTCTTGTTGACCTTATGACCGGCCAGGTCCTTGACCTCCACACTGTCAGCCTTGACAATCGCCATTTCACCGTCGGCCAGGATATAGGTATCCCGCGTCTTGTTGATAATGGCAGGAATATCGGAAGCAATATAGTTCTCGCCTTTTCCCAAACCGATGACAAGAGGGTTGTTCTTCTTGGCACAGATGATCTTGTCCGGTTCCTTGGCACAGAGGAAGACCAGGGAATAGGAGCCTTCAATGGTGTGCAGGACTTCCCGCACCGTTTCTTCAAAATTCCCATTGTAGCGATCCGCCATCAGATGGGCGACGACTTCCGTGTCCGTTTCTGATTTGAAATGATGACCCTTTTTGATCAGTTCCAGTTTCAAGGGCATGTAGTTTTCAATAATCCCATTATGGACAACCGCAAACATCCCAGAATCATCCGTATGGGGGTGAGCATTGACATCGGACGGTTTACCGTGGGTAGCCCAACGGGTATGACCGATGCCAACCGTACCGACCGGTTCATGACCAATCAGTTTCTGACGCAGCGCATCCAAACGGCCAACACACTTTTCCACATCGATTTTGCCATCATGGTAAACGGCAATGCCCGCAGAGTCATAGCCTCGATATTCAAGCTTGCTGAGCCCTTCCATCAAGAATGGAGCGGCCTGATGTCTGCCAATATATCCTACAATTCCGCACATAATCGTGCCTCCTGTTATTTTGACTTGCCGTCTGCTTCGGAATTTCTGTTCTTCCCGTTACCGGAAAGGTTTGTTATCCGTTTACGGCTGCAGCACACCGAGAG
>CADBQR010000080.1 GCA_902796945.1 uncultured Acidaminococcus sp.
GCCCTGGCTAAGGCAGCCGGTGTGTATAAGGGGGATTTATAAGATGAAGAATGCAGTAGGTAGAGAAATTCCTGAAGAAATCCTGAAACTGACCGGCAAGGATATTTTCCGCGGCAGTTTTGCCAAGGACAGCATGGTCTATCAAAAGGCCACCCACAAGGCGAAAGCCAACGTGAGCCCCCGGCAGAGCAAGCTCGTCGGTTCCATTGAGGAAGTGCTAAAGAAATGCGGTATCCACGACGGCATGACCCTCGGCTTCCACCATCACTTCCGGGAAGGGGACTATGTGGTCAACATGGTCATGGAAGCCGTCCACAACTTGGGCATCAAGGACATTACCATCTGTGCATCCTCCCTCGGTAAGGCCCAGGAACCAATTGTCCCTTATATTGAAGACGGGACCATCACCAACATTCAATCCTCCGGCGTGCGCGGTGCCATCGGGGAAGCCATTTCCAACGGCAAGCTGAAAGGTCTCGCCATCATGCGCAGCCACGGCGGCCGTGTAAGAGCCATCGAATCGGGGGAAACCCACATCGATATCTCCTTTATCGGCGCACCGACCTGCGATGAATTCGGGAACTGCCGTGCCGTTGGCGGCAAGAGCGACTGCGGTGTCCTCAGCTATTCCATGGTGGACGCCCAATACGCTGATTATGTAGTTGCCGTGACGGATACCCTGGTGCCTTTCCCCAACATCCCCGCTTCCATCTCCATGATTGATGTGGACTATGTGGTCGTCGTCGATGCCATCGGTGATCCGGCCAAGATTGCCACCGGTCCGGCCAAACCGACAACGGACCAGCGGAAGATCCTCATGGCCAAATATACGACGGAATTCCTGATCCACACGCCCTGGTACAAGGAAGGCTTTACCTACCAGACCGGCGCCGGCGGGGCTTCCCTTGCTTCCACGGGCATTTTGGCCGAACATATGCGGGAGGACAATATCCATATGGGCCTGGCCCTGGGCGGTATTACAAAGACGATGTGCGATATGCTCGATGAAGGCCTGATCGACAAGATCATTGATGCCCAGGTCTTTGATACGGGTGCCATTGAAAGCATCAAGCGCTGCCCGGACCGTCATATCGAGATTTCCACGAGTGAATATGCGGATCCCTTCAACAAAGGGGCCTTTGTCAACAATCTGGACTTTGTCATCCTCGCCTCCCTGGAAATCGATACCCACTTCAACTGCAACGTCGTCGTCGGATCGGATGGGGTTGTCAATGGAGCCCAGGGCGGCCACCCGGATACGGCAGCCGGCGCCAAATGCACCATTGTCATTGCCCCGCTGCTGCAGGGACGTATCCCGGCCATCTGCACGGAATGCACCACCATTACGACGCCGGGCGAAACGGTGGATGTTGTCATCACGGATTACGGCATTGCCATCAACCCGAAACGGCAGGATATCATTGACGCAATGAAAGGTGTGGACCTGCCATTCCGTACCATTGAAGAGCTGCGTGACATGGCCTACAAGATTGCCGGCAAACCGGATCCTGTCCAATTTGGCGACCGGATCGTCGGCATTATCGAAGCCCGCGATGGCTCCATCATCGATGTGGTACGCCAGGTAAAGGATGCTGAAATCTGACGGGTCAAAGGAAGGCCGGCATGGCAGCGCACGGCTTGCCATTTTCCCGGCATCATGGACGGAAAGAAAAGGCCGCCGCAGGCAGCCGTTTTGAAAATCAATGATTTGAAATACCAATACACCCCATCGCTCCGGTTTTCCGAAGCGATGGGGTGTTCCTGTTTCCTGTTCAATTCATTGGAACGAAAAACTATTCATCAATCGGTTCCGCGTCCTGGGTCAGGCTGTCCAGGGCAATCAGCATGGCATTAAAAAGCCAGAAGAAGATGCCCAGCTGAATATTGAAAAGGGTGTAGTCCGTCATACCGGCCACAAAGATTCCTACCAGCGAAGCAATATAGCCGCAGGCCATACCACGGACCCAATCGGCGGTCCTGCGATGGCGGATTTCCCGGGCCATCTTCAGCAGCTGCCACATGATGTACAGGAAAAGTGCCAGGCCAATCAGCCCCAGTTCCGCAGCCACGTTGGTCAGGATATTATGACTGTGGTACATGATGACTTCCGGATCGACATAGCCGAAATTATAATCAGGAAAAACAAACTGATAGCCGTACCAACCCACGCCAAAGGGGTGTTCCTTGATCATGTCAGTGGCACTGTCCAGGTACATGACCCGCAGTTCCGCTGAAGTATCCTCAATGGAAAAGATGGACATGATTCGGTTGGCCAGATGGTCCCAACCAAGATAGAGGACCCCCAGCCCGCCGCCGATAAAAGGCAGGAACGCTTTATGGTAAAAGGCACCGGCAAAAACAAAAAGGACGAAGAAAAAGGCAATCCAGTTTCCCCTGGAAAAGGTCAGCATGAGGCATCCCGTAGCGGCCAGGAAAATAACGACGAGGGAAACCCGCCGCTTGCCGCCCTTCAGGGGAGCAAAGAGCCCTTCACTGTAGGCAACGGTCATCACAAGGAAACTGGCTAAAATATTCGGGTTTTCCAAGGTGGAAACAGCCCTCCGGGTCATCAGCGGGAACGCACTGTGATCGATCCATTCGATATCCTGGAAAGGCACTCCGAAGAAGTACTGCCAGATTCCGTAAAAAGCAACGAACCCGGCGGAAATCATAAAGACCTTGACCAAAAACAGGCTCCGCCGCCCCGTACTCCCATAGCGCAGCATAAGGTAGAAGGATCCCGCCTCCAGCCCGACCACGCAAAACCAGTTATATCCGCACAGGAACGGCTCCGGTGACCAGATAACGCTCAGCCCGCTCAGCAAAAACAGGGCCCATAAGGGGCGGCTGACTTTTTTGGGAATCGTCACATCGGGCCAGAACTGCCTGGTTTTGAAGGTATTCACCAGATTGAGGATAAGCATGACAGCGAACAGTCCGATGGCCGTGTTCAAATGAATCGGCAGCACGAACATATAAAGAGTCAGCATGCCATATAAAATTTGATTTAAGTTCCACGATTCGGGAAGCATTTGTCTATGTGTCATACTGTCACCTGATCCAGGCCCATCCCCTTGAAGGTTCCTATAAGATAAAGGGAACCGCAGACAATCACCACAGCATCCGGACCAGCCTGGGAAACGGCCTTTTCATAGGCCGCCTTCAGGTCATCCATCGGTATGGCATTACGGTGCAGCCGCTGAGCCAGCTTTTCGGGCTTTTCGGCCCGGGCGCCTTGGTCGGCCAGTACCGTATAGATCACATCGTCATCACGGAAAAGAATATCCGCTACCGTGCTGACATCCTTATCCCCCATCATACCGAAAACAAAATAACGCCGGGCCCGGGGATAATAATCGTCCAGGGCTTTTCGCAGGACCGTCACGCCGGAAGGATTATGGGCTCCGTCAAGAATGACATCCGGACGATGCCGGATCAATTCCAACCTCCCCGGCCAGGTCGTCCGGGCCATACCTGCAAGTATGGCCTTTTCCGTAATGGCAGGATCCTTTTCGGCCAGCAGTTCCGCAACCTTCAGGGCCAGTGACCCGTTTACGACCTGATGGGCCCCGGCCAGGTGGATCGTCACGGTGCGGGTAACGCCATGGGAAGCGTACGAAAAAACCTGTTCCGCCATGGAAGCTGAAAGGGAATGACCCGTAAAATCGGATCCATATACATAAAGCGGGGCATGATGAAGGGCTGCCGTTTTTTCAATGACCTTCAGCGCGTCAGGAGAGGCGGCCGTCACCACGGGGACACCGTCCTTGATGATACCGGCCTTCTGTTCAGCAATGGCTTCTACGGTCTTGCCCAGGCGCTCCGTGTGTTCCAGCGTCACGTTGGTAATCACGGATACTTCCGGAACAATGATATTGGTCGAATCCCAAAGACCGCCCATGCCCACTTCAATGACGGCATAATCCACCTTTTGACGGGCAAAATAGAGGAATCCCATGGCGGTCAGGACTTCAAACTGGGTTGGCTGTTCGCCGCCTTCTGCCAGGAAACGGTCCACAGCGGCCTTGGTTTCTTCCGCAACGGCTGCGAAATCCTCATCGGATATATCCTGCCCGTCAATGGTCATCCGCTCATTGTAGCGTACAAAATGAGGCGAAGTATAGCAGCCGGTTTTCTTTCCGGCGGCGGTCAGGATATGGGCCAGATAGGAAGCAACACTTCCTTTTCCATTGGTCCCCGTAATGTGAATCGTCCGGATGGTCCGTTCCGGATGCCCCATAAGCGCGGCTAGGGCTTCGATCCGTTCCATGCCCAGATGGATGCCGAATTTCCCCAGACCTTCAATATATGACAATGCGGCAGCGTAATCCATGGCCATCCTCATTTCCTCCTTTTTACAGTCAGAGTTTCCTGAGCTGCTCCATTTGTTCATTCAATCCATTCAGACGGGTTTCGATTTCCGTCTTCTTGGTTCTCTCTTTTTCCACAACCGCTTCCGGTGCCTTGGAAAGGAAGTTTTCGTTGCTGAGTTTTCCTTCGACACGCTTCAGTTCCCTGGCAGCGCCATCAGCCTCTTTCTGCAGGCGGGCCAGTTCCTTTTCCACATCAATCAGGCCCTTCAGGGGCAGATAGACCTTTGCACCGTTTACAACAGCGGTCATGGCATTTTCCGGTGCCGCGTCACGGCTGTCGCCAAGGGTCAGGGTATCCACCGTGCCAAGACGTTGTACGTATTCCTTATGCGCTTCAAAGACAGGCCGGAAGGTTTCGTCGGCCAGAATGATGGCCGGGGCTTTCTTGCCGGGAGCGGCATTGACCTCCGCCCTCATGTTACGAATGGCCTTGATGGCATCCATCATGACCGTCATGGACGCTTCCACGTCGTCATTCATGAGCGCCTCATCGGCAACCGGCCAGGGAGCAATCATGATGCTGGAACCTTCATGGGGCAGGTGCTGCCAGATTTCTTCCGTAATGAAGGGCATATACGGGTGCAGCAGCTTCATGGCATCGCCCAGGACCTTGCAGAGGACATACTGGGCCGTCGCCCGTTCTTCCGGGTTTTCCTTATTGTACAGACGGGGTTTGATCAGCTCGATGTACCAGTCGCAGACCTCGCCCCAGATGAAATCATAGATCAGGCGGCCCGCTTCACCGAGTTCAAACCGTTCCAGGAAGGAAGTGACATCCTTGATGGTATGCTGCAGCCTGGACAGGATCCATTGATCGGCCAGGGTGAAGGGCGCGCGTTTGGCCTTTGCGTCGTATCCATCCAGGTTCATGAGGGCAAACCGGGAAGCGTTCCAGATCTTATTGGCGAAATTCCGGGTTGCCTCAATGCGGTTCCAGTAAAAACGCATATCGTTGCCCGGCGTATTGCCCGTGATCAGCATAAAGCGCAGCGTATCGGCACCGTATTTATCAACCACTTCCAAAGGATCGATCCCATTGCCCAGGGACTTGCTCATTTTCCGCCCCTGTTCATCACGAACCAGGCCGTGGATAAAGACATGATGGAAGGGGATGTCCTTCATGAATTCCATACCCAAGGTAATCATGCGGGCAACCCAGAAGAAGATGATGTCATAGCCGGTGACAAGCACACTGGTAGGATAGAATTGCTTCAGTTCATCGGTCTTATCCGGCCAGCCAAAGGTGGAAAACGGCCAAAGCCCGGAACTGAACCAGGTATCCAGGGCATCCTCATCCTGATGGATGTGTTTGCTGTGGCATTTCGGACATTCGGTCAGATCCGTACGGGAAGCCATCTGGGCCCCGCAGTCATCGCAGTACCATACAGGAATGCGGTGCCCCCACCAGATCTGGCGGGAAATACACCAGTCATGGATATTGTCCATCCAGGTCGTATAGGTCTTGGTAAAACGATTCGGAACGAATTCGACGCGTCCATCCTCCACGCATTCCACGGCAGCCTTGACAAGCGGTTTCATCTTGACAAACCATTGCGTGGAAATGAGGGGTTCCACAACGTGATGGCAGCGCTGGCAGTGGCCTACGGCGTGAGGAGCATCCTCAATTTTCACCAGGAGGCCCAGGTCATCCAGGTCCTTTACGATGTTCTTACGGCACTCATAACGGTCCTGTCCTTCATATCGGCCCGATTCCTTCGTCATCTTTCCATCCAGGCCGATAACGGTAATACTGTCCAGCTTCTGGCGCTGCCCGACCTCATAGTCATTGGGGTCATGGGCCGGCGTAATCTTGACGGCACCGGTACCGAACTTCACGTCCACGTATTCATCGGCAACAATCGGGATAAGGCGATCCATTATGGGAAGCCGTACCTGTTTGCCCACCAGATCCTTATACCGGTCATCGTCCGGATTAACGGCGACTGCCGTATCGCCGGGGATGGTTTCAGGACGGGAGGTCGCAATGGTCAGGTAACGGTCCTTTTCTCCCTCAATGGGATATTTGACATACCACAGGTGCCCGTCATCATCCTGATGTTCGACTTCGACATCGCTCAGGGCGGTCCGGCAATTGACACACCAGTTGATGATCCGGGTTCCTTTGTAGATCAGGCCCTTTTCATAAAGACTGACAAAGGCTTCCCGCACGGCGCGGGAAAGGCCTTCATCCATCGTAAACCGCTGACGGTCCCAGTCACAGGAAATCCCCAGGGACTTCAGCTGCGTTACAATCCGGTCGCCGTATTCTTCCTTCCATTTCCAGACGCGTTTCAGGAATTCTTCACGGCCCAGGTCGTAGCGGGTCAGGCCTTCCTTCTTCTTTAATTCCTCTTCGACCTTGATCTGGGTAGCGAGGCCAGCGTGGTCATATCCGGGCAGCCAGCATGTGTTATCCCCCATCATGCGGTGCCAACGGACCAGGATATCCTGCAGGGTATTGTCCAATGCGTGCCCCATATGCAGCTTTCCCGTAATGTTAGGAGGCGGGATCACGACACTGAAAGGTTTCCTGCTCCTGTCAACGGGCTGATGGAAATACCCGTGTTCAATCCAATATGCATACCACTTTTTCTCTACTTCCGCCGGATCATAGACCTTTGGAATGTTGTTTTCTTCTTCCATACTTCCTGATTGCCTCCTTAAAAAAATAAACCCGTCCCCCTTGATAGGACGAGTTCTTCGCGGTACCACCTATTTTCCCAATCGCTTGGGCACCTCTTACGGCCTAACGCGCCATGGACGGGAACGACTACTTCCTTCATCGCACCAGCTCCCGGATGACTTCCAGTCCCCTGCCTGAATGCTCACACCCAGCCGCATTCTCTCTGCAAAACAGGATGGACTGTACTCCTTCCGTTCTCCGCTTTTAACCAATATATACGTAGATTTTACCAATTAGGAAAGGTAAAGTCAATGGGAACCGCCGTACGGCGCCGGTCTGCCCTGAATAAAGGATTCCAGATATCAGGCAGTGGCGCCGGTCCGTTTCAAAAAGTAGAAATCTGGTGACACAGGGCCTTGCCGACACTTTCCGCCATCTTATCCAGGCTCCTTACCCGCACCAGGTCCTTGCCGAAGATCTTTTTTGCCTGCTCCAGGCCTCCGGCAATCTCATCGTTGATCAGGCCGATGATGCGGATGCCTTCCCTCCGCAGCGCAGCTGCTTCGTCCGCCGTATCCTGGATTGCCCGTGTGCCCTGATATTCATGCTGCCGGAGGACTCCCTTGCCATCAAACAAAGGCCGGTCGTCATTAGGAGATGCATCGGTCAGCATGATCAGGATTTTCCTTGTTTTGGTAAAATCCCCCATCAGCTGCCGTGCACCCCGTAAAGCCAGCCCGTCACGGTTCCATCCGGTGGCACAGTAATTGAATACATTGAGGCTTTTCTTCTTTTCCTCATACGTCTGGAACAATGTCATGACCGTATAACCGCGAAGCGTACAGAATGAGTAGATCTGATAAGGGATGCCACACTGACGCAGCGCCTCCGCAATGACATAGGCCTGGGCAGCGATGACGCGCTGGTATTCCCCGCGGGAAGCGGAAGCGTCCAGCATGATGTCCACCGTAAAATCAGGCGTGAAGACTTCTTCCCGGCCATAAAAGACGCGGTCGTCATTGACATAGAGCCCCCGCCAGAGGGACCCGGGAACCAGCTCCCCGCTCTTGGCAGGGATGGGCAGCTTCATGTAGGTCGTCTGCAGGGCCGTACGGATCTGTGCCGTCAGATGGGCAATGCTTTTGCGGTAGCGTTCGCTGTTTTCCTTATAGTAGGCCAGGTTCTTCGCCCGCTGCTTCATCGCGTTCTGCAGCCAACGGGAAGCCTCTCCCACGGCACCCCTGCTGCCCAGGCGTCCCCTTGTAAAGTGCAGGTGGCTGCCCCGATGGGGGCCGGTACAGGCATTCCGTTCAATATCCAGTACCTTGGAGGCACTGTAAATGGAAGAACCAAAGCAGGACACGATGTACTCATAGTTTTTGACGGCCGTCTGGCCAGTGAGCAGTGCCATGAGACCGTTCCGTTCCTTTTTGCCGCTGACGATCTCGTTTTCATCATGCTTCAATATCTGGAAATTCAGGACCGAATCGCGATTCCTGGCAAACTGGGGAACCAAAAATTTCAGCAGTTCAGCAACAGGGTTGCTGATAATGACTTTTTCCAGGCTTTCCCTGACAAGGAGCCGGGAAACAAAATATTTCCTGGTCAGTTCCCGGAAATGGTGGCACACTTCCTCCGTGGTCCACGCGGGATCAAAGGCAAGCCCCTGATAAAGTCCCCTGGCCCAGGGATCCACAAGGCCGTTCTTTTCTCCCAAAACCTCATGCCACCGGGCTGCCTGCATTTCCTGTGCCACACCGTGACGGATCGTCAAGGGGCCCGCAAAATACTGTCGGGCCTGCTGGCGGCGCAGGTAGGCCATGACGGGGCGGTGGGGAAGTTCCTTCTGATATACACAGCCCTCCAGCCCGAGCCAGAGCAGATCGGAAAACAGGTCTTCCATGGCGGACTGTTTCAATTCGTCAAAGAGTGCATTCAGGATTTTCATATCATAGTATTTCCGGGTCAGCCCAATCACGGCGTTCAAATAAAGATTCGGCTGATGGCTTTCCGGAGAAAAAGACAGGAAGTCCGGGCTGTAGCGATAATCGCCGGAAACATCCCAGACAATGTTCAGGGCCCTTCTTTTCCTGTAATCATATTTCAGTTTGGCCATAACAGATCAGTCCTTACAGCTCAAAGATATCTGTCTTTTCATATTCGCCGGGGATGTGAAGATTGATGATATCGGTAATCAGGGCCGGCTCATACTCGTCAAAGGACTTGTTCGTAATTCCCATCGCCAGGGCACGATGCGCCTCCAGACCGTTTTCCATCAGATGGATGGCATCAAGGAGTCCTCTCAGGTCCAGGGACTTATCGGAAATTTCCGCTTCGGAACATTTCTTTTCCAGGTCCATAAAGATCTGGACAAAGGCCTGCAATGCGTTCTCCTTTATTCGGGGGAACTCCGTCCGGAGCAGCCGGGCCAGCGGCGCCTCCTCGATAAGGGGCATCTTGATCACGGCAAAGCGGGACATGAGTGCTTCATTCACTTCCCGCGTTCCCGAATACCCATAATTCATGGTCGCTATGAAACGGCAGGCCGGATGGACCTTCAGCAAGGAATAGCCGGGAATATCAATGGTCCGGCGATAGTCAAGCAGGGAATGCAGGACAGCCATGGCCTCATTGCGGGCCATATTGATTTCATCGAATACCCCAAAGCCGCCCTGTTGGGCACAACAGTACACCGGCCCTGGCCGGAAGGTAACTTCCCCGTTTTTAAAGGTATCGCTTCCCAGCATTGCGGAAGCGTCCATATTGATATGGAAGGACACGTTCCACATGGGACGGTTAAAAACCTGTGCCAGGTTTTCCGCCAGCACATTTTTCCCGGTTGCCTTCGGGCCCACCAGCAGCAGGTTTTGTCCGCAAAGAAGCGCGGTCAGCGCATTTTCCCAGATTTCCCGGCCAAAATAAGGAAAATGGGGAACGGGTACACGCATCGAGTCCTCCCCGGTCAAAGGATAGTTCTTCCTATATTTCTCTATTCCCCGAAGGAGCTCTTCCTGGACTCCTTCCTTTCGTAAAAAATCCAAAGACATGAATGTTTCATCCCTCACATTTTTTTATACATGGTCATTATAGCACGTTGGGTTGGGACTGTGGTAATTCAGGGACTCTTTTCTTTATGACAGCCCTTTACTTCAGTACGACGCAGTTCCCCCTCCTACCTTTTCCGGCCTGGCCCCGGGAATAAAAATAGGGTGAGGAAGTCTTTGCTTCCTCACCCACCATTTACCGGGAACCCGGTAAATGAATCAAGTCGGATAAGTTTTACAACACAAGCTCAGAATACGGGACAGACCACTTGTTACCCCTTATTCCTGAATCGGTTTGCCGTCCTTATAGCGCATCAGCTTCTGGGAAGGAACCCACCACTTGAACTTCCAGGCGATGAGCCACATAACCCCTACAATGGCGAAGCTGGCCCATGTCGTGATGACGCCGCCCGTTGCCGGGTTCAGCTGCATCAGGATAGGAGGAATAACCTGCAGGCCGATAATGATAGGACGGTTGAAAATATCTGCGATACCGGAGTCTTCGATACCTCTGGACTTCAGATCCGGGTCAACAACACGCTGCAGCAGCAGACCGGTTGCAGCAACACCCGTTGCATGGCCCCAGCTCATCATGTTACGTTCGAACCAGTCCATACGGGACGCTTTGCCGCCGACGAAAATGAACCACCACCAGGTGACCAGGAAACCAATTGCGCAGACAACAAACAGAGGACCAGCATAGCTCAGGACAACCTTCAGGTTCAGGGAACCGATACCGGAAACCATCAGGAAGTCGGTAGCTGTACCCTGGATACGGCTGATGCTGTGTCTGTCGGTGTATTTGATAGCGCCGGTTACGTTCAGGATCTTATTGAGGATCAAGCCGGCAAACAGGGACAGGCAGAAAGGAGGAATGGCAACGCCATAACCAAATGCGCTCTTCGTAAAGGTCTTGAACAGACCGGAGGAGAAGTACCCTACGCCACTGGCCAGGAGTACAAGGCCCAGATGGAATGCCAACGGGTCAAGGCAGATAGAGGAAATGGTAACTTTGCCGCCGCTCTTCTGTTTTTCAACAGGAATCAAACCAGTTCTCAATTCAACCGGCAGTTCGGACGGGTTATCTACATAGTGGGTATAGCCGCGTCTGGTGCCCCAGTTAACGATGAGGATACCAAGCAGGATACCACCGACGATACCTACGGTTGCGCAGGTATAACCTAAGTCGGTCATGTTCTTGACACCCATATCTTCCAGTGCCTTACCAACAGCAGCAGCGGTACCATGGCCGCCGTAGAAACCGGTTGCCATCATCAGGCCGAACTGTTCCGGCAGATCCGGATAGAAGTTCTTCAGGATATAGACGGTAACGAACATACCAACGGCATACTGCAGGACAGCGATACCACTGATGTTAAAGAACATACCGCCAACCACCGGCCCTGAAAGGGCATCCTTGCTCGGCGTATCGCCGATAGGCGTCGCCGCGAAGACGACTACAATCAGGACGGAAGCATAGACACCGAACTGCGGAGACAACGGCAGGATCCCATAGCCCTTAGGACCCAGTGCCAATGCAATGAAACCGCCGATCAATGCAGCAGGAATCAACGTAATCTGGAAAAATTTCAATTTTGCTCTCAGCAGCTGCCCAACCAACAAGAGGCCGCCCATGATGCAAAAATCAATAAATACTTGCCATATGGCCTTTGACATAATTTTCGCCCCCTAGAGATAAACATCCACTCAAATCACAGCGTATAGTACGGCAATTGTTCATCGAATTTTTCTTTATTGTTCTTGTACCATTCGCATACATGGATAATGGCATCCTTGGCCTTTTCAATGGCAGCCTTGTCGGAGTTGAATCCCTGGTGAGGCTGGACATAGAAGTTTTCGCTTCTGTCCATTGCCTTGTCGAGGATTTCCTTACCGGCTTTAAGGTCTTCCGTATTGAATTCCCCGCGGCCATTCAGGGCTTCCGAGAACTCGGTTTCATTGGTGAATACATCCACACCGATGCCCTTGATCTTGCCTTCCTTGTAAAGCTTCAGGAGCACATGTTCCGGAGCAATATCACCGCGTGTGACATTGATGACATACAGCGGTTTCGTTGCCTGGCGAAGGTACTCTTCGGAGAAATAACCGACGTTGTACAGTGGGCTTTCCTTGATTCTCGTTAAGTTCATTACGTTAATGATGATGTCAGAATTCTTGATGGCTTCTTCCTTGGAAACGAACTTAACTTTGTGGTCGTAAAGCTTATCCAGTTCTTTGGCTCTTAAATCAACAGCCTGAACGGTCAGGCCGTTGCCTTCCAGCAGTTCATAGACACGTTTGCCGATCTTGCCGCAGCCGTAAACCGTGGCAACACGGGTTTTATCCAGTTCGAAGAAAGAGGTGGTCTTGTTTCTTTCAAACGTGGTCGTGTTCTTGGTGTACTGATTCAGGTAGCCGCAGGTGCAGTACATCAATTTGATGGCCGTCTGGGCTACGGCATTGACGCAGTAATTTCTCAAAGAGGTGATATTTGCTACGTCTGCCAGCGATTCAAAATGATCATAACCGGCACTTCTGGTGATGATGCTCTTCTTGGTGCCCTTCAAATATTCAGGCGGAAGAACGGAATGGGTCTTCGTCGTGATGATATCCGGCAGGACCGTGTCCGGATGGGCTTTCAAATAGGTCTGCAGGTCATCCGGGGTGATGACATATTTCAGATCTTTCGGAAGCAGCCCTTTGGCCTGGGCCTCTTTCGTGGCTTCTTCCAAATGTTCCGCTTCGGCACCCAGTGCCTCAAAATGCATAATGTCGTACATAGTTTCCCTCCATAACACCGATTTATTAACCATCAGTCGGGTGGTACCTTCTGGTCCCGTCTCTTATCGTAAAGGATATGGTTACAGATTCCCCCTCTGCTGAACCAGTGGGACCTCAATCAATTGCTATCCTCCACCTCCAATTTAATCTGTTCCCGACTCTTACGCCCCTATTCTACCACTATTTTCTATAATATTCTACTCAATTTTTATTTTTTTCAGAATTCTTATAAAAAAGCAGGGTGATTTTATAATTGTCATGATGTATACAAGACGATTCATGCAGGATTGTAAATTTCCTGTGAACCCCTCATTTTTTCTTGATTTTTGGCTTTAAATCTATGGATTTTAAGCCAAAAAATAACCATGGTAATTCAGTTGGAATTACCATGGAAATCAATATTTTTATATTTTTTATTATTTATTGCCTTCAGGCAGCTGTCTTTTCAGCTTTCTTTGTAATTCCCTTATAGAACAGGTATACCATTACAACCACGGCAATCAGGAGAAAAGCCCCTGAAATCGGGGAAGTAATGAAGGGAAGGAAGCTGCCGGAGCTCTTCATCAGTCCGCGACGAAGATTGGTTTCCAGGATGGGGCCGAGGATAAATCCGAGAATGATCGGAGCCAGCGGGAACTTCATCTTTTTCAGGCCATATCCCAGAACACCTGCGCCAATCATTACGGCAATATCAAAGACACGGTTGTTGGCACCATAGGCGCCGACAACACAGAAAACCATGACGATGGACATCAGGACATTTTGCTTTACCATCAGGATCTTGGTAAAGACGCGGATGCCCAGGTATTCAACAAAGAGCATCATCACGTTGGCAATCATCAGCGCCACAAAGATTCCATAAACCAGGGGAGCCTGGCTCCTGAAAAGCAGCGGTCCCGGCGTGATGCCATGGATCATGAAACCGGCAAGGATCAGTGCCGTCGTATTATCACCGGGAATCCCCAGGGTAAGCAGCGGGACAAGGGCGCCGCCCGTGCAGGCATTATTGGAACTTTCAGAAGCGATAATACCATCAACAATACCAGTACCGAACTTCTCCGGATGTTTGGAGCGATGCTTGGCTACGGTATAGGCAATGATATTGCAGATACTCCCGCCCAGGCCGGGCAGGATACCAATGGCAGTGCCAATCAAGGTAGAAAGCAGGCAGTTGGAACCTTGCCCCTTGACATCATCATATGTGAAGCCAAAGCCCTTGATCTTCGTTTCTGTCAGCACGGCATGATCGTCGCGATATTTTTCCTCAACAGAAATAAGGACCTGGGAAACGGCAAACAAACCGACCAGCACAGGAAGCAGGGTAAAGCCGGCATTGAGTTCGGAATGACCAAAAGTAAAACGGGTAAAGCTGGTAATCGGGGCAATCCCTACAAAGGAGAACATGATTCCCAGCATGCCGCTGATCAGGCCCTTGATGACGGAACCGGTGGAAAGACCGGCCAGCATGGTCAGGGAAAAGACGGCGATGGAAAAATATTCATAAGGACCGAATTTCAGCGCAATCTTGGCAATCGCCGGTGCCAGGAAAAGCAGGATCACATAGCTGATGGCACCGCCGATGAAGGAAGCGACAATACCAACGCCCAGGGCCTTGGCCGCTTCACCGCGGGCCGCCATGGGATGCCCGTCAAAACAGGTGGCAATGGAAGAAGGCGTACCCGGAATCGATAAGAGGATTGCGGAAATCAGGCCGCCGGAAGTACCACCGATATAAAGACCCATCAGCAGGGCCATAGCGGCGATAGGTTCCATGCCAAAGGTAATCGGCAGGAACAGGGCTACCCCCATCGTAACGGTAAGGCCGGGAATCGCACCAATCACGATACCGGCAGCCACACCCAGCAGGATGAGCAGCAGCACCTCAATGTTCATGCACATTTCAAGACCAGTCAGGATTTCAGACATCTTTTGCTAAGCCCCCTATCCGAGGATGCCCGCAGGCAAATTGACTCCAAAAACTTCCGTAAACAGGAGATTGATCACAACGGAGCCAATGACAGCAATGGCAATGAATTTAATGTAATGGATTTCTTCTTTTCTGGAAAGCAGCAGTAACGCGCACATCAGATAGATCATGCTGCTGAGGAGGAAACCGAGCGTATCAAAAATGGCCACGTACACAATAAAAAGGACGAACATGAGGAACGTCCCTTTGTAATTGTGTACGAAGTCATCCTTTTTCTGACCGGCAGGAGCCTTACGCCCCTGATTGAACAGTACTGCTGACAGAATGAACAGCAGTACTGCTACAATCTTCGGCATAAAGTCCGCGCCGATTGTCTGGTTCTCGATTTTCCCGATTTGAACGCTGCCCATGAAAAGGGCCGCAGCAATGACCATGCCGATTACACCGCAGATGGCATCATGATTCTTGGTCATATCTGAAAAATCTTCCTTTCGATCGGATTATATAAGGACGGTCCGGTTCTTCCGGAACCGATAGGTTGCGACTTATTTTGCCTTTCCGGCATTCCGGAAGTCATCCTTGTATTTCAGGAGGTCCTTGTAAACGCTCTGTGCATACTTCGTAGCATCAGCAGGTCCCATGTAGGTCGGCGTCAGGGCGAAGGAATCCTGGGCCTTCTTGACAAATTCAGGGTTTTCAACGGCTTTCTTCATGGAAGCGCTGAAAGCATTGACAATTTCATCCGGCGTATCCTTCGGGAACGCAACAAAGAAGAATTTACCGAATTCCATGTTATTCAGGCCCTGTTCCTTAGCGGTCGGAATATCCGGGAAGAGCGGGTTGCGTTCGCTGGACAGGAGTGCCAGGGGAACGAATTCACCGGTCTTCAGGTAGTCCTTGATCAGGAAATATTCAACGTTGATGACATCGGTGTTATGGCCGGCCAGGGCTGCAATCTTCGGGGAGTTGCCGCCGATATCGACCATCTTCAGTTTGATTCCGGCCTGTTTCTGCAGGGCCAGACCAATCAGCTGGGGATAGCCGCCGACAGCCATACCAAATTCAACCTTTCCAGGGTTTTCCTTGGCATATTTGATGAATTCAGGAAGGGTCTTGTACGGGGTATCCTTATGGGTAACCAACAGCGTCGTATTGGCCTTGAGGCAGATACCGGCCATCTTGTAGGCATCCAGCTGATAATTGATCAGGCCGGCAATTTCCGGCATCATGGCTTCTGCATGGTAGAACAGCGCTGTATATCCATCGGGCTTTGCATTCTTGACCTGTTCCATACCGATGGTGCCGGACGAGCCTGCCACGTTGACTACAGGAATGGAAGTCTTCAGGTCCTTCTCCATGAAGGAAGCCAGCAGACGCGCATTGGAGTCCGTGTCACCACCAGCCTTGACCGGAACAATCATCTGAATGGCGTGGTTCGGATACTTGTTTCCTTTGGCGGATTTCTTACCGCAGCCGGCGACAGCACCTACGGTTAAGCAAGCCATCAATGCAAGGGCCATCATTTTTTTGAGTTTCATTCTTTTCATGGTTCTTCTCCTTTTCAATGTTGTCCAATCTATTTTTCCCGCCGCCGCTCAGGAGGCGGTATTACTGCCAGGGTTTACCTCTTTCACCCTTCTTCGATCATGATTTCCCGACCGTTGGAAAGCATCAGGGCTTCCGTGACTTTCTGGAGTTCCAGGGCAAATTCAAGGGATCCCAGGTCAGGTTTTTTCCCCTTCAGGATACATTCACAGAAGTACATCATTTCCTGATACATGCCTTGCACAAAGAGCGCCTTGTTTTCCAGGGTCGCCTTGCAATTCTGCGCCTCCCAGACCACAGCACCGGTATCATCGCCAGGCGGGGCAAAGGAAGTTGTCCGGCCATAGACCGAAGGGATTCCCCGCTGCAGGATGACCCGCGTCGTATTGTCAATCTGCATATGCCACCTGGGAGCGTAAAAATGATAATCCTCATTTGGCTGAGGGCCCGATGCCAGGTGGAAGGTACCCATCACCCCGTTTTTGAAAGTGAGGACATTGACTCCATTATGCAGCGGTCCCTGCAGGGAAATGACGGATTTTACAGGGCCTCCCGCCGCCAGCAGGACGGCAAGGGAATGGCAGCCATTATTGAGCCAGTCCGTACGCTTGCCTTCTTTCAGGGCAGCGGCCCCGTCTTCCGGCATTTTCATGGGATAAACCGCAAGGATGCTTTCCAGGTTCCCATATTCAGGGGAATGGCAGATTTCCAGGACCTTTTGCATCGCCGGCATGAACGCCTTTTTATAGCCGACCACCACGACCCTGTCCTTCCGCCGCTTCATGATTTCCCGTATGGATGCGGCGTTCATGGCAACGGGTTTCTCCACAAAAACGTGGAGTCCTGCATCCAGGGCTTCCATGACCAACTGGGCGTGGAGCTCAGGGGCCACACTGATGCACACGGCATCCAGGTTCTCTGTCTCATACATCTGCCGGGTGCTCTGATAGCTTCGGCAGCCATATTGGGCAGCCGTCCGCTCCGCCAGTTCCTTATTGCTGTGATTGCACACGGCCTTCAGCTCCACCGGCAGGTAATTCAGCGCCGGCAGGATATTTCGATAGGCGTGCGACCCGATTCCAACGACCGCTACTTTCAGGCGATCATCGAATTCCCTTTGATACGTCATCCGATCTCCTTTCTGCCTGTTTCAAAAATGCCCGTATGGCTTCGACACAGACTTCGTGGTCTTCGGCGGCAGAAAGACCGGATACCCCGATCATTCCGACCATACCGGTTCCGGGAATGGAAAGCGGAAACCCGCCGCCTTTGCTCTGATATTCCTGGGGCGGATAGTAATCGTAGAAATTTCTTCCCTTACTCTTATACTTTTCTTCCGCCAGCATGGAACAATGTTCAAATTTGACCACCGTATTGAGCTTGCGTTCTGCAAAAAGACGATTATCCCAGTTGGCGCCTTCCATGCAATAGGAAAAAATCACATTTTCCCCACGGCGTACCTCAATATAGACCCCGTGATTCTTGTTCTTTTTTACAAACGCCGCAGCGGCCAGACCGATTGCCAGCGCATCCTCATTGGACAAGGAAGGAACCTGCAGTTCTTTTTCCAGTTCCAGCAGTTCATCGAGCTTACTTTTTTCCATGGGCCGATGCTCCTTTCCAATCCCCTTATTCTTTTCCCGCGGGGTGGTTGACCGGCCAATCCGGTTTTTCCCCGGAAAGGACCTTTACGATCTGCTGTGCTGCATGCAGGGCCATTCTGCCCATGCATTCCACCGTATTGGAAGCCATATGCGGCGTGGCAATGACTTTTTCATTCTTGAAGAGAGGCCAGTCCGCCGGGGTCGGCTCCTGTTTCTGCACATCCATGACGGCGCAGCGGAAACGATTGGCCCGCAGGGCCTTGTCCAGGGCTTCCTCGTCAAGGACCTCGCCGCGGGCTACATTGATAAGGGTCGCCGTCGGTTTCATCAGTCCAAATTCCTTTTCCCCGATGGCATTCCGGTTCTTTTCACCGCCCGGGATATGAATCGTAATGAAATCGCCCATCTTAAAGACTTCATCCCAGCTGACCATCTTCACGTAATCCGGGGCCTTGCTCTGGTCCACAAAGGGATCATAGGCCACAATATTCATGCTCAGGCCATAGTGGGCTTTTTCCGCCACGACCCGGCCGATTCGCCCGAAACCGAGAACACCAAGGGTCTTGCCAGCCATGTCCACCCCTTTATGACTGTTCTTGAACCCGTAATCCCCGTTTTTCATGGCATTGCTGCATTGGATCAGGTTCTTTCCGCTTGCCAGCAGCAGGGAAAGCGTAAATTCCGCTACCGATTCGGACAGGGCCCGCGGTGTATTGGTAACCCAGATGCCTCTTTCCTCCGCAGCCTTGATATCGATGTTATCAAAACCCACTCCATGGCGGGCAATGATCTTCAGTTTCTTTCCCGCTTCAATGACCTTTCTCCCATAAGGAGCAGTCCGCACCAGCGCTGCATCGCAATCACGGATTCCTTCAATCAGTTCTGCTTCGGAATACCCTTTGGCCGTGACAATCTCATAGCCATGTTCCTTCAATAAATTTACGCCTTCGTCGGCAACCGCTTGTGGAATAA
>CADBQR010000081.1 GCA_902796945.1 uncultured Acidaminococcus sp.
CCAGGTAGGAAAGTTTGCGGGGATCCTCGAAAGGCTTGAGCTCCCCTGCTTCTCCTGCTTCCACCAGCAAGGCTTTCAGGTAGTTGCCCATGGACAGGATCCGCTTCCATAAGGTATCATCCAAAAGCCCTGATGGGGATACGATTTCCTTATAGGCCAGGTTGAGGTGGCCGGCCGGGTCCAGCTGGATTTTCAAAAGATGCTTAAGGAAAAAGGAGAATTTCTGCAGCGGGGACAGGTCAGTGGATTCCGTTTCATTCCACAGGAAGTGGATCTGGTCCAGCTGCTGGTTGATTACCGCCTGATACAGGGCCTGTTTGCTTCCAAAATAATAGGCAACCAGGGCACTGCTGCAGCCGGCTTTGACTCCGATTTCCTTCAGGGTGACTGGATAGTACCCCTTTTCATCAAAAAGATTTTCTGCAACTGAGAGCAGTTTTTTGGTCGTAAGTGCTGCATCCCGATGGCGCATAGCGTTTGGCAACTCCTTTCATGATAATTAATTGATTGACCAATTAATTAAATTCCTGATATTATTTTAGCACCTGTGGATGGCATATGTAAACCCGTTTTTCCAGGGAAATTGCAACCGGTCTTTTTCATGCCTGCTTAAGGGAAGCAGGGCCCCATGGCTGGATTTTCCCAAAGAACTGCCGGATTGAAGGGTTCCGCCAAATGCCCTGCCCTTTTACGGCAAGAAGCGATGTGCATGGCTTTATCCCTATGGTATAATAAAGTACTACGGATATATACCCTTGAAGTACATCAAATCAACAATGGGGGAGCCTATGGATACGAATAACCTGCGTTATTTTGCTGCGGTTGCCAAATACGGGTCCATCACCCAGGCTGCTAAAGCCGCTTATATTTCGCAGCCCCAGCTTAGCCATATCATTCACCAGATGGAAAAGGAAATGGGCCTGACCTTATTCCGCCGTACCAGTCATGGGACGAAATTGACCACTGATGGGCAGCGGGTTCTGATGCACTGCCAGGTCATTTTAAAGGAAATGGACCGACTGCAGCATATGGTCAATGCCCATAAAGTGGAAAAAAGCTGCCTGAATGTCAGCATGACCCGATTTTCCCATACGGCAGAATGCTATAATGAGATCTGCCGCCGCTACCAGGATATTGACAGCTTCACCGGCCGCCTGTGTGAGGGTTCTTCCCTTGATGTTATCCAGGATGTGAAGGAGGGCCGCTCCAATATCGGTGTGATCCATACTGCGGCCAAGGAAACGGAACATATGAAGGAGGACTTTGAGAACCAGGGGCTTGTCTATACCCCGCTGGCTGTTTTCCGTCCTTATGTCTGCCTCTCGTCGGAGCATGAACTGGTCCGGACCATCGGGCGCCATGGCATTGATATACGGGAACTGGTGGATTACGGGTTCGTCCGCTACATTGGACAGTATGAAGATTTTATCTATCACCTGACGACCGAATCGGGGCCTATTGACCTGAACCAGGCCCGTAAGATCGTCTATGTCAATGACCGGCAGGAACAGATGCGCCTGCTGTCCAGGACGAATTTCTTCACAATCGGGATCATGGAGTTCAAGGATCAGGATTCCTTATATGGTGTCATATCGGTGCCCCTTCTGGGCTGCGAGGAACGTTTCTGTTTCGGCACCATTCGGAAGAAAACCACGGCGCTGTCGCAAATGGAAAGTGATTTTATTGATCTTCTGGGGCAACGCTTCAAGAAAATGCAAATGATCGATACGGAATAAGGCAACAGAAAAAGGAGGGGCCGCTGCTTTGGCAGCGGTCCCTCCTTTGCATGGAACCGAAGTTGTTTTTGTCCGGCTGCAGCTGGGCAAAGGCAGCTTCTTTTTTCCGTGAAAATGGCTTACAGCCGGACCATGCGGGCATCAACAATTCCGTCCAGGTTCCGTACGATATCCAGCGTTGCCTTATCCACCAGGCTGTCCACGGTGAGGACCATCATGGCAGCACCTTCTTCTTTCTTGCGGGAGACCTGCATGGTAGCGATATTGACGTGGCCGGCGCCGAAAAGGGTGCCGATTTGGCCAATCATACCCGGTTTATCATCATTGCGGGCCACAATCATGTAAGGCGCGGGAATGACGTCAAAATGGTAACCGTTCAGTTCCGTAATGTGGGGCTGGTTATCCGGGGAAACCATGCCGGCTGCCGTAACCGACTTGTCGCCGGCACCGAAACGCAGCTGGATCCGGTTCATCCGGCCTTCTCCCTTGACCTTGCCTTCCGTTACGGTAATCCCCCTGGTTTCCGCTGCCAGCTCCGCGTTGACCATATTGACCCGCTCACGGAGCACCGGGGTCAGGAGCCCCTGCAGGATGCTGCGGGTGATCATCTGGGTTTCCTGCTGGGCCGCGGCGCCTTCATAGATAATATCCAGCCGGTCGATGGGATCCTTGGTCAGCTGGTAGTACAGCTTGCCCAGCGCCTCGCCAAGACGGAGATAACCGCGCAGGTCTTCCAGTTCGGTCGCGGCAATGGCCGGCAGGTTGACGGCATTGGGAACCATCTTGCCATTGAGGACATTGATGACTTCTTCGGCGATGGCCAGGCCAACCTTGTCCTGGGCTTCAAAGGTGCTGGCACCCAGATGGGGTGTCACGACGCACTGCGGCATGCCGATGAGGGGCGAAATCGGTTTAGGCTCGTCCACAACGACATCGAGCCCCACACTTGCCACGATTCCCTGTTTGACCGCCTCTGCCAGATCCTGTTCGTTATACAGGCCCCCGCGGGCACAGTTGACGACACGGACTCCTTTTTTGCATTTTGCCCATTCCTTGGCGGTCAGCATGTTGATGGTTTCTTCCGTTTTGGGCGTGTGGATGGTAATGATGTCGGACTGTTTCAGCAAGTCGTCAAGGGTCTCGCATTTTTCAACGCCAAGGCGCTGGAACCGGCTGTCAGGAATGTAGGGATCATAGGCGATGCCCCGCATATCAAAAGCGTGCATGCGCTTGGCAACAAGGGCACCAATGCGCCCCAGACCAATGATGCCCAATGTCTTGTGGTACAGCTCGATTCCTTTCAGGTCTTTCCGTTCCCAGATGCCCTCTTCCAGCATCTTGTTGGCCCGCACGGTATTGCGGCAGGAGGCGAGCATCAGCCCGATAGTATGTTCTGCCGCCGAAATGACATTGGCTTCCGGCGTGTTGACAACGATAATGCCCCGCTTCGTGGCGCCGTCGATGTCGATATTGTCCACGCCATTGCCGGCGCGGCCGACAACCTTAAGCTTTTTGGCGGCATCATATAATTCCTCGTTGACCTTTGTTACACTGCGGACGACCAGGGCATCGTAGCCGCCGATGACCTTTAATAATTCGTCCCTTTTGATATCGAATTGAACGGTGACATCCAGGTTGGCTTCCGCCTTCAGTTTTTCTACGCCTTTATCCGAAATCCGTTCTGCTACCAATACTCTTTTCTTTTCCATGATCGTACCCTCCTGCTGGTTCATGTTCTGGGTCCTTCTTTGCGTCGGACATAAAAGAAAATCCCGTACCTGACGTACCTCATCGGTATGTCAAGGACGGGAGAAATTCTCACGTGGTGCCACCTTGTTTCGCTGCAAAGAGCCTCATTGAAGGGGATAACGGCCCTGCCGGGCGGGTTGCGACCCCCGCTGTCTCCGGAGTGGATTCCCGATGCATTCCTGACCGTTTCACATCAGCCAACGGCTCTCTGAACAGGGATTACATAGTACTTGGCTCCATCATTAACTTTTTTAATGATATTGATGAAAATACTTCAAGTGCTTGATGTGTATTTTAATGACTTTCCCCGGATTTGTCAAGGGCATTTGTAAATTTTTCTGCCCGGGCCAGGTGGTTCTGCAGGATCTTGGACCGCTGGGAAACCTGGGCAAGGGCTTCCTGCGCGTCGTCAAGTTTCTTGGATGCCCGCTCGACGGCCTGGTCAAAGGCGGTCATATCGGACTGGATACGTACGACAAATTGCCAGACCTGGCTGGTCTGCTTCTGGACAGCCAGGGTCCGAAAGCCCATTTGAAGGCTTGTCACCAGGGCTGCCAGAGTGGTAGGTCCTGCCACGGTTACACGGTATTTCTGCTGCAGTTCGCTGATCAGGCCGGGAATGGCAGTGACTTCCGCAAAAAGACCTTCCAGGGGCAGATACATCACGCCGAAGTCGGTGGAATAGGGAGGCGCGATATATTTATCCCGGATATCCCTGGCTTCACTGCGGACACGGGCTGTCAGTCCCTTGATGGCCTCAGCGGCGGCTTTCTCGTCACCCTGTTCCCGCGCGTCGATGAGCCGCAGGTAATCTTCCTGGGGCAATTTGGCATCAATGGGGAGCCAGACCGGCGTACCGGCTTCCCGGCCCGGCAGCCTGATGGCAAATTCCACCCGTTCCTGGCTGCGGGGGCGTATGGCTACGTTGGTGCCATACTGTTCCGGTGCCAGCATATCTCCCAACAGGGTTCCCAACTGCATTTCGCCCCAGAT
The DNA here is from genome assembly GCA_902796945.1 of uncultured Acidaminococcus sp. GTDB lineage: Bacteria > Bacillota > Negativicutes > Acidaminococcales > Acidaminococcaceae > Acidaminococcus. The sequence goes on from CADBQR010000081.1 coordinate 4,479, forward strand.
GCCGCGGTTCTTGACATTGCTCATGACCTTTTTGAGATCCCCTACGTTCTGGGAAAGGCCCTGCAGGATTCCAAGGCTGCGGCTGACCTGCTGGAGCCGGTCACTGACGACGCTCATGGATAAGGTAACCTTCTGATCAAGGCTGGTCCGCAGCTTTTCCGCGTCTTCCCGGGCGGCCTGCTGCTGCCATTGGTCGCGTTCCCGCAGGGAACGCTGCAACTGCCATAAAAGCAGGATGGTAATAATCAGTGCCCCTGTTAAAGCGGCCAGTAAAAATGTCTGCATGATGTTTTTCCTTTATGATCGGTAAGTTTGTTTCTCTGCTGTGTAAAACGGTGCCCGGACTTCAGGAGAAAAGTCAGGACACCGCTTTTCAGGTGCTGATGATTCGCTCAGCTGCCTCCGGGTCCGGATTGTCCGGGAGCCCTTTCAGCGGCTTTTTTCTGGTTCCGGCGGTACGGCAGTAAGCCATTGCCGGTCTCTTTCATTTTCCCGGAACAGATGGGCATCGAACCAGGAATAATAGAAACGCTCCGCGGATACGATATTGTACCCATCCTGCATGTGGTCCGTCGTGTCATAGGGATCCGCCAGGATGAGCACGTCATTGCTGCTATGGTCATCACCCATGGTGTCAAAGCCAATGATTACACGCCAGTGGCCGCCCCAATCCACATTTTCAACCATAATCGGGGTATTTGCCTTCAGGTTCCGGGTTACGAATGCGGCAAAGCTTTCGTAGGTTTCGGGGGAACCATCGGTCAGGGAACTGTGGACTGTCCACTTTTTCTCCCTGAAATAACGGACCATGCCGCGGGTATTCGTGCCGGCATCTTCCATACCGACGGGATGGGTTCCCATGATCCTTGCCATGGTCATTTCGTTTTCCTGTGGTTTTCCCATAAAATGTTCCACAACGGTCAGGGCCGCGGCCGGACCGCAGGTGTATTCCGTTTCCTGCTGATGGGTCCTGTAATGGCTGAGAATGGTCAGGGACCCTTTGGAAGAGAGATGGTAGACATCCACGGCCTTGTAATAGGGGGAGTCCGGTACATCAGCTTTATGCAGGACGCCGGCGGGGCCCGTGCCATCCTGTTTCAATTGCGCCGTAAGGTCCGGATTCTGGGCCATTGCCGGGACCATGCTGCAGCATCCGATCAGGATGCCCATCAGCGCGGGAAGAACCTTCTTTTTGATGGTATCCATTAATGTTTTTCTCCTTTCCCGTTCAATGGATCCCGCCCGCTGCATTGCGGGGAGGGGATGGAAGGGGCTTTCAGCCTTTTCCGGTACTTATGCCATCGTTATTATAACAAAAACAGAAATGCTGTGCTACCGGCTCCCCTGGACAAAGCGACATAAAAATGATATCTGGGTAAAAAAGTGCCCTGTGTAAATCAAGATCGGGAAAATCATGGCCGAAAAAGGAAAAGGCAAGCCCGTAGGGGACGGAATGCCTATTTATTTTGTCAATGCCCCTTATGGAACATTCCTATTTGTCCGGAACAGAGCTCCTTCGATATAATAAAAGTGGGAATTTTTATAAAATTCATACTTTAAAACAATTATAAAAAATAACGGATTGAATTGAAAAAGGCAGGGAGTGATCATATGGCGATGGATGTGCAGGCAATCATGGATCTGGCCTTGGAAAAGGGTCGCAATGTTCTTTATGAAGGCAAGGTAGCCAATTATATCCCGGAACTGGCTAAAGCAGATTCCTCCAACCTGGGTGTCTGCCTTATGAAAAAGGATGGCACGATCTATAAGGCGGGGGATTATAATATTCCCTTTACCATGCAAAGTATTTCCAAGACGTTTTCCCTTATTCTGGCACTGCAGACAGCGGGGTATGAAAAAGTCTTCAGCAAGATTGGAATGGAACCGACGGGGGACCGTTTTGACAGCATCCTGCAGTTGGAATTGAAGGACTGGCGTCCGTTCAACCCCATGATCAATGCTGGTGCCATTGTGACGGCCAGCTGTATCGAAACAGAGAATCCCTTCCAGAGCTTCCTGGAGCTGGTCCGCAAGATCTGCAAGAACCCGCGCATCAGTCTTAACGAGGAAGTCTATAAATCTGAAAAGAGGACGGGGACCCGTAATCGCTCCATTGCTTTCCTGCTGAAGAGCGATAATGTCCTGGATGGGGAACCGGAAGATATCCTGGATATTTATTTCCGTATGTGCTCGGTCATGGTCACTGCCAAGGACCTGGCCCGCTATGGCATGGTCATGTCCAACCACGGTGTCGATCCGGAAACGGGTGAACAGCTTATCGATCCGACCATTGTCCGTATTGTGACCACGCTTATGATGCTGTGCGGCATGTATGATGAATCCGGCGAATATGCCGTAAAGGTGGGACTGCCCAGTAAGAGCGGCGTTGGCGGCGGCATCGTGGCCATTTCCCGGAAGGGCGTCGGAATTGGAACCTTTGGTCCCATGCTGAACAAAAAGGGAAATTCCGTTGGCGGGGAAAAGATCCTTCAGGTCCTTTCTGACGAATTGGGCCTGCACGTTTTTGATATAGCGACCTTCTGACGGGTTTGATATTGCAAGGAGCGGCATGATTCTTTAAGTGAATAAAAGGCTACAGGACCATGATCAGGAATGGGCGGCCGCGGAAGCGGCTGCCCATTTTCAATAAAAAAGGGATCCCCCTGGATCCCTGTCATCTCCGATACATACTGGAGTCATACTTATATGATTTTAAAAGATGATTTCAGTCGGCTCGTTTTTTGGATCTGAATTGGCTGGCGCCGCTGGTGACCCATTCTTCCAGGTCAGAGACCCGGAATTTCCATTGTTTCCCGATTTTTCTGGCGGGAATTCCCCTCTCTTCCCGGATCCAGGAGCGGACAGTGACAACACTGACACCAAGATATTCGGCGGCCTCTTCGATGGAAATCCATTTTTCAATCGGCGGCCGCACGGCCATGTCACTTTCATTGTTCATGATTGTTCCCTCCCCAAATAAATGCTTTTCCGACTTCCCCTCAATACGGAAAAGAATAATCCCCGATTTCCGTCTTTCGGTATTTCTGGCCCCCCTCCCCGCTGTAAAAACGGGAATGCCGCGATGGAAATAGCGGATTATTTGATGCTTTTTGTTTCTATCTATGAATATATGAACATTATAATATTAATTAATAAAAAAGAAAACTACTATCTTTTACATATTTATTTCTTTGGAAGAAGATTTTAAATATAAAGTCCTTGAAATTTCACAGATATCGCTTGACAGGGCCTGAAAAAAACAATGCAAGGACCGTGCGAAACTATGTTAGAATAGGTGTAAAGACACAGGAGGTGGAATCCATGGCTTGCAAGGACTGGTGTCATCTGAATCCCCTGATGGAAGCGTATCATGATAAGGAATGGGGAGTACCTGCCCATGATGACCGGAAACAATTTGAATTCCTGATGATGGAAGCCCTGCAGTGCGGGCTCAGCTGGAACCTGATCCTTCAGAAACGGGAAATCCTCCGGCGCTGCTTTGCCGGTTTTGATCCTGTGAAAGTGGCGGCTTTCGATGAACGGGATGTGGCCCGTATCATGGAAACAGAAGGCATGATCCGGTCGCCGCGAAAAATCAGGGCCGTCATCTCCAATGCCCGTGCCTTTTTGGCTGTTGCCCATGAGTTTGGCAGTTTCAGCCGTTATTTGTGGCAGTTTACCGGTGGTGTCACCTGTCTGTACAAAGGGCATAAGGAAGGGCATATTCCTGCTTCCAATGGCCTGTCGACCAGAATCAGCCAGGATCTCCGCAAGAGAGGATTTTCCTACCTGGGACCGGTGACGGTCTATTCCCATCTACAGGCCTGCGGCATCATAAACGATCATGATGCCTCTTGTCCGCGATATCAGGAAATCCTGTCCATGGGGCCGACGCGGGAAATGCCTCCCGACCAGGAATCCTGACAGGAAAGGGTCCTTTTTATGAAAAAAGATCAACGACATGGCGTGATGCTGGTCCTCATCGGTGCCGCACTCTGGGGGAGCAGCAGCAACAGTATTGAATACCTGATGGGTCATCAGCATATTGCCTGGCAGACCGTTCTTCTGATCCGCATGGCCATCACGGCACTCTGCTTTTTTGCGGTCTGTGTGGCGCGAAAGGAAAAGCTCCTTGCGCCGCTGAAGGAACGACCGCTCATGATGGCCAAATTTACGTTTTTCGGAATGTATCTCATGCAGGTTCCTTTTACCCTGGCGATTTTTTACAGCAACGCGGCAACCGGGACGGTCCTGCAGTACCTGATGCCGGCCATCCTGCTGGGGTTCTATCTGCTGAAGGAAAAAAGAAGCCCTTCCCGGCGGGAAACCATGGCTGTCGTCCTGGCCATATTGGGAACCACCCTGATTGCGACCCGGGGGCAGGGCGCATCCCTTGCCATTTCCAAGGAGGCCCTGTTCTGGGGAATTGTCAGCGCCTTTGGGATGGCCCTTTATACGGCGTATGCCGCGGACCTGCTTACTGTCTATTCCTGTTTTCTGGTCATCGGCTGGGGGAGCCTGGGGAATGCGTTGCTGCTGTTTTTCCTGAATCCTCCTGTCTGGGAAGGGGCCATCTGGGATTTTCATACGTTCCTGGCTTTTTCCTTTGTCATCGTGCTTGGGACGATCATCGCCTATTCCGTTTATCTGGAGAGTACGAAGTATATTCCAGCCTCCGAAACAGGAGCCCTTGCGGCCTTTGAACCGCTGTCGGCGTATGCCATTTCCATCCTGTTTATGGGAAATCACGTGGGCGCTGTCGAAATGGCAGGCGCAGCCTGCATCATGACCATGGTCATCATGCTGTCCCGCAAAGGATAGGGACGGTTACGAAAAAGGGCTTTTTCTCCTGAAAAGGGGGGCCATCATTTTTTCGGAGGGAATTGTTGACAGATAAACCATTTCCCGCTATAATTTTAATCATATTTTTATACTATGAATTACGGAACCGTGCTTTCGGTGAGCAACCAGGAAAGATCGTTCCGCAAAGGGGGGTCATGAAATGTGGGCTGAAAAAAAGTATCGTTTTGAAACCATGCAGCTTCACGTAGGGCAGGAGGAAGCCGATCCGTCAACGGGAGCCCGTGCGGTACCGATCTATATGTCCACTTCCTATGTGTTCAGGGATTCCCAGCAGGCTTCGGACCGTTTTGCCTTAAAGGATGCCGGTTTCATTTACAGCCGACTGGGAGACCCCACGACGGATGTCCTGGAAAAACGCCTTGCCGCGCTTGAGGGCGGGGTTGGCGCCCTGGCCGTTGCCTCCGGTGCCGCTGCCATTACGTACGCAATCCAGGCCCTTTGCCATCAGGGGCATCATATTGTGGCGGCAACGACCATCTATGGCGGAACCTATAACCTGTTTGCCCATACGCTGCCCGATTATGGAGTGACGACGACTTTTGTCGATCCCACAAAGGGAACGGCTGTCTTCGAGAAGGCCATTCAGGACAATACCCAGCTTTTGTATATTGAATCCGTTGGCAATCCCAATGCCAACCTGATCGATATCGAGGGCGTTGCCAAGATTGCCCATGCCCATGGGATTCCCCTGGTTGTCGATAATACCTTTGCGACACCGTACCTGGTAAGACCGTTTGAATATGGCGCCGACATCGTTGTCCATTCGGCCACGAAATTCATCGGCGGCCACGGCACGACCCTCGGCGGCGTGATTGTGGACAGCGGGAATTTCGACTGGGAAGCTTCCGGCCGATTCCCCTGGCTGGTGGAACCGAATCCCAGCTATCATGGCCTGAGCTTTGCCCGTGATGTCGGAAAAGCTGCCTGTATCACTTATATCCGGGCCATTATCCTGCGGGATCTGGGAGCCACGCTGTCTCCTTTCGCGTCCTTCCTGCTGCTTCAGGGAACGGAGACCCTGTCCCTGCGCGTGGAACGTCAGGTGGAAAACGCCCTGAAAGTGGTTGATTTCCTGGCCCATGATTCCCATGTGGCAAAGGTCAACCATCCGTCCCTGCCGGATCACCCGGATCATGGGCTGTACAGGAAATATTTCCCGCATGGCGGCATCTCCATCTTTACCTTTGAAATCAAGGGCGGCCCGGAAGCAGCCCGCAAGTTCATCGACCATTTGAAGGTGTTCTCCCTTCTGGCCAATGTGGCCGATGTGAAGAGCCTGATTATCCATCCCGCCTCCACCACGCATTCCCAGATGACGGATGAGGAACTGCTGGCTTCCGGAATCACAAAGTCCACCATTCGCCTCTCCATTGGCGCCGAGCATATTGATGATATCATCGACGATTTGAAAACTGGTTTTGCTGCCCTTGACTGACCGGCAGCTTTTCATTGCAATCCCGCCGCTGACCTGTTTTCCAGGCTGGCAGCGGGATATTTTTACCGCCTTCCCGTTTGCAAATGGTGTATAATACAGGCATCAGGAGGTGTCCCATGAAAACATTGAAATGTCTGCTGACGGCGGCATTTGCCTGCCTTCTGGCCGGGCCGGCCGTATTGGCTGCCGATCATCTGGCCATCGTCGGGAAAGACCATAAAATCGGAGCCATTGACCCTGCCGGCAGGGTGATTCTCCCTCTTGAATTCAAAAAGGTGGAGATCCAGGGCAATGAAGCGGATGCTGTCATCTTAGTGGAGAAAAAAGGAAAATTTGGTATGTATGACCGCAGCGGGCAGGTGATCCTGGCACCGGAACTTAAGGAAGTGACCACCTTCAATGAAGGCTTCCTGGGAGCCCGTGATAAAAAAGGATGGACCTTCTATGATGCCAGAGGGCATCGTCTGCCCGGGACGTATGAGGAAGTGACCTATTTTTCAGAAGGCCTGGCCGCTGTCAAGGTAAAGGGCAAATGGGGTTATATCGATACGACGGGCCGTATGGTGATTCCCGCACAATATAAAAAAGCCAATCCCTTCAGCGAGGGTTTGGCTGCCGTTCAGTTGAAAGATGCCTGGTCCTACCTGAAAAAGGATGGATCGGCCATTGCCGTTGGAAAGGCCAAAAAGGCGGGCGGGTTTCATGGTGGAACCGCTGTGATTGACGACAGCTGGCTGATCAACACCCAGGGGCAGCGGTATGCCAAGCTGAAGAAATATGCCTATGTCGGTGATTTTGATTCAAACGGCCTGGCCCAGGTCGGTGTGCGCCGTTCGCACCGGACGTTCCTGGACTATATTTCCATCGGCTGGGGCTGGGACAACTGGGGCATCGGGTTTCCCGGCTGGGGCTGGGGCCCTGTTGGTGTAGGCTGGGGCTGGAGCGACTATCATCACCATTGCCACCATCACGGGTGGGGCGGCGGAATCACGGTCGTGCCCGGCGCAATTGCCCGTCCCAGCAGTGTCTATTTAGGCGCCATCAATAAAAAAGGACAGGAAATCATTCCCGCCAATTACCGCGGGATGTCCGGGTTCCTTGACGGTCGTGCCCTGATCGTTGACGAGGAAGGGCGCTACGGGATGATTGGGACAGGTGGGGAAGTCCTTATTCCGGCCACCTACGACAAACTGGGATTTTTCCAAAACGGACTGGCTCCTTTCAGTTATGACGAACACTGGGGCTATATCAACGAAGGCAACCAGATTGTCATTCCCAACCGGTTCCAATCCGTCACTCCCTTCATGGAAGAAACGGCAGCTGTTGTGGAAGGCGGTAAAGCAGCCCTGATTGATAAAACGGGAAGCTATGTCATGGAGCCAACAGAAAAATATACGGAAATCGGTCCCCTTTATTCCCATCGAGCGGCTGTAAAAGATAAAAAGTCAAAGAAGTGGGGCTACCTGGATTCGACGGGTACCCTGGTTATTCCTGCTATCTATGATGAAGCTGGAATCTTCGATTGAAGCGATTTTGCAAGCTACGGAACGGTTCCGTCCTTTTAAGGGACGGGATCGTTTTTTTATGTCAGAAAGCAAAAAGTCAAAAAGTTAAAAATAATTAGCACTCTACTATTGACAGTGCTAACAAAGCGTGGTATAGTATAACCAGAACGAAGGAAAGGGAAGGCTCCCCGGAAGGATGACGAGCCGGAACGGACCGATGTTCCCACTATTTTGAATCCTGACCTGTCAAGGCCGGTAATATATGAATTGGAGGAATGACTTATGTTACTGCCTAGCATTTTTAACGATCGCGTGTTTGATGATTTTATGGATGGTTTTGATGATATGATGAGCTATTCTCCTTTGTACGGGAAACATGGCAGAAATTTGATGAAGACCGATGTCCGTGATGTCAATGATCATTATGAACTGGACATTGACCTGCCTGGTTTCAAGAAGGATGAAATCCATGCAGAACTGGAGAACGGGTATCTGACGATTTCGGCCCAGAAAGGCGTCGACAAGGATGAAAAGGATAAGGAAGGCCATTATATCCGTCGTGAACGCAGCTTTGGCCAGTGCGCCCGTACCTTCTATGTTGGCGACAACATTACGGAACAGGATGTAAAAGCCAAGTACGAAAATGGTATCCTGCAGCTGTCCATTCCTAAGAAAGATACACCGAAAGTGGAAGCGAAAAAGATGATTGCCATCGAAGGCTGATCGCCTCTGTAAAAGGCCCGTGCCGCAATGAAAGAACGCATTGCGGCACGGGCCTTTTTGTTTTTTTATACAAAATCAGGTTTTCCAGTATTTTCGGATTTTCAGGAGCAGGGACAGGGGGAGCAGGGCACAGCCGATGCGAATGAAGGAGGCCAGGAAACCGGGAGTGACGATGGTTTTTCCCTGAAGCGCCCCGCGGATGCCGCGGCAGGCGACTTCCTTCGCGGAAAGGGATCCCCTGAGGTTGATGGGTGTATGGGGGGAGAGCCGGCGAATGAAACCGGTGTCGCCGATCCAGTAGGGGCAAAGCGCTGTCACCTGTATTCCCTGTTTCTCCAGTTCCCCTGCCAGGGCCTGGCTGAACTGAAGAAGCCCGGCCTTGGCCGCGCTGTAAAGCGCCATCTGGGGCAGCGGCAGAAAGGCGGCAACGGAACTTACATTGAGGATGCGGGCTCCTTTTTTCATATAAGGGAGGCAAAGGGAAAGCAGGCAAACCGGCGCTGTAAAATCCACGCTGGCCAGGTCCAGGACCTGGGAGAAGGGTTCTTCCGCAAAGGGACCGGTGTATCCGAATCCGGCATTGTTGATGAGCCAGGTAATGGCGGGCTGTTCTTCCTTCAGGACCTCCTGCCATTTTTCAGGCCAGGCCCTGTCCGAAAAATCAAGGGTCAGGCAACGGACAGGGCCGCCGATGCAGGCCGCTGTTTCTTTTAATTTATCGGGCTGGCGTCCCGCCAGCCAGCATTCCAGGGCAGGATCGTGCTTACGCAGGGCAAGCGCAAGTTCCCGTCCCAATCCTCCGGAAGCCCCGGTAATCAGGGCAATCTGTTTTTCTTTCACGGCTTTTTCCTCTCTTTTGATAAGAAACAGGACTGTCGCAACGGAAGCGTTCCTTCGTTGCGGCAGTCCTGTTTTCTGTGGATACGTTTCATTCCGTACTTACAGCATGATTTCCTGCCGGACCCTGTTTTCCAAATTCCCTTTGTGGGTCTTTGGGACCGGAGCCGCAGAGTGCTCGCTGGAACGGATATTTTCCACAAAGAGCAGCAGGCGGTTCGTAACATTGACGTCACTGACGCCGCTGTCGAAGTCCAGGCTTAACAGGTTCATCTGCGGGTACAGTGTCTTCACTTTCTTTTCAATCCCCTTGGCAATGATATGGTTGGCAATGCAACCGAAGGGCTGAAGGCTGATGACATTATAGATGCCCGCCTTGGCAAATCCGACCACTTCTGCCGGCAGGAGCCATCCTTCACCGAACTGGGCGGCCATATTGATGATGCCCTTCCCGTTGTTCGCCATTTCATAGATATCCTCGAAGGGCGTGAAATATGGGAAGGAGGAAGACGCCTTGTTGAATTTTGCAATCATCTTGGTGATCTGGATATAGGCGAAGTCCACCAGGATGCGCGGCACCTTGTCGTGTTTCAGGTCAAATTTGTAGTTGGTCAGGCGATTGACAAAGGCTTGCATGAAGAAAGGCGTCATCAGCGGCGGCATGACTTCGATGTGGTGGTCCATGAGCCAGCCCGTAATATTCTTATGGGCGAAAGCATTGAATTTCAGGTAGATTTCACCGACAATGCCTACTTGCGGCAGCTTGACATTCGGTTTGGCCGCTGCGGCAAATTCACCGGCCGCTTCTTTCAGAAGCTTCAGCAGCCCCTTGGAATGATTGGCCTCGATTTCCTTTTTAGCCAGTTCCAGGTATTTGCTGCGAAGCGAGTCGGCCAACCCCTTCTTTACTTCCCGGACCACCGTGGCGTTATAGAACTTCGACAGGCAGTCGGAGAAGAGAATCGTAGAAACGGTGATCTTGGCCACTTTCAGCCAGTTGATATGGAATCCCGGCTGGTCGTTTTCGATGTTGCTGCTCGTTGCCAGGGAGATGACGGGCGTATCCTGGAATCCGGCGGAAACGAGGGCGTGCTTGATGAGCCCGAAATAGTTGGACGCACGGCATTGGCCGCCGGTCTGGGTGATGGCTACCGCTGTCTTGTGGAGGTCATATCGGCCGGAACGCAGGGCCCTGATGAAGTCCCCGACGACCAGTGTGGCCGGGTAGCAGACTTCATTATTGGCAAACTTCAAGCCCAGGTCCGCCGAAATGCCGGTGCTTTCCGGAAGGGTTTCCACGTGGTAGCCCAGGATGCTCATGACGGACGGGATCAATGGGGACAGGGTCGGCGTAAAGTATGGCGTCAGGATGGTATAGTCCTTCATGTTCTTTTCGAAACGCGGCGTATCAACAAAGGGAACTACCGCGTGTTCCCCATGCTGGTTGTAGCGGATGCTTTCAACCACGGACCGCACACGGAGTTTCAGGGAACCGATATTGGAAACGTCATCGATCTTGAGCAGGGTCAGGGCTTTGCCATGGCGCTGCAGCAGGGTGCGGATTTCATCCTGCAGGAAAGCGTCCGGACCGCAGCCGAAGGACGTCATTTCCATGAAGTGAATGGTGTTGTCCTGGCGGGCAACCCAGTCAGCGGCCTTGATAATGCGGTTGATATAGGCCCACTGTCTGACCAGGTAGGAATCATTGATCTCGATGGTCGAGTCATCCCGGACCAGGTCCTCGCTGATGACATTGATGCCCATGGCGGCGATGGTATCGCTCAGTTTATGCTGGACCAGGGGATCCGTATGGTACGGACGGCCGGCAAGCAGGATGGTCAATTTGCCTTCCTTGCGGCTCTTGTCGAGGATTTCCTGGTTCTTCGCCCGCAGCTTCCTTCGGAATTCACCCTGGGCGGCCATTGCGTTCTTGATAGCCTTATCGGCCAGGAAGCGGTCAAAGCCAATGTAATTCAGGTATTTGCGCAGCTGCTTCTTCAGCATCTTTTCGTCCTGGAAATTAATGGGAGGCGAATCGATGGGAATCTCGGTATCCGTTACACTCTTGATGACGTCGGAATAACCGGAAACAACCGGGCAGTTGTAGCTGTTTAGCTGCCGTTTGTCATCCTGGCGTTCATAAATGACGTAGGGCATAAAGATGCGATTCACCCGCTTCTGGATCAGGTTCAGGATATGGCCATGAACCAGTTTGGCCGGGAAGCAGATATTATCGCTCATGACATCATGCAGGCCGGATTCGTACATCTTCAATGTGGAAGGATCGGACAGCTGGACCTTCAATCCGCAGGTCGTAAAGAGGGCGTGCCAGAACGGATAGTCCTCGTAGATGTTGAGGCAGCGGGGAATCCCGATTACCCGCTTGGCGTCTTCCTTGACCGGACGGTTGAAGAGCAGGTCGTATTTATAGTTATAGACGTTCTCACCGGGCACAACGTCATCGCCGTTGTTGGTGAAGAATTTCTCGCATTTGTTGCCGGAGAAATAAACCGAGCCGTTACTGAACTGGTATTTCTTGATCAGGCAGTTGTTTTCACAGCCGTGGCATTGAATCGGCGTATCCTTATAGGAAGCTACATGGATCATATCGTCCAGCGTTGCTTCACCTTTGGCTCTCGTCTTGGCAAAGAGGGCACAACCGTAGGCACCCATGATTTCCGGGATATTGCTGCGATGGACTTTCGTATCCGTCAGGATTTCAAAAGCCCGGACGACGGCATCGTTTTTCATCGTCCCACCCTGCAGGACAATCTGGTTGCCCAGTTCCTTCACGCTTTTGAGCTTCAGGACCTTGTAGAGACAGTTGCGGACCACGGAATAGGCGAGACCTGCGGCAATATCCCCGCTTGTGACGCCTTCCCTGAGGCTTTGTTTTACCTTGGAATTCATAAAGACGGTGCAGCGGGTTCCCAGGTCACAGGGATGTTTGGCTTCGCAGGCCAGGGTCGCAAAATCCCCTACCGAATAGTTGAGGCCCTTGGCGAAGGTTTCCAGGAAAGTGCCGCAGCCGGAGGAACAGGATTCATTCAGCTCCATCCGGTTCAGCACGCCATGATCCACAAAGATGGCCTTCATGTCCTGGCCCCCTATGTCCAGGATAAAGGAGACGTCCTTGTTGATCTTGCGGGCTGCCAGGTAATGGGCAATCGTTTCAATGATACCGGTATTCAGGTTGAAGGCGGCCTTGATAAGGTCCTCCCCGTATCCGGTGGAGCAGCTGCCTACAATCCGGGGATTGGCCCCGACTTCCAGGCACTTGGCATAGAATGCACCAAAGGCGTCCTGCACGGCTCCCACCGGGTTCCCGTTATTGGCTGCATAATGGGTAAAGAGGATACGGTCCTCCGGGTCGGTGACGACCAGTTTCGTCGTAGTGGAGCCGGAATCAATTCCGACATAAACCGCATCCGTCTTGGACGTAAGCGGTGTCAGCGTGATATGGTCGGCCTCCTTTTCCTTTTTCCAGGCCGCGTATGCTTCCGCAGACTGGAAAATCGGCGGCATCGTGTCTTCGGTCCGGATGGTTTCAGCCGGAGCGGAAGCCAGGGTATCGATCAGCTTTTCAAGGCTGACGGCAGGAGCATCGGCCGCACTGATGGCTGTCCCGTAGGCAGGAATCAGGTTTGCGTTTTCCGGCACGATGAAATTGACATAAGGAATCTGCAGGGCATCCATCAATGCCTTACGCAATGCCGGCATAAAGGTCAGCGGGCCGCCGCAGAGCAGGATCTTCGGATTGATGGTGCAGCCGTGGGACAGGGTTGTTATGACCTGAACGGCCACGGCGTGGTAAATAGAGGCGGCGATATCCTCACGGCTGACGCCTTTGCTCAGAAGGTTCTGGATATCGGTCTTGGCGAAAACCCCGCAGCGGGAAGCAATATAATGGATGTGCTGCGCCTTTTCGGCCAGGGCATTCAGGTCTTCGATGGGCACGTTTAAAAGAACGGCCATCTGATCCAGGAAAGCGCCTGTACCGCCGGCACAGTTTCCGTTCATTCGCAGGTCACAGCTGCCATCCGGTTTGATGTAGACAATCTTTGCGTCTTCACCGCCAATATCGATGAGTGTGGCCACCTCCGGGTATTTTTCCTTGACGAATTTCGTTGCCGCAATGACTTCCTGTTCAAAAGCCAGTTTGAACTTCTCGGCAACGCCCATGCCCACGGAACCGGTTACCTTCAGCTTGACGCTGGCAGCACCGATGGTGGAGCGCAGGCTCGCAAGTTCTTCTTTCAGCACGGCCTTGATATTGGCTTGGTGCCGTTTATAGCGGGAGAAGACAACATTCTTTTTGCTGTCAAGAACCACCATTTTTGCAGTGGTTGAACCAATGTCCAACCCTACTTGAAAAGTACTCATGACACACCTCGAAAAAACTATTGAAAACTTAACAATACATTATATCACAATTCGCCCTGTTAGGGCATTGGCTTTCGATATAGCGGCCAATCCGTCGGCAGATGCCCTCTTTATGCCAACGGAGCATCCGATAGGAACGATTTTGTACACAGTATTATAACAGAAAAAGAAAATGGAAATGAATACAAAATGGTTACAATTTAACCGCGATTCCCGTTGCCTCCACAATCGTTCCAGAATCAGGCCCCATCACGGATTCAGTCCGCCTGGGGGCCGGTTCCTGCCTGCTGCCCCGTGTCCATAAAGGCGAAAACAGGTCCGTTCTCATAACTCGAAAAGTATGATAAAATGATATGCTATGTAAACAGCGAAACAGATGAACAGATCTTATAAAAAGGATGAGTATGGCATGAGTCAAGAAACAGCAAAGACCTCAGGCAATAAGAAGTTCCTGAAAGGTACTTTGATCCTTACAATTTCCAGTATCGTCGTGAAAGTCATTGGCGCCTTGAACTGGGTCATTCTGTCCCGTATCATGGGCGGCGAGGGCATCGGACTCTACCAGATGGGATTCCCGATTTACCTGATGGCCATTACGGTTTCCTCCGCCGGAATCCCTGTGGCCATTTCCATCATCACCGCGGAAAAGGTGGCCCGGGAGGATTACGGCGGCGCCCAGCGCGTCTTCCATGTTTCCCTGCGCATGCTTTTCTGTACGGGACTTCTCTTTTCCCTGCTCCTGGTGGTCCTGGCTAAATGGCTGGTTGCGACGGTCCTGCCGGATCCACGGGCTTACTATTCCATCATTGCCCTGGCGCCGGCTGTGTTCTTCGTTACGTTTCTGGCCAGTTTTCGCGGCTATTTCCAGGGCTGGCAGATCATGACGCCGACGGCCTGTTCCGAAATCACCGAACAGGTTGTCCGCGTGGTAACGATGATTGTTTTCTCGGCCCTGCTTCTGCCTTACGGACTGACCTATGCAGCGGCCGGTGCCAGCATGGGGGCTGGTGCCGGTGCGTTTTGCGGGCTTTTGGTACTGCTGGGCTTCTATGCGAAGCTGAAAAAGAAATTTTTCCCCCATGGCGCCAATCAAGTCCCCAAAACAAAGGAATCCGCCGGCTATATCATGAAACGGCTTATCCTGCTGGCCTTGCCCGTATCCATGTCGAGCCTGATGCTTCCCATTGTATCGAATCTTGATATGATGATCGTGCCGGCGCGGCTTAAGGTCGGCGGCTGGGATGCACCGGGTGAGGCAACGACGCTTTTTGGCTACCTGTCCGGCGTGGCTGTTCCGCTGATCAATATGTCGACCATCCTCACCGCTGCCCTGGCGGTCAGCCTGGTGCCGGCCATCAGTGAATCCCGCACCCTTCAGGATGAGGAAGGAATCCGCTCCAAGGTCAGTACCGCTTTTACGGTTGCCTCGGTCATCACGATTCCCTGCAGTGTGGGTCTGCATGTATTGGGCGGCCGTGTGGCGGCCCTTATCTATAACGCGCCTGCCGCCGGGCCGGCCATTGAAATCATGAGCTGGGCCATTTTCCTCCTGGGCCTGCACCAGGTGTCGACGGGTGTCCTTCAGGGGCTGGGGCGCACCAAGATCCCCGTTTTCAACATGATCATCGCAGCGGCTGTCAAAGTTTTCCTGAACTGGAACCTGACGGCCATGCCGGGGCTCGGTATCAAGGGCTCGTCCTGGGCTACGGTCGCTGATATTGGCATTGCGGCCATCCTGAACCTCTTTTTCATCAAGAAATACACGGACTTTACCTTTGAAGGCAGGCAGCTGGCCAAGACCGTTCTCTGTGCGGCGGTCATGGGCGGTGCTGTCAAATTGGTCCTGCACACCGTGACCCGCGGGGGACTGGTCCTGTTCCTCAGTATTGTGGCTGCCGTGCCTGTCTATGTCCTGATGCTTCTGCTGCTGAGGACGCTCAGTGTGGATGAGCTGGCACAGATTCCTTTTGCCGGTCGCCGAATGATCCGGCTGGGGCGCTTCCTGGGACTCCTGCCCAAAGAAGAATAGAAATCGCAAAGAAAACTCCCGATGTCGGGAGTCTTTCTTTTTTCAGGCAGGGCGGGATCCCTGAAAGGCCGGGAATTTGTGATTTTTTTGAGGCATTTCTTGAATTCCAAGGGCCCGATGTGATATATAAAAATGCGAAAAAGAGGACGTTTCCTCTTTTTAGAGCATGTGAGGGATAATGAATATGGAAATAAAAAATCGACTGCAGGCAGTCAGGGAAAAACTGCCGAAGGACCTGCCCGGCTTTACGCCGGTTCGTGCCGAAATCCGCTGGAAGGATGAAGAAGGCAGGGAACATGAATTTCATTTTGGAACCAAAACGGTGAGGGCGGTTGCCGGGGCCTTCCTGGGCTGCGTCATGGCACTTGCCGTTTGTGGCGGCCTCCTGTTCCGGGCCTGGAGCGAACAGGAAGAACTGCAGAACTACCGGGCCGATTACGGTGTCTATACCGAACGGCTGGCAAAATTGATGGACAACAACGAAAAACTGCAGCGTGAACTGGCCCAGGTTGTCAAACTGGAAAATGAAGTACGGGCCAAGCTCAAGAAAGATGGCGTCAAGATTTCGGAAGAAAATGTGGACCGAACTTCTGCCGAGCTGGACCATAATGGAAAGGGCGGGCCTTCGGCAACAGATAAGCTGACCGTTCTGGAAGTGCAGGACGAAATCAACTGGAAACGCCTGGCCTATAAAAAGGAAAACCTGAGCAATATGCTGCTGGCCCTGTCCAACACGGGGGATGGCACATACGGCTGGCCTCTTAAGGGAGGCGAAATCAGTTCCTTTTACGGAATGAGGGCCGATCCCTTTGGCAAAGGAGCAGAGTATCATTCCGGGTTGGACATCGCCGCTGAATTTGGAACGCCTGTGATGGCCGCTTCGGCCGGAGTCGTGACGGAAGCCCAATGGAATGGTGGATACGGGCGGTTTATCAGTATTGACCATGGCTCCGGAATGAGCACCTGCTATGGTCATATGAGTGCCCTTGCCGTGGCGCCGGGTCAGCACGTTTCCCGGGGCCAGGTAATTGGCTATGTGGGGAGCAGCGGATACAGTACGGGGCCGCACCTGCATTTTGAGGTCCGTGAAAACGGGGCTACCCAGAATCCGCTTCAGTATGCCGTGCCGCCCAGGGTGCAATAACCGGGGGGTTCCATTGGGTTTGAATTGAAAAACGGAAAACAGGGAAGGAATGGCCTCATACCGGGGGGCGTCCTTCCTTTTTTGTGCGGCTGTCCAGTCAGGATATCTTCATGGAGCGTCAGGTAGGCTGCACCTGCTACGCTTCGTCCCGGATTGTCCGGATATGGTATAATGAAAAATACGAACATCACGTTCGCTTTATTGAAAGTAGGAGATTTGTTATGATCTATGATCTTGCCGTTGTTGGCGGCGGACCCGCCGGCTGCAGTGCGGCCATAACGGCTGCCAACCGGGATCTTGCAACGGTCCTGTTTGATCCTGGTGGTTTCGGACCGGCCCTTCGCAAGGCTGAAAAAGTGACAAACTATCCCGGGCTGCCCGATGCATCCGGACAGGACCTTATGAACGCATTTACATCGCATATGAGGCGGGCCGGGACCGAGGTGGTCCGGCAGAAAATCCTGAGCATCATGGCCTTGAATGATCACTTTTATTTGGCCGGTCCGTCTTCCGTTACGGAAGCAAAAAGTGTCATCCTTGCCATTGGCGTGCCCCATTCTCCCACGCTGGAGGGGGAAGAAGAGCTGCTGGGCAGGGGGGTCAGCTATTGCGCTGTCTGCGATGGGAACTTTTATCGCGGCCGTTCCATTGGAGTCATCTGTACCGTTTCCTCCCTCTGGCACGACGTGGAATTTTTGGCCGGACTGGCTTCTTCCGTAACTTGCTGGCTTTCCTTCAAGGCGCCCGGGGTGCTGCCGGAAAATATCCATTTGCGCAAAGGCATGCCCCGTTCCCTGAACGGTGAGGATGGAAAGGTCCTGGTGGATGACGGGGAACCCCTCTTCCTGGATGGGCTCTTTATCCTTCGGGAAAGCGACCCGGCGGTCCGCCTGATGCCCGGAATAGCCTTGAAGGACCGGTTTATCCGGGTTGGCGATACCCTGGAAACCTCCGTACCCGGCGTCTTTGCAGCGGGGGACTGCATTGGAAGGCCCCTGCAGATTGCCAAGGCCGTCGGAGAGGGACAGAAAGCCGCCTTAGGCGCTTTTGATTTTATAAGGAAGCAATCATGATGAAACGGCTGGTGATGATGGCGCTGCTTCTTGGCGCATTGCTGAACCTGTTCGGCTGTGGCGCGGAGAAAAAGGCGGAAAAGAAGAACACGGAATTGATCCCGGCAGTCAGTTCCCAGTCGGAATCGACCATGACGGCTTCCGGTGAAAAGCAGCAGGGCGCCCGGGTTGAGCTGGTCACGAAGGAACACAAGATGGAACGGGTTATTTTTTCCGGCGGCTACCTGCGCAGTCTGCCGGAAGAATCACCGGATACCATTGTCCGCGAAGTTCCCAAGGGAAGCCAGGGAATGATTTACGGAAAACGTGTCATCAACGGCAAGGAGTGGGCCAAGGTGACCACCCGGGACGGCGTGACGGGCTGGTATGCCGTGCCCAGAGGCACTTCCGCTGATGGAAAACCGGTCAGTCTGGAGGAAACCGATAAGGTCTACCGCAGTACCTACCCCCGTGTAACGGGCGGCGTCCAGCCTCGGGTCCAGGACCTGATCAATGGGGAACTGGATCACTATCTGGCGGTCTACCGTTACGTAACGGGGCCTGTGGGCAGTGATCTCAAGTGCCGCGTAACCTATAACCGCCGCGGCATATTGAGCCTGGTCTTTTCCGGTCCCCGTATTTATTACCGTTCCTATCCGGTTTCCAACATCAACGATACGGAAAACTGGAAGAACGTCCAGCATTATGCGTTTCTTTCCCCTCTTTGGGGCGGTGCCGATCCGTCCATCATGACGGCGGCCGTGACGGATATCCAATATGCCATGACCTTTGACCTGGCAACGGGCCGGCGCATGACCCTCTATGATTTCATAGGGACCGGCAATTCAGATGCCGTGAAGGACCTGATGGTTTCTTTCGGTGACGAGGCCCGTATGGACAGTGATGATTTCTATGTTGATGAGAAAGGACAGCTTTTCCTTCTGGTCCGCCGGCAGCAGCCGGAGCCGGGCAAGGAGACCCTGAACCTTTCCCGTCTGGTTGCAAGGGAATACTGATGGCTTACTTGCCGCGTTTCCATAAAAAGGCTGCTCCTTTGAGGCAGCTACCTTACGAAAGAGGTGCAATATGAACAGCAAAGTTAAATTTACGACGACCCTGGGTGAATTCACGGCAGAATTGTTCGAGGATAAGGCCCCCAAAACAGCGGGAAACTTCCTTGACCTGGTAAAAAAGGGGTTTTACGATGGCATTATTTTCCATCGCGTCATCGATGACTTCATGATTCAGGGCGGCGATCCGACCGGTACCGGTATGGGCGGGCCCGGCTATGAGATCGCTGATGAGTTCGGCCCGGGACTGGCCCATGACAGGGAAGGAATCCTTTCCATGGCCAACGCCGGCCCCAATACGGGCGGCAGCCAGTTCTTCATCACCCTGGTTCCGACTCCCTGGCTGGATGGGCATCACGCCATTTTCGGCCAGATTGTGGAAGGCATGGATGTAGTCCACAAGATTGGTTCCACACCGACGGATTTCGCGGACCGCCCCCTGAAAGAGGTCGTCATGACAAAGGTGGAAGTCGTAAAATAATGGCAGCCTATGTCTATATGGTCCGTTGTGCCAATGGCGCCCTTTACACGGGGTGGACGACGGATCTGGCAGCCCGGCTGGCAGCGCACCGTTCCGGCCGGGGTGCCAAATTCACAAGGGGTTTCAAAGCGGTATCCATGGTCTATTACGAATGCCTGCCTAATAAAAGTGAAGCCCTGAAACGGGAATGTGCAATCAAGCGATTATCCAAACTGGAAAAGGAGGCCCTGGTGGCCGGTTTTTCGAAATCCCTTCCGGATTCCTGAAGGAAACCGGATAATTTAGGAAATTTCATATTTTTCTGTCTGCGGGAAAACAGGCGAAAGAGGCATGAAAGTAGAGAAAAGTCGGCAAAAAGGGGCCTTTTTTGTCCTATATTTCCCATAAATGCGTCCGACAATCTGCTTGTAAATCCGTAGGGAGTATGGTAGAATGAGACGCAGAAAAAGCGGACTTAATGAATGTTACAACGGAAGTTTTGACATACGTTTGGTGTGGTTTTTCGCAATATTTTTTAGGAGGCCAAGTAGATGACTGGCAAAGTAAAATGGTTTAATGCTGAAAAGGGTTATGGCTTTATTGAACGTGAAGATGGCGGCGATGTATTCGTTCACTTCTCCGCAATTCAGGGCGAAGGCTTCAAGACCCTGGAAGAAGGCCAGGCTGTTGAATTCGACGTTGTCGAAGGCAACCGCGGTGAACAGGCTGCAAACGTTGTTAAGCTGTAAGATATAGATCGTATCTGAAGGAAACAACAAGCAACGAAAGGCGTTTCACTTAGGTGGAACGCCTTTTTCTTGTGAATCGGAAAGGGGCTGGCGCACTTGAATTCGTACGGAATGGAAGAAAAAAGGGGCGTAATCAGCGGCGGTACTTCCGGAATCGGCCTGGCGGCGGCAAAGCTGCTTGTCCGTGACGGAGCCCACGTTTTTATTGTCGGCCGTGATGACCAAAAAGGGGCCGCTGCCCTGGCAGAGCTGACGGAAGGCAAAGGCCGGGCCGATTATGTGCAGGCTGATGTGAGTACGCTGGAAGGATGCCGGAAAGTGGCGGAAATCGTTGGCCACCATGACGGCAAGGTTGATTTTCTCGTGAACTGTGCCGGCAGGTATAAGGAACAGCCCATCGATGAAATTACGGAATCGGAATATGACGCCATGATGAATGCAAACGTAAAAAGTACGATTTTTCTGACGAAAACCATGATTCCCCTTTTCAGTGAAAACCAGCCTTCCATTGTCAACATCGCTTCTGATGCGGCCCTTGAAGGTAATTACGGCTGTGCGGTTTATGCCGCCTCCAAAGGGGCCGTAGTGGCTTTTACCCGTGCGGCGGCCCTTGATCTGTCCCCGTGGGTGCGGGTCAATTGTATCTGCCCCGGCGATGTTGATACGCCATTGGTGCAGAAACAGCTGGAGGAAGGCGGCTATACCATGGCCAGCATGGCCTCTATATATCCGCTGGGCCGTATCGGCCGCCCTGAAGAAGTGGCCCATATGATCTGCTCGGTCCTGTCGCCTTTGAATGGATTCATGACCGGTGCCATTCTTTCGGTTGACGGCGGTCTGACCGCAAAATAGAACATTGCTATCATTACTTTCGTGTGAGGGGCAGGGATCCTTTTTCTGGCAGCATCCCTGAAAAAACGAATGTAAATACAACCCATATTCAATCCGGAACAAGCAAGGAGCATTCAATTTATGAACAAATTAACCCGCGCACAGTATTTTTTTGTTGGTTCAATGCTATTCGGCATGATGTTCGGTGCCGGGAACCTGATCTTTCCCGTCCACATGGGACAGATGGCCGGAGCTGCTTTTTGGCCCGCCAACTGGGGCTTTATCTCCACCGGCGTTTTCATGCCGGTCATCGCCCTGATTGCCCTGGGGATTTCTGGCGCTGACAGCGTCCAGGACCTGGCCAACCGGGTCCATCCACTGTTTTCGAAGGTTTTTGTTGTGATGCTGTATCTGACCATTGGCCCCTGTTTTGCACTTCCAAGAACCGCGTCCGTATCCTTCCAGGTGGGGGTCGCCCCCTTTATTGCACCGGCGCATCAGTTTCCTGTGATGGTGGCCTTTACGGGGATTTTTATGCTGATTGCCCTTCTGCTGGGACTCAAACCGTCCAAACTGGTCGTTTATATTGGGAAATTCCTGAATCCGGTCTTTCTTCTTTTCCTGGCTTTCCTGGTCGGAACGGCCCTGTTTCACCCCATGGGAGACCTTACGGCTTTTGCTCCGCAGGGGGCATATGCTGTACAGCCTTATCTGACGGGTTTCAAGGAAGGCTATAACACCATGGATGTCCTGGCGGTCATTGCCTTTGCCATTGTTGTGATCCAGACCATCCAGGGGATCGGTGTGACGGATCGGGTCGCCATGGCCAAGGACATCTTTAAGGTCGGCCTTATTGTGATGGCCTTCATGACCCTGATTTATACGGCCATTACCTGGTTGGGCGCTTCCAGTCTCGGGAAATTGGCGATCTCTGCCAATGGCGGGATTGCCCTTGCCGAGATTGCCCAGTACTACTTTGGTCCTGCGGGGATGCTGCTGCAGGCCATCATCGTGACCCTGGCCTGTCTCAAGACGGCAATCGGCCTTGTCACTTCCTGTTCAGAAGCCTTTGCAGGTGCTTTTCCCGGCAGCCTGAGCTATCGGAAATACTGCTATGTAATGGCCGGCTTTTCTTTCGTCGTGGCGAATGTGGGTCTGACCCAGATCATTGCGCTGGCAATTCCCGTCCTCATGTTTACCTACCCCATCGGAATTGCCCTTATCCTGTCCACCTACGTTGCTTATTTTTTCAGGAACGATCGGCGCATCTATTGCTGGCCGGCGGTCCTGACGACCCTGGCTGCCATAGGGGATGCATTCAGTGTGCTTCCCGCGGGAATCAGGGAAACCCGGATTGGTTCGCTTATCCTGAAATTCCATGCCATGCTTCCCCTGGCTGATTCCGGGATGGCCTGGGTCATGCCCACCCTGCTTGGAATTTTGATTGCCCTGGGGCTGATCAAAATGACGGGTGTCCGGCCTCTGGAAAACAACCGGTAAACATCAGGGAACGCAGGAAGGGTGGGCGCTGGCCCTCTTTTCCCTGGTGCCAGTAAAGGTGGAAATTGCAGTCCACCAGGAAAACAGGATAAAAAAAGACGACGGTTTTTTGCAACCGTCGTCTTTTTATTTACCAATGGCATCCGCCGTATCCATTTCCCGGACCCCTGTGATAGCCCCTGTAATATCCGTTCCTGCCGCCATGGCAGCCATAGCCGGCATTTTCATTGGAATAAGGGCCGTCGCAGTAGGCCGGATCCTGTTGAGGAGTCGTTGTACTTTCGGCAGCGGCAATCCCGCTCATTCCCAAAGGAATCGTCACAGCGAGCAGCGCCAAAACCAGGAATTTTTTCATATGGATCACACCTTTCTGTGGAATCTGTTCATCTCGTTCCATGGTTGCATTATATCAGATAAATGCAAAATAGGGTAGAGGGGTATATGGTAAATTTTGAAAAATTTTTGTGACATGGGCAAACAGGGCGGCAATGCAGATAAAAAAGAAACCTTTAAGAATGAGGCGCCATGTCGCGATTGGCTCAATGCCTTGACAATCAGTCCACCAGGGATGAAAATGGTGGAGCCGGCTGTGTCCGCCTGGCTGCCGGACCGGACCGCTTGCCTGGAAACCACTGGACCATATACGCATACGGGGTATATGATGTAGCCATGACAGTTCCGGCACGGCGGGGAAAACCGGGGCCGCCCGTGCCAAAGAGGATGGCTGCCTGAAGCGGGAAATTTATGAAAAAAGTGTAACATAGCGAGCCTGTTTTTCAGGCATTCTTTTAAAAAGTGCGAAAATTTGTTATAATACACTGTATTAAATCATGCTTGCGTAAAACCTGGATAAGGAGGGATTTTCCCATGAAGAAAATAATTGCATCCGTAATGGCACTGGGCCTTATTCCTGTTGGTCTTGCCGGAGCTTCTCCTTTGGCTGAAATTGCCCCCGGCAGGGCACAGATCGATGCCAACGTAACGATTGGCGCTTCCCTTAAAGGAGAGCATAAGGGACATACGGTTGATTTTGACGGCGATTCCCGTTATCGTGTGGGCGGAATTGTCGGCATTGGCGATAACCTGGGGCTGGAATATATCTATTCAGCCCATGAAGGCGATGATGATGCCTCCGTTCAGTCCCATCAGGTCAACCTGGTCTATCAGTTCAACCCTTACTTGTATGCGTTCGGCGGTTATGTCCGTAACCGTGCGGAACATCGTTCCTACGAGGATAATACCAATGGCTACCAGGTAGGTGCCATCGGCCGTCTGCCTCTGGGGAAAACGACCCCCTGGGCCCGGTTCGGTATCGGCAATACGATTACGCAGTATGAAGTGGGTGTCGGCTATGCCATGACGGATAACTGGGAAGCCAATGTATCCTATAATGACAGTAAGTACAAGGACTTCAGCGGTGATACAGACATGAAGACCCATGGTGTCAATGTCGGCGTTTCCTACAAGTTCTAAGGCTGCAAGGAGATCTGATGCGGTCCCTTTTGATTGCCTGGTCCCCGGCGGCTGCTTTTACTGGAGAATCCGATCGGTTCCCGGCAGGTCCTGTATTCAGCGATTCCTTAAATAAAAAGCTTCCTCCCTGTGACAGGTTGGTTCGCAGGGAGGATTTTTGCGATTCAGGAAAATGATCTTTATTTTGAATGGAAAGAAGGATGTCAATGATGAAAGAGAAAGTAAATGCCTTTACCTGTGCCCCGGCTATTCTGGAAGCCCTGCCAGGAGGAATCCTCCTGACGACCCGTGACGGCAGCCAGGTTGATTCAATGGTCATCGGCTGGGGAAGTATCGGAATCGAATGGGGGAAACCCGTTTTTACTGCTTATGTCCGCGAAAGCCGCTTTACCCGTGAATTGCTGGATAAGACGGGCGAGTTTACCGTCAACGTGCCGGTGGAAGAACGGCATCCGGAAATCATTAAGATGTGCGGCAGCCGTTCCGGCCGTGATGTGGATAAGGTCAAGGCTTTAGGCCTTACACTGGTCCCCGGTGAAAAGGTAGTGGCACCGGCTGTAAAGGAAATGCCCCTTACCCTGGAATGCAAGGTCCTTTTCCGTCAGCTCCAGGATATCAGGAATCTTGATGCGGCGGATATGAAATGGTATCCTCCGTTTAAAAATGACAACCCGGACCGTCATATCATGTATATGGCTGAAATTGTCGATTCCTACATCGTAAAATGATCAAGAGGCCCGTCGGTACGGGTCGTGGGAATTTCCGAAGGGAAAGGATCCTTTCCCGGTGAGGAGGATTTTCGTATGCTCAAAAAGTGGATGACCCTGTTTTTTGTTTGCCTGACTTTTTTGTTTTCCGCTCCTGTTTTGGCGGAAGAACCGGAGTTACCCGATCCTGACTGGCAGGTTGTAGCCTCGGAGGAAGCCGGGCATACCTGGGATCTTGATCGTTCCACCATCATGAAACGGGGCGATGGCAGGGTTGCTGGCTTCCGTGAAAGGATGCCCGATCAATCCTATAAGCTTACCCTGGCCCTGTTCATGCCGGACCGCCGTATGGCACCAATCATGAAACTTTCCGTTACGGCGGATCATCAGGTTACGGAACGGTGGCGTGCCGAAAAGGAAGAATGGACCGCCATTGAAGCCGGGACTCCCCTTGATCAGGTCTATGCCGCCGTGTGGAAAGCTGAGGTCACACAGACCCTGGCCCCTAAAAAATGATGGCTTCAATTTGCGGTTTTCTTTGTCATATTGGGAATCTTTTGCTATAATATTATTGTTATGCGGTTGTAGCTCAGTTGGATAGAGCATCTGCCTCCTAAGCAGAGGGTCGCGCGTTCGACTCGCGCCAATCGCACCACCTTTGGTTCCTGGAACGTCTCCTGTTTTTGGGAGGCGTTCTTTTTTGTTTCCCATGATACTTCCAAAGCATGATTTCCTATGTAAGACAGGTATTGGAGGTTTTTTCCCGGAGCCGATAAAATGGAA
>CADBQR010000082.1 GCA_902796945.1 uncultured Acidaminococcus sp.
GTCTGTGCATAATACCAGATTCCCAGGAAGAAAGCGATAGGCTGACAAGAAAAGGTCATGATGGCGATATAAAAGGGAGATTTCGATCAATAAAAAATAGTTAATAGAAAAACTAAAAATGAATTGCAGGTTTTGCAAGGGCGTTATCTATTTAGCTTTAACCTCAAACCTCAAAACTCAACGCTCAACCCTGTTTATTGCGATCCGCGATCTGCGGTCTGCGATCTGCGATCTGCGCCCTGCGCCCTGCGTCACAACTTTTACGTCACGGACATCATATTATAGAGTTTCAGTAAGCGGATATCTTCCCGTGAAACTTTCAGCTTCTTGATCAGGGCCTCGTCCTCTTTAAGTGGCTGTTTGCTCAGCAGCATTTTCACAGCTACAGGCATCATGGGACGGGAAGAAAATCCCGTAAACAAACCCCATTTTGTAGGGGAATCAAGAAAAGAGGCGAGCACCTGAATGATGGCTTTTTCCATAGGGGTATCTTTATTGGTCAGGGTAATCCGTGACATGGCATCAAAGTGCTGGATATAGCCCCAATAGGTATTTTCACAGTCCTGGTAGGAATCATAGCTTTTGATGTTCATGTACATCATGAGGCGGTACTTTCCGTCCTCTCCTTTGGACAGGACGTCGAATACACTGCAATCCATACGGCGGTCACGCCCATCGAACGAATAGGAATAAAAGCGGGAGAGATTCTTGAAAAAGGCCGGACAGGCCGCATCGTTCTGGAAATTTCCCTGTTGGGGCATCGCATAGAGCAACTGTTCCACATGGATATTGAGCGCGGAGGCAATGTCATACAGGGTTTCAATGTCAATGGAAATGAGCCCCTTTTCATATTTCGAAAGAGTGGATTTGCTTTTGCAGACCTTCCGGGAGAGCCCATCCAGGGTCATTTTCTTTGCTCTCCGGTAAATATTGATTTTTTTACCGATTTCTTCGCTGATGATGGTCATGGAAAACCTCCCCTCGTTGTTTCATATAAATCAATAAATTCATGAATTGCTTCATTGGTTTTAAATTTCAGTTCATTGTATCATGAAATTCACAAAAAAATCTACTCTCATGAAACATAAGCTGATAAAAGTTTCTCTATAAGAAACTTCAGTTCTTTTTACACACTCTATAAACTACGCTATAATGCGGGTGTTAACGTTAAGAGAGCTCTGGCCAGACTCCTTGGACGAAATCATTTCGGAATAGTCAATTAGATAGTTTCAAGGAGGATTTTACAATGAAATACGATGTTGATGAATATGTGGAACGGCGTCATACCAATGCACTGAACACGGACGGGTTCCGCGGCTATATTTTCCATGATTATGAAGGCAAGAAGAAGTTCCCCTTCAAGGATGAAGATTTTGTCCGTATGTGGGTCGCGGATATGGAATTTGCCATGTGCCCGGATATCATCCAGGCCATCAAGGATCGAGCTGATAAACGGATCATCGGATACAGCCAGGTTTTTGAACCGGAATTTTATGAAGCCTACAATGCCTGGAACCAGAAAATGTACGGCTGGACCTACCCGAAAGAACAAATCTGCTTCTCCCTGGGAATCATTCCGGCCCTGTACCAGTTGATTGGTATGTTGCTGACGGACCATGAGTACGCCATCATCAATACGCCTGCCTATGGTTATTTCCAGCATCCTATCGATTATAAGCAAAAGCATGCTATTCATAACAAATTGAAACGCGATGCGGAAGGGAACTGGACTATCGATTTCGAGGCTCTGGAAAAAGACGCAGCCAATCCTCTGACCAAGCTCCTTATCTGGTGCAACCCTCACAATCCGACGGGCCGCGTTTGGACGGAAGAAGAACTGAAGAAAGTAGCTGCTATTGTTGAAAAGTATAATCTGTGGATCATTAGCGACGAAATCCATTGCGACCTGCTGCGCCAAGGCGAACACCACATTCCGATGGCAAAGATTATGCCGAATTACAAAAAGCTGATTTCCTGCACGTCTGCATCTAAGGCATTCAATATGGCTGGCATGATGTTTGCGGAAATTGTCATCCGTGATGAAGGCCTGAGAAAGCGGTATGTACAGTCCACCGATACCTATGGAATGAACCTCAATCCTCTTTCCATTGCGGCTCATACGGCGGCTTATCGGCATGGCTATGAATGGCTGGATCAGCTGAAGACGTACTTGGATGGAAACTTTAAGTTCGTTCAAGATACTCTGGCACAGAAATTGCCGAAAATCGTGTTCAAGATTCCGCAAGCAACCTACCTTGCTTGGGTAGATATGAATGCCTATCTGGGTGATGTTGAAAACATTCCTGACTTCATGGCCAATAAGGCCGGCGTCCTGCTCGAAGGCGGAGATGCGCTCTTTGTGGATAATGCAAAAGGCTTTATCCGTCTGAACCTCGCAATGCCGAGAGCCACCATCCAAAAAGGCCTCGACCGGATTTGCGATGCCGTTCTCAAAAGAGAATCTGAAAAAGCCTAAAGATCATCATCGCGCCAGCTCATTTTTTTGAAGAACTCCCTATGTCAGAACAGGAAGGTTCTTCCATGTGAAGAATTCCTGTTCTTCCGACAGGGGATGCTGAAACAATAGTTTTCTTGAGAAACGGTAAGCATATTTGTGTCTTGAAAAAGACTGAATTTACCATAAATAAAGAAAACTAAAAACGGAGAAGAATGAACGAGCGCATGTCTTTTGGCTTTCCTACAGAAAAGGAGAAAAAGGAATGAGCAGCGAGCAGGTTAAAAAAATCGGTCTTATCAACGTAATTGGGTTAGGAATTGGCGGTGCAGTGGGATCGGGCATCTTTGTCACATTGGGTTCTGCCATCGGTATGACGGGCAGATCGGTTCTAGTTGTTACTTTGATTGGCGTATTCTATATGTTATTCGCTTATTGGTATAATTTGGCCCTTTCCAGTATTTTTGTGGTAAATGGCGGCGATTATAGCATGAGAGGTATGATGCTTCCGCCGGTACTGACTGGGTATGGCGGCTGGACCAATGTCATCTGGGCTTTCGGGTGTACTGGTTATTCGATGGCTCTTACCAACTATCTGAGCAGTCTCTGGCCTGTATTGGGGGAACATGCGACGATCTCCAGTATGGCGATTCTGACAATTCATTTTCTGCTGACCTTCCGGGGTAACCGGATTGTAACAATATTCCAAAACGCAGCAACGGCATTCCTCTTGATTGCGCTGGTCCTGTTTATCGTTTTGGGCGTACCACATGTAGACCCTGCGTTTTTCTTCAGTCCCACTGCTGACGGCGGTTTTGTCCATGGCGGGCTGAGTGGTGTCATCAGTGCCATCGCCATTATGGGATTTGCCTGCCAGGGAACCACGATGGGCCCTGTAGGGGTTGCTAAGATTACCAAGAATCCAAAGCGTACGATTCCTCTGGGCATATTGATTACTTGTGTGATTGTGGCTATCGTATACGGCCTGATGTCTTATGTGGCGGCTGGTGTGCTGCCTTATGGGAAAGTTGCTAATCAAAACCTAAGTGTGGTGGCTTCCGCTTTCCTGAATCCTGTGCTGTTTGCTTTCTTTATTATCGGTGGCGGTGCTTGCGCTATCGTCTCCTCTTTTCTGGGTGTGCTGGTCATGATTCGCGAACCGCTTGCTTCTATGGCTGATGATGGTTGGCTGACGGGATACCTCAGCAAAAAGGCAAAGGACGGCTATCCTTACGGTGCTTTTACTCTGGTGTATATCCTGGCTGCCATTCCTATCCTGACAGGTATGGATTTTAATAATGTCATCAGTATGCTGATGATTCCATGCATGTTTATCAACGCGTATTTAAACGCGGCCTGCATTAAGATTCCGGATAAATACCCGGAACAATTTGCCAACCGTTCCATCCGCTGCCCACTCTGGCTGTACAAACTGTGCTGCCTCCTTGGTGGTATCAGCGCTCTTTTGGTCGGAATTACCCTTTTAAAAGATATGGCACCTAAAGATGCAATTGTAGCCATTA
>CADBQR010000083.1 GCA_902796945.1 uncultured Acidaminococcus sp.
TGGAAGGCTTCAAAAACGGTGACATCGAATCCCTTCCGGGCCAGTTCGCCGGCACAGGTCAGTCCGGCAGGACCCGATCCGATGACAGCTGCCTTATGGCCGTTTTTGGCAGCGGCTTTCAGGCTCTCAATGCCATGGGCTGCCGCCCAGTCGGAAACAAAGCGTTCCAGGCGGCCGATGCCGACGGGCTCGTTCTTGATTCCGCGGACACATTTGCCTTCACATTGGTTTTCCTGCGGGCATACCCGTCCGGAAATCCGAGGCAGCGCATTAGCGGCCGATACGATTTCAAAGGCGGCCCGGAAATCCCCTTCCGCCACTTTGGCAATAAAATCCGGAATCGGAATCCCTACGGGGCAGCCGGTCACGCACATGGGTTTCTTGCATTGCAGGCAGCGCCGGGCTTCGTTCATGGCCTGCTCTTCCGTGTAACCCAGGGCAACTTCCTTAAAGTTATGATTGCGGACATCCGGTGCCTGCGACGGCATAGGCGTCTTTTCAGCCTGCATATTGATCTTGCTCATTTGCGAACCTCCCCGGTCAGACGGCAGATATGCTCTTCCCGTTTTTTATCTTCAAACTCCTTGTACGTCCGGTTGCGGGCAATGGCCTCGTCAAAATCAACTTTATACCCGTCGAAGTCAGGACCGTCGACACAGGCGAATTTGATTTCCCCGTCCACCGTAACACGGCAGCAACCGCACATTCCCGTTCCGTCAATCATCAGCGGACACATGCTGATCATGCAGGGAATCTTGTATTTTTTGGCCGTCAGGGTGGCAAACTTCATCATCGGCATCGGACCGATGGCAAAGACCTGGTCAAACTTGACACCGCTCTGGATCATTTCTTCCAGCTTGTTCGTTACGAAGCCGTGGAACCCGAAGGATCCATCGTCCGTGCAGGTGTGCAGCTCCGTGCAGGCGGCTTTCATTTCATCCTGAAGGATGACCCGTTCGGCATTCCGGAACCCGGCAATCAGGTCAACCCGGTTGCCTGCCTGATGAAGGCCCCTGGCTACGGGCAGGGCAATGGCACAGCCCAGGCCGCCGCCCAGGACGGCAACGCGTCCATAGCCTTCTACGGGGGTCGGTTTGCCCAGGGGGCCAGCCATATCGGCCAGGCAGTCACCCTCGTTCAATTGATCCAGGTCCAGCGTGCCGGCACCGGCCTTTTGGAAAATGACCGTAATCAGTCCTTGATCATGGTTGGAAATCGTAAGGGGAATCCGTTCGGCGTTTTCGTTGGAGCGCAGGATGATAAACTGACCCGGCTTTGCTTTGGCAGCAATCCAGGGCGCATAAACGGAAATCTGGCTCATTTCCGGATTCAGCACTCGCTTGTGGACAATCTCAAATTTCTTCGGCATGATCTCTCCTTTTGTGACGGCAGCAGCCCATATGTGAAGGCAGGCCGCAGGGAAAAAGCCATACGGTCTGCCTGTCCTTTGACTGTGCCTGTCACACTTGACATACAGATTTTAAACGTAATCATACGTTCCTTATTTATTTTACTGCTTATTGGCGTTTCTAGCAAACGGATTTCCCCGGAGAGGGGCGCCCCGGACCGAACGTTCCCCGGCAAAGATCCAACGGGCTTCCAGATGGCGGCTTTCCGCCCTTCCTGCCGGTGGAAAGGAAACACAAAGAGGACAGCCGCCAGGCAGCCATCCTCTTTGGTTCAATATGGAAAAGAAGGGCGCTGTCAACGGCCTTCGAGCTTTTCCAGAAGTCCCGGCAGCTCAGTCATATCCTGGATTACCGCGTCCGCTCCGGCCTTCATGAAGACGCGGGCTGCGGCTTCCCGCATGACCTGCTTTTCCGCTTCACTCTTCTGCCGGAAGGTTTCCTCGCTGACGCCCATGACGGAACTGCCGTCCAGGACACCGACGCTCCATACGCCGGCCGCTTTTCCTTCCCGGATATCGGAAACGGTATCCCCCACTTTTATGACATGGCGCACATCACTGAGATGCAGCGTTTCCATATTCCGGAAAATCATATAGGGATAGGGGCGGCCATATCCACCGGTGGAATCCGGGGAAAACCAGCAATCCGGGGCGTAGCCCTGTCTGGCGGCCTCGGGAACGACAATGGCCATCATGGGATCCGTATAGCCCGTGGTCGATCCGATTTTATATCCCTGCGCCCGCAGTTTCTTTACCGTGTCGACGACGCCGGGTTTTACTCTGGCACTGGAAGCCAGAATGGCCATCAGGTGTTTTTCAAATACGTCATAGATGCTTTCCACGGCAGCGGCATCCCAATCCTTGCCATGGGCATCGCGCCAGGCGCCGGCAATCCGGTCCATGGCAAACATCATTTTGATATGGTCATGTTTCAGCACACCCATGGGTTTGCGGATTTCCGCTTCGGTCACGGCAACGCCATTTTCCTTAAAGCTGTCCCGAAAGGCCAGGACCGGGGCCATGCACCCAAAATCCACGGTCGTGCCAGCCCAGTCAAACAGGATTCCTTCGATTTTCATGGTCAGCGCGTCTCCTTCCTGTAATCGGCAAAAATAGCCAGGATCTTTTCTACATCGGCTTCATAAATTTCGCCGATATTGCCCAGACGGAATGTATCCCGTTCCGTAAGTTTTCCCGGGTAGATCACGTAGCCCCGCTCCTTCAGGAACCGATACATGTCCTTGAAATCAAAGGCTCCGTCTTCGGGATAAAAGAACGTGGTAATGATCGGGCCCTGATATTCTGCCCGGATATATGGCTTGAAGCCCAGCCGTTCCATGCCTTCCCGCAGCATCCGGTTCATGCGGGCATAGCGTTCATGCCGCGCCGGGATCCCGCCTTCCCGGTCAAGCTCCTGCATGGCCTGATGGAATGCGGCCACCACATGGGTCGGTGAGGTAAAACGCCACTTTCCTCCGTCCTTTTCCATGGTTTCCCACTGGTCATAAAGGTCAAGGGAAAGACTGCGCGCGGTCCCCCGGGTCTGCTTCAGGTCAGCCTCATCGGCAATGATGAAGGAAAATCCGGGCACGCCCTGGATGCACTT
Source organism: uncultured Acidaminococcus sp. (assembly GCA_902796945.1). Lineage (GTDB taxonomy): Bacteria > Bacillota > Negativicutes > Acidaminococcales > Acidaminococcaceae > Acidaminococcus. The sequence goes on from CADBQR010000083.1 coordinate 3,015, forward strand.
GTTGGCACTGCTGATCAGGTAGGTGATCTTCAGCCGGGGCACATCGATGTCCACCCCGCCAAAGCTGCTCATGGCATCGACAATGAACTTTTTGTTGTATTTCCGGGCCAGGGCCGCAATGGAATCAAGATCATTGAGGATGCCCGTGGTGGTTTCACTGTGGACCATGGCAAGATGGGTAATGGTGGAATCGGTCTTCAGGATTTCCTCCGCTTTTCCCGCGTCCGGGATCTCATCGTAGGGCACCTCCATCGCCCGGTACGGAATGTGATGGTACTCGCAGATCCGGCACATGCGTTTCGTGTAGGCGCCGTTGACCAGGATGAGGACTTTTTCCGTGTCCCTGATGACGCTGGACAGGACGGATTCCACGCCAAAGGTCCCGCTGCCCTGCATCAGCACGGTGGTATACCCGCTTTTTTCCGCATGGGCCAGGGCCAGCAGGCCGCGCCGGATTTCCTGGGTCATCGCCTTGTAGTCCTGGTCCCAGGTGCACATGTCCACCAGCATCCGTTCCTTCACCGTTTCCGTCGTCGTAAGCGGTCCCGGTGTCAATAATTTATATGTATTTCGATCCATTTCCATGCCTCCTGCAAGAAAGGGTACGCCTGTTTTGCAGGGCGTACCCTCTTTCAACCCCGAACCCGGTCACCCTTTGATCAGTTTTTGATGTTTCTTCAGCAGATCGACGGTCAGCTTTTCCTTGAACTGTTTCGGATAAGCCGGCGTATAGGAAGGATCTACCTTTTCCCCTTCGTAGAGCGCCATGGGGTAGTATTTCAATAATTCCTGGCGGCTGTTCTTGATGATGCATTCCGCCATCTTCATGGCCTGTTCCTCTTTTTTCGCATTGCCCTTGTGGAGCACAGCGACACCTTCCGTCAGGAAGAAGTTGCCTTCCTTCGGATCAACGACCTGAATGGGCATTCCCTTTTTCTGTTCCATCAGGCCCTGATGGCGCAGGCCAAAACCGATGGCCACTTCGCCGGCCTTGACTTTTTTAAGCGGACCGGAGCCGGATTTTTCCAGATGAGGGCCGGCATTGGCCTCCAGCTGCTTCATGATCTTGGCCCCTTCCTGCTCGCCGTAGGCATCGAAGACCGCCTGGGCCAGCAGCCAGGAAGTGGAGGACCCCATGATATCGGGAATGGAAATCTTGTCCTTGTAGACGGGATCCGTCAGGTCCTTGATGGAAGCCGGCATCGGAAGGTTTTCCTTTTTCAGCAGCTCCGTGTTCACAAAAATGGAACCGAACTGCCCCGTAGTCGGACGGTAATAAGCGGGGGTTTCCCGCAGCGTCTTGGGAACGTTCATTTTCAGTTCCGCAAATTCGTTGTTCTGTTTCTGCACGGAATCGATGTAATACGTGCTCATGGTAATCATATCGGCTTCCAGGTTTTTCCCCTCGGCCATGAGCTTTCCGCCCAGTTCGGAAGTCCCGAAGGACTGCATGATGTATTTCCCTTCAAACCCGTTTTTGTCCAGGGCATGCTTGAAAGCGTCCTGTGCCTCCGGATCGGCATTGGTATAGATGACGACCTTGTCATCCCCGCCGGCCGTCTTTGCGCCGCTGCTGCCACCGCACCCGCTGAGCCCCAGGGACGACCCGATCAGCAGGCATCCGGCCAGCAAAAAGGAATACATTTTTTTCATTGTTAAACTCCTCCTACCTGTTAAGATTTATATTCGGACGGGATTACCGTGCCTTGCTTATCTGCCACCGGGCTGCCTATATCCAGGCTTTTAGGGCCGGCGAACTGGTTCCACCAGGTCCGGAACATCGACAGGGTCTCCTTTTTGGAAAGCCAGTCGAGGAGGATCTTGGAACCGCAGTTGGTTATGAAGATCAACAGGGAAAGCACGAAGACTTCATCGTACTTTTCAAAATACTGGGCCTGGGTAATCTTCGTGGTCATCACCATGGTACGGGCTCCCGTGACAAAGATGATGGCACTGATGGTCACCATGGCCTGGATAAAGATGTAGCTGATCATCTGGAAAATCGTGGGAAGGGTGTTGGGAATGACGACGCGGAAGACGGTCTGTCTCCAGGAATCCCCCATCAGGGCACCGGTAGTCTCCCAGGACAGGTTGATCTTGGAAAGGGACGACTGGATCATCATATAGGGAGTCGTAAACTCCCGGACCGAATTCAGCAGGATGATGATCAGGAACGTGTTCTGAATGGGGGTGCCGCGAAATGTGAACAGGTAGGCAATCCCCAGGACCATGCCGGGGATCGTGTTGGTCACGGCCGCACAGGCATCCATCAGGACCTTGCAGAGGACCGGCAGGTGGGACCGGGCATTGACCAGGGCCGCTATATAAGCAAGGAAGGTCCCTGCCAGGGCGGAAGCCAGGGCTACCAGTACGGAGTTCCGGTACACCTCCTTGATTGACCCGTCGCTCAGGATACGGCGCAGCGTTTCCGTCGTAAATTCCACCTGATAGGGCCAGCTTTTAATGAACGGGACAATGAACATGATGGCGAAAAGGGCCACGATGGTCCCCATGACCAGAAGGTCCAGGACGCCGAAGAAAAGATCCCGGGCCGGTCTCGGCTGCACCTCATAGCGGCTGATTTTACTGTACCGGAAGTTGAAGCGTTCCGCGAGCTGCATCATTCCAAGGGCGGCAGCAGAGGGAATCAGCATGATGACGGCAATGGCCGATCCGGACTGGAAATCCGGGATCGATCCCATCATCACCAGGTAAAGCTGGGTGGCAACGACGTTATATTTCCCGCCAATGGAAGCGGGGATCCCGAAATCCGTAAAGGAAAGGAAAAAGGACAGGATAAAGGCACAGGTCAGGGTCCCCACCATGGGACGGACGGCCGTGACATAGAAGCCCTTCAGGGCATTGTCCCCCATCAGTTCGGAAACCACGATAAAATGCTTGTCCACATAATGGAAGGCCGTATAAATCAGGATAAAGGCCGGAGGCAGCGTATAGATGATGTACGAGATCAAAAGGCCCCAGAATCCATAGATGGAAAACAGCTGATGCCCGATGAGCCGCGTAATCAGCCCCTGCCGCCCCAGGGAATAGATGACGGCAAACCCATAGGTCAGGGTGGGCAGGAACATGGGCAGCATGATCATCAGCTGCGCCAGGGACTTGAACCGCGCCGGCAGTTTTGCAAAGTGGAACCCGTAGGCCAACAGGAAGGCCAGGGCGGTCGTGATCAGGGCCGTTATTCCTGAGACCGTGAAACTGTGGCGAAGGGCTTCCATAAATCGGGCATCCCCCAGGATGGCCCTGTAATTGGCGAGGCCGGTTCCGCCGCCGGCTTCCAGGAAGGAACGGCTGAACAGGATGGCCACGGGAATGAGGACGGCGCCGAGAAAGACAAGGCAGACCGTGATAAACAGGATTTTTAATTCATTTTTTCCTTGGTCCATTTTTTCACGCTCCCGTCACGCAATCAGGCAAACAGGTGGATAATGTTGTTCCGTTTGATTTCCAGCTGGGAAAGAATGAACCGCTTCACGAAATCATTCCCCGGGTGGTGGATGATCTGTTCCGGTGTGTCGTACCGGGAAATCTTCCCCTGGTTCAGGATCAACACGCGGTCGGACATGGTCAGGGCTTCTTCCGGGTCATGGGTCACGATGATGGTCGTCAGACGGTAATGGTCCGCAATCTGCCGGATCTTTGCCTTGATGGATTCCTTGATGACACCATCTAGGGCGCTGAGGGGCTCGTCCAGGAGCAGGATCTTCGGCTTCATGACCAGGGTCCTGGCCAGGGCGACCCGCTGTTTCTGGCCGCCCGAAAGCTGATCGATGTTCTTATTGACGTGTTCCTGCAGGTCAAGGAGGCAGACCAGGTCCTTCACTTCCTGCGGGGAGGAAATATCCGGATGATTGCGCAGGCCGTATACGATATTTTCATAGGCCGTCAGATTGGGAAAAAGCGCGTAATCCTGGAAGACAATGTTGAAGCCTCGCTTCTTCATCGGAACCCGGCTCACATCCACCCCGTCGCAGACGATGCTGCCGCTGTTGATGGGCGTGATTCCCAAAATGCAGTTCAGGAGGGTTGTCTTGCCGCCTCCTGACGGCCCGAGAATGGAAATGATTTCCCCATCCTGAATCGTCAGGGACAGGTCATCCAAAATGACATGGTCATCATACTTTTTGACAATATGGTTCAGTTCCAGCACGCAAAGCCTCTCCTTTCCGAAATCAGCAGCCCCCGGAAACCAGTTCCCTGAGGTGACCGGGACCCGGACAGCCAGTTCCGCTTCCCGGCAGCAGGCAGCCGGAATCGATTGCGGGAACCTGCCGGCCAGCAAGCTGCGAATCAGGGACAGCTGCCGAATCGGTCTTTGTTTCCTAAGTTTAGGGAAATAATGTAAAAGGTACCGGAGGCAACCGGTCAGGATTTGGAAAAATATTTTTCTGTTTTGTAAAGATTTATACAAAAAGACAACTTCCTGTAAAATTTTCATAAATTCCCCGTCAGGAAGCTTCAGGCCAACTTTCCCAGGGGCAGCCTGCCTGAAAGGCGCGGGTCCCGGAGGGCCTGGCAGCGGCGGATCCGCCAGGCGCTGGTGAGCGCAGCCCCTTTCCCGGCCCCCTGCCATCCTGTATAATAAGGAAGACAGCATTGAA
>CADBQR010000084.1 GCA_902796945.1 uncultured Acidaminococcus sp.
ACCCTGATGCCCTATGAAATGGAAAAACTGGGCGTGACGGTCCACAAGCACGTGGAAGAAGCCCTGGAGGGGGCCGATGTCGTGGATATCCTCCGCATTCAGCTGGAACGGCAGCAGAGCGGCCTGTTCCCGACGACCCGTGAATACGCCCGTATTTATGGGGTCAACGAGGAGCGCCTGAAACTGGCCAAACCGGATGTCATGGTCATGCACCCCGGTCCCATGAACCGCGGTCTGGAAATTTCCTGGGATGTAGGCTACTGTGACCAGGCCGTGATCCGCGAGCAGGTTACGAACGGGGTCGCGGTCCGCATGGCATTGCTTTTCTTGACGCTGACAGGAGGGAAACAGCTTGAAAACGCTAATTAAGAATGGACGCCTTGTGGATCCCAGCCAGCATCTGGATGCCATAAAGGACGTATTGGTAGAAGACGGATTCGTAAAAACCATCGCTGACCATATTGACGAGCCGGCCGATGAAGTCTATGATGCGACGGGACTTGTCGTGGCGCCCGGCTTCATCGATGTCCATACCCATATGCGTGAACCGGGACTGGAAGCCAAGGAAGACCTGGTTTCCGGAACCATGGCAGCCGCGGCCGGCGGTATCACCCGCGTCGCCTGCATGCCGAACACCAAGCCCGTCATTGACACGTCAATCGTCGTCAGCGGCATCAGGAAACGGGCCGCGGAAGAAGGCTACGTCCATGTGGAAGTCATCGGCGCCATTACCAAGGGCGAAAAGGGAAAGGAACTGACGGAAATGGGGGACATGGCCATGCGGGGTGCCATGGCATTTTCCGACGATGGCCATTACGTCGAGGACCCGCAGATCATGTTGCGGGCTGCCCGTTATGTGGGCGCCTTTGATAAGGCCCTGATCTGCCATGATATCGAAGAAGGCATGAGCCATGCCGGATACATGCATGAAGGCGTCGTATCCGCCCGGCTCGGCATTCCCGGGATTCCTTCCATTGCCGAGGATATGGCCGTTGCCCGTGATGCCATCATCGCGGAATATACGGGAACCCATATCCACATTGCCCATGTCGCAAGCAAGGGGGCCGTGGAAATCATTCGCCAGGCCAAGAAGCGGGGCGTACCCATTACCTGCGAGGCCGCGGTCCATCACCTGACCCTGACCGATGAAATGTGTGCCTCTTACAGCACCGCCTCCCGCGTGTCGCCGCCCCTGCGTTCCTGGGACCATGTGGAAGCCCTGCGGGAAGGCCTGAAGGACGGTACCATCGATGCCATCGTGACGGACCACGCTCCCCATGCCCCGGAAGAAAAGGATGTGGAGTTCCGTTATGCCCCGAATGGCTTCTGTGGACTGGAAACCTCCGTGGCAGTCGTGCTGACGGAACTTTATCATAAGAACGTGCTGACCCTGCCGCAGGTCGTGGAAAAAATGAGTACCCGCCCGGCAGAACTGTTCGGTCTTGCTGCAGGCACGCTGAAACCGGGAAGCCATGCTGATATCACGATCCTGGACCTGGATAAGGAATGGACCGTGGACAGCCGTAAATTCTATACTCGTGGAAAAGTAACACCTTTCGAAGGAAAACACTGCAAAGGAAAGGCTGCAGCCACCATGATCGATGGCCAATTTGTTATGAAAGACGGTGTAGTATGCAAAAAGTAAAGGGAAAATTAGTACTGAAAGACGGAGGCGTTTATGAAGGCGTCCTCTATGGCAGCCGGAAGGCCGTCGGTGAAGTCGTATTTACGACCGGCATGAGTGGCTACCAGGAAACGTTGTCCGATCCTTCCTTCTGTGGGCAAATCGTTATCTTTACGTATCCCCTGATTGGCAATTACGGCTGCAATCCGATTTTTGACCAGTCCGAAGGGTGCTGCTATGAAGGGCTCATCGTCAGTGAATTGTGTGATGAACCGAGCAGCTGGCGGGATGAAGGGACGGTCCTGGCCTACCTGGAGAAAAACCAGATTCCCGTCCTGGCCGGCGTGGATACCCGTGCCATTACGCGGCGCATTCGTTCCTACGGAACCCTGCAAGGTGTCATCGTGCCCTTCGATACGCCTGATGAGGAAGTAAAGAAGCTTTTGGACGAGCCGGAACGGCATGACCAGGTCGCACAGGTAACGACGAAGGAAGTTTACCATCTGGGTGACCGGGATAAGGCCGCCTATCACGTGGCCGTCATGGATTACGGCATCAAACGGAACATTCTCCGCAGCCTGGTGGCAAAGGGCTGCTACCTGACCGTCTTCCCCGCTGAAACCTCGGCTGAGGAAGTCCTGGCGGTCAATCCCGATGGCATCTTCCTGTCCAACGGGCCCGGGGATCCGGCCGACCTGACCGTCGAAATCGAGAACATCAAAAAAATGATCGGCAAGAAGCCTATCTTTGGAATCTGCATGGGCCACCAGGTCATGGCCCTGGCCAACGGTGCCAGGACCAAGAAGATGCTCTTTGGCCACCGCGGGATCAACCAGCCCGTCCGGGACTATGTGGACCATAAGATCATGATCACCTCGCAAAACCATGGCTACATGGTGGACGAGGATTCCCTGAAAGGGCTTCCTGTGGAAGTCATCAACCGCTCCCTGAACGACGGGACAATCGAAGGACTCCGCTACCTGAACCATCCGACCTTTACGGTGCAGTTCCACCCGGAGGCTTCCCCCGGACCAAGCGGCAACGGGTATCTGTTTGACCGGTTCATTAAGATGATGGGAGGACACTGATTATGCCAAAAAGAGAAGATGTCAACAAGGTAATGGTCATCGGTTCCGGCCCAATCATCATCGGCCAGGCTGCTGAGTTCGACTATGCAGGGACCCAGGCCTGCCGTGCCCTCAAGGAAGAAGGGCTGGAAGTTGTCCTGGTAAATTCCAATCCGGCTACCATTATGACGGATGTGCATATTGCCGACCGTGTCTATGTGGAACCGCTGAACGTGGAATTCCTGGAAAGTGTCATCGCCAGGGAGCGCCCGGATTCCCTTCTGGCGACGCTGGGCGGCCAGATTGGCCTGAACCTGGCCATCGAGCTGGATAAGCTGGGAATCCTGAAAAAATATCATGTAAAGCTCATCGGAACGCAGATCAAGAGTATCATGAAAGCAGAGGACCGGGAGCTTTTCAAGGAAACCATGGAAAAACTGCATCAGCCCATTCCGCAGAGCACCATTGTGGAATCGGTGGCGGCTGCCATGGAATTTGCCCATAAGATCGGATATCCCCTGATTGTGCGTCCTGCCTATACGCTGGGCGGAACGGGCGGCGGCATAGCCCATAACGACGCCGAACTCGATGATATCTGCACCAAGGGTCTGCAGTACAGCCTCATCGGACAGGTCCTTATTGAACGGTCCGTAGCCGGCTGGAAGGAAATCGAATTCGAAGTCATTCGCGACAGTGCGGATAACTGCATCACGGTCTGCAACATGGAAAACCTGGACCCTGTCGGGGTCCATACCGGCGACAGCATTGTCGTGGCGCCCTGCCAGACCCTGACGGACCGGGAAGTACAGATGCTGCGTACGGCAGCCATTGATATTGTCCGCGAATTGGGCGTGGAAGGCGGCTGCAATGTGCAGTATGCCCTCAACCCCGATTCCGAGGAATACATTGTCATCGAAGTCAATCCCCGTGTCAGCCGTTCGTCGGCCCTGGCTTCCAAGGCAACGGGCTATCCCATTGCCAAGGTGGCTTCTAAGATTGCCGCCGGCTATACCCTGGACGAAATCGAGAATGCCGTTACGAAGAAGACCACGGCCTGCTTCGAACCGACCCTGGACTATGTGGTCCTGAAGATTCCCCGCTGGCCCTTTGACAAGTTTGTCAAGGCCGACCATACCCTGGGAACGCAGATGAAGGCGACCGGCGAGGTCATGGCCATTGAACGCAATATGGAAGCGGGCCTGCTGAAAGCGGTGCGCTCCCTGGAAATCGGCCTGATCCACCTGGATATGCCGGAATTCCATGACCTGCCGGATGAAGAGGTCTTTGCCAAGGTCCATAAGGTCAATGATGAACGCTTCTTTGCCATTGCCGAAGCCTTCCGCCGCGGCATGACCGTGGACGAAGCCCACGAAATCACAAAGATTGATGAGTTCTTCCTTCGTAAGATCCGCCATATCGTTGAAATCGAGAACGAGCTGAAAGAAGGTCCCCTGACACCGGAACTGATGAGGGAGGCCAAGGTAAGAGGCTTCTGCGATGAGGAAATCGGTCTCCTGACCGGGCGGAAAGCCCTGGATATCCGGGCCCTCCGCAAGGAATGGAAGATTACGCCTGTCTATAAGATGGTGGATACCTGTGCCGCCGAATTTGACGCGGAAACACCGTATTATTACTCCACCTACGGAGTGGAAGATGAAGTCCGGGACAGCGACAGAAAGAAAGTTGTCGTTCTTGGCTCCGGTCCGATCCGTATCGGCCAGGGCGTCGAATTTGACTACTGCTCCGTCCATTCGGTGTGGGCCCTGAAGGAACAGGGGTATGAAA
>CADBQR010000085.1 GCA_902796945.1 uncultured Acidaminococcus sp.
ATCTGCAAAGGACACAACGAACTACCTTCAGAGAGCTCCGCTCCGGAGGTGACGCGCGTAGCAAGGAGGGTAGGAGCGGAGGCGTCAACCCAGAGTAAATTGCGTACTTACAACATTCTACGAATCGTCACCGCCCACTTAGTGGGCGGCCATTCTCCGTCGAATCAGCGCGATTTTTGCGCTGACCCTAATCCTTCCCGTCAATACCCGAGGAATACATCCGTCCTAATATTCCCCTCCGGTATGCCCAGTTTCTCCAGTCGTTCCGTAAAGGCCTTGTTCATACCGGGAGAACCGGCGATGAGGTATTCAGCCGTCTCGCCATGTTCCCTGGCATAGGCATCCGTGTCGCCCGTAAAGCGGTCGCGTTCGGAAATCAGCCGCAGGTCGATGGAAGGAACCTTTTTCTTCAGGGTTTCCCAGAAGTCCGGGTAGGCAAATTCCCCACGGTCGTCGGAGTAAAGAACCGTGATGGCATGGCCTTCCGAAGGGTGGTCCATGTAGTGGCGGAGCAGGGAACGGATGGGGGTTATCCCGATGCCGCCGGCGATAATCAGGGTTTTCCGATAGTGGTCCGGATCCAGGGCAAAGGTGCCCAACGGCTGGGCAATGCCAACAGGATCACCGGGCCTGATCTTGTTCAGCAGGACTTCCTTCAGGCTGGTATGTTTTTCCGCAATCCGGGTGGTAAACATCAGGTATCCATCCTCCGGAGCGGATGCAATCGTGAAAACGCGCGTGTTCCGGTCTTCCGGGTCCAGTTCGAATCCGGGGATCTGCCAGGCCGCGTGTTGGCCGGCCACCCAGGTAAAACCGTCGGGGATTTCCATGATATAGCTGTAAGAATCGCTGGTCTCCTTGATGATTTTTGTCAGATGAGTGGTCGTAAATTCCATAATTCGCCTCCTTGTATATGATTGCGGGTTTGGTAATGATGGGCGATGGCGACGCTGGCAAGCGGCCACGCCTGGATTCCTGCCAGATGGGGAAATCCGGGGATTCCCGCATAATCCCTCTTAAAAAAGTTCGACGGGGGAGGCCTGAATCCTTTTCAAAGTTTGTGAATTTTCTGTTACATTAAGGCTCGTTTCCGGCTGTCCGTCCTTGCAGGCCATAAGCCGCTTCATGAATTCCGGAGGGGGCTCTTTCCACGCGATGATCGCCAATTTCTGACCAGGGATCAGCAACAAAAAGAAAACCCTCACCAGTGCGTTTCAGGGAAACGGCTGATGAGGGATTTTGCTGATTCAGGCGTGGGCCATGCCCGCCGTCAGGGACGCTTCATTTTGAATGACTGCGTCAAAAAAAGCTTTCACCACGTCAGGATCGAACATGATTCCCGACAGGTCCCGAATACTGGTGGGCGAGGTTGTGCCTCTCCATTGCCAGTTATTCGTACAGGGCTTGCACTTCCGGTCGTAATAGTTGCATACGGCAATGATGCGGGAACCCAGGGGAATGTTTACTCCCTTGAGCCGCTTTGGATAGCCGCTGCCGTCCCAATTCTCATGATGATGCAGGATAATCTTCATGACGTGGCTGAAGCCGGGTATGTTTTCCAGCATGCTGGAGCCGGCCAGGCAATGACGGCGGTAGGCGGCCCGTTCCCTTACGTTGAAATAGGGGTACTTGGACAGGGTCGTATTGGGAACCGCCAATTGGCCAATATCATGCAGCAGGGCCGCTGTCTTGATGCAGGCGACCTCCGATAAAGGCAGTCCCATCTTGACGGCCGTACAGACTGCGTAATTGGCTACCTGCTGACTGTGCAGGAATAACCCTTTATTCTTATTTTCAAGCAGCATCAGGAAAAAATGGACGATCTCCTTGGAATCCTGATCTGACGGAAACTCTAAAAATTGTGGTATTGTCAACATAAACAAGACGACCTTTTCTAAAAATTCACCCCGTCCCAATTTATTTGGGAATTATAGTATACTATAAAATTTCTTTCTTGAAAATATCTCAGGACGACTTAAGAAGAATTTATTTTTGCCGTCAAACGGCTGTTTTATGCCGTCGTATGGCTGTTCGCAGGCAGGGATGGAAGCGGACCGGGAAGCCATCCCGGAAGCAGGCGGAAAAAGAATGAGGGATGCAGGATAAATGAAAATTATTCATATAAAAATGCATAAAAATACTTGCATAAGTGCTTTTTACTCATTATAATAAATAAATATACAATTCAGGTCTGTGGTTGAAAGTCGATGCCAGTTGCAGGCGAAACGATCCACGTAAGCAATGGAATTCATTGTGAGCACGGTGCAGCTTAGAAGTAAGTCCTGCCGTCAGAGACGAGAGAAGTAGTAGTGGGGAGCGCAAGGCTTAGGAGCGAACCTTCCAGCAGGCGGGTGTGGGGGCGAAAACCAGGTCAGCTGAATTGTATATCCTGATTTTTATTTTAATTCAATTGAAGGGTGTGAACATGATGAAAAAATGGTTGAAAAAAGCGAGCGTATTCGGTATGTTGGCCGTTATGGCCCTGGCTTTTACGGCAGGCTGCGGCAGCCAGAAAACAGCGGAGAAAAAGGCTGCGCCTGCAAAGAAGGAACTGATTGTCGGGACGGAACCTTCTTTTGCGCCCTTTGAATTCCCCGACGAAAAGGACAATAAGATTGTTGGCTTTGATATCGACCTCATCAATGCCGTTGCCAAGAAAATGGGCTACGAAACGGTGACGGTGAAGGGAATGGGCTTTGATGCCCTCATCCCGGCCCTGAACGCCGGCAATATCGATATGGCCATTGCCGGGATGTCCATTACGGACGCCCGGAAAAAACAGGTGGAATTTTCCGATCCCTACTATGAATCGGGCCTGATGGCCATCGTCCAGAAAAGCAATACGGATATCCATTCCCTGGACGACCTGAAAGGAAAGAAAATTGGGGTTCAGCTGGGTACGACCGGTGCCGCCTGGGCGGAAAAAATCGAAGGTGCCAAGGTAACGAACTTTGATACGACCGACCTGGCCTGCATTGAATTGAAAAACGGCAATGTGGACGCTGTCATCAGCGATATGCCGGTCCTGCAGTACTTCCTGAAGAAGAAAGGGGCCTCCTATGCCAAAGCCGTAGGCGAACCGAAAAAGGGGGACAATTATGGGATTGCCGTTCCCAAGGGAAAGAAAGAACTTGTCAATGGCATGAACAAGGCCCTGAAGGAATTGAAGGACAGCGGGGAATACCAGAAAATCTATGCCAAGTGGTTTGGCGAAAGCAAATAAATGACGGTATGACGGCTGGCATGGGGGACCGGGAGAATTCCCTGTTGTATAAAAATACATAATAGTGTATCATATTACCGTTGTAAGACACGGGGACATGCCAAAAAGGGACAGTTAGCCTATATGGGAAGGCTCCGGTACGGAATGGGTGCATCGATCCTGTCAGTGAATATTCTATACAGTCTTTGGAGGGACTCGACATGAAAAAACTGTTTGCAGCTCTTTGTTTACTCACTGCCTTCGCCATGGTCGCCGCCGGCTGCGGCGGCAAGAAGGACACCGCCGGGACCGATGCCAAAAAAGTGCTGAAGGTCGGGACGGAACCGACTTTTGCGCCCTTTGAATTCCAGGAAAAGGATTCAAAGGATTTTACCGGGTTTGATATGGAACTGATCCGTGCCATCGGCAAGCAGATGGGCATGACCGTGGAAATCAAGAACCTGGGGTTCGACGCCCTGATTCCTTCCCTTAATTCCGGGAACATCGATGCCGCCATTGCGGGCATGAGCATTACGGAGGCCAGGAAGAAAGCGGTTACCTTCTCCGATTCCTACTATACCTCCGGACTTACCATCGTGGTTACGAAGGATAACGATGCCATCAAGAGCCTGAAGGACCTGGAAGGCAAGAAGATTGCTGTCCAGATTGGTACGACGGGCGCCGATAAGGCCGCCTCCGTTCCCGGTGCCCAGGTAAAACGCTTCAATACCAATTCGGAAGTGTTCCTGGAACTGAACAACAAGAACGCGGACGCTGTAATCATCGATAAGCCGGTGGCTGAATATTTCCTGGTCAGGGAAGGCAAAGGAAAGGATAAACTGGTTGGCGATACCATGGATGCAGAGCCTTATGGCATTGCTGTCAAAAAGGACAGCAAGCTGGCCGGTGAAATCAATAAGGCCCTGGCGGAGCTGAAGAAGAACGGCGAATACAACAAGATTTACGAGAAATGGTTTGGTAAGGCTCCGAAGGCCAACTGATCCGCGGGAATAAGGATGGATAGGTATGGATTTTGAAATCATAAAATCGGCGCTTCCGCTCCTTGTTGCAGGAGCCGGGGTGACCGTCGAAATTACGGCACTCAGTGTGGGCTTTGGTATGGCCATTGGAATCGTGATTTCCCTGATTCGCCTGACCGGAATCAAGGTGCTCCGTGTGCTGGGCGATATTTATGTGGATTTTCTCCGGGGCACGCCGCTCCTGGTCCAGATTTTCCTTGTTTATTTTGCCCTGCCGGGACTGATCCATCATCAGGTTGACGCGTTCTTTGCGGCCATCTTTGCCTGCTCCATCAACAGTGGCGCCTATGTCGCGGAAATTTTCCGCGGCGGCATTGAATCCATTGACAAGGGCCAGATGGAAGCGGGCCGGAGCCTGGGTATGACCTGGTGGCAGACCATGCGCTACATCATTCTGCCGCAGGCCTTCAAGCGCATCATTCCGCCCCTGGGCAATGAGTTCATTGCCATGCTGAAGGATTCCTCCCTGGTTTCCGTCATCGGTTTTGAGGAACTGACCCGCCGCGGGCAGCTCATCATTGCGCGTACCTATGCGTCCTTTGAAATCTGGCTGTCCGTTGCCTTCATCTACCTGATCATGACGTTTGCCGTGGCCCGTTTCGTAGGCTTACTGGAAAGGCGGTATAAGAAATATGAACAATGAGTTGATCAAGATTACCGGCCTGAGAAAAAGCTATGGAAACAATGAGGTCCTGAAGGGCATTGACGTCAGTATCGCCGAAGAGGAAGTCGTGGTTGTCATTGGGCCTTCCGGCGGCGGCAAGAGCACGTTCCTGCGCTGCATCAATTACCTGGAAGTGCCGACGGCCGGTGAAATCGTTTTCGATGGGATGGCCCTGGACGGGAAGGCCAATATCAATGAGGTCCGTAAGGAAATCGGCATGGTCTTCCAGCGCTTCAACCTGTTTCCCCATATGACGGTCATGGAAAACCTGACCCTGGCACCCATGAAAGTACGGGGCGCCTCTAAGGATGAAGCCGTGGCAAAAGCCGAGCTGTATCTCCGGAAAGTCGGCCTCCTGAACAAGGCCGATGCCTATCCGGATTCCCTGTCCGGCGGTCAGCAGCAGCGTGTGGCCATTGCCCGTGCCCTCTGCATGAATCCGAAGGCCATGCTGTTTGACGAACCGACGTCCGCCCTCGATCCGGAAATGATCAAGGAAGTCCTGGATGTCATGAAGGACCTGGCAGATGGCGGCATGACCATGGTGGTCGTTACCCACGAAATGGGTTTTGCCCGGGAAGTGGGGGACCGCGTCCTGTTCCTGGATCAGGGTGTCATTGAGGAAGAAGCAGAACCGCAGGAATTCTTCAGTCATCCGAAGAGTGAACGGGCCAAACTGTTCCTGTCCAAGATCCTCTGATTCCTGATAACATATTCCTGATAAATAGAAAGCATCCCGAAAGGAGAGGGGCTGCCGTGACGGTCCTGCCGGAAAGGATGCTTTTTATTGATTGAAAAAAGGCTTTGTTCCGTCCGTGCCGGTGCAGCCGGGTGTAACAAAGCATACAGGTATGGATTGGTTTTTGCGGATTTCGGCAGTTTGTTACAGAAATTGAAAAAAATCCTGAAAAAATAAAGGGAAATCGAAAAGGATGTAGAAATAGTGCAATAAGAACGAACAGGAAATGTCCTGTTGGTTAGGAGGGAATCATTATGACAGTAAAAGTACGTGGTAAGAATCTCGAAGTAACGGCTGCGTTAAGGGATTATGTGGAAAAACGGGTAGCAACGATTACGAAGCAGTTCAAGACCGTTGGCGAAATTACCGCTTTGATGCGTATTGAACGGAATAAACATATTGTTGAAATAACGGTACCGGCAAACGGGATCGTCCTTCGCGCCCAGGAAGCCAGCGACAATATGTACGCTTCCATTGATAACTGCGTGGAAAAGATTGAAAGACAGATCCATAAATATAAGACCCGCCTGATGAAACGCAAATACAACAATTTCCGTGATGATGTGGTTCCGCCGGTGGCTGGCGATGTCGAGGAAGCTCCGGCTGACGGTGAATTCAAGGTTGCCCGGAACAAGACCTATCGGATGCGCCCCATGAATGTCCAGGAAGCCATCATGCAGATGAATATGCTGAACCATGATTTCTTCGTTTTCTTCAATGATGAAACGGAATCTATGGCTGTCGTGTACCGCCGCAAGGCCGGGGACTACGGGCTGATCAATCCGGAACTTTCCTGATGGAATGAGTTCATCAAGTTTTCACAAAGAGGCTGTCAAATGGGCAGCCTCTTTTTTTATGGCTGCCGCTGGTCCGGCCTGTCCACGGCCTGCAGCAAGGCAGGACGGTACTTTTCGGCCCTGAAGGGTGGACAGGGGCCTTTTTCCTGATGGCTGCCGACCCGCCTGAAAGGGGCCGGATCGCCCCCAATTACCGGGAAAGGACGGCTTCCGGAAAGGCCGTCCTTTTTGACTTTCATATACCTATTTGATAAAATGATACGATGAGTTAACAGGGATAACTATGCCTTTTTGCGAGGAGTGATTTTGTTGCTGGAACAGCTGATGAAAATGGTCTTTGGCGACCCGAATAAAAAGGAATTGAAGATTTGCCAAGGCTATGTAGATAAAATCAATGCACTGGAGCCGGAAATCTCCAGCCTCAGTGATGCCCGCCTTTGTGCCAAGACGGATGAATTCCGCCTGCGCCTGTCCAAGGGCGAGACGTTGGATGATCTTTTGCCGGAAGCTTTTGCCGTGGTGCGGGAAGCGGCCAAGCGCGTATTGGGACTGCGTCATTTCGACGTACAGCTCATGGGCGGCTGCATCCTGCACAGGGGGAAAATCGCCGAGATGCGTACGGGCGAAGGTAAAACCCTCGTGGCAACGCTGCCGGCTTATTTAAACGCCCTGGAAGGGAAAGGCGTCCACGTGGTAACGGTCAACGATTACCTGGCCCGCCGCGACAGTGAGGATATGGGACGCGTCTATCGGTTCCTGGGGCTGTCCGTTGGCCTGATTACCCACGAAATGGACTACCCGACCCGTAAGGCCGCTTACGCATCGGATATTACCTATGGTACGAACAATGAATTCGGGTTTGACTACCTGCGTGACAATATGGTCGTTTCCCTGGACCAGATGGTCCAGCGCCCGCTTCATTACGCCATCGTCGATGAAGTGGACTCCATCCTCATCGATGAAGCCCGTACGCCACTCATCATTTCCGGCCCGGGCACGCAGTCTTCCGACCTTTACTATGTATTGGCCGATATTGCCGCCAAACTGAAGGAAGGGGAGGACTATACGGTTGATGAAAAGCAGAAGACCGTAGCCCCTACCGACGCCGGGATTGCCAAAACGGAAAAGATGCTGGGCGTCAAGAACATGTACGACGGGGAAAACGGAATCGATTATTCCCATCAGCTCATGGCTGCCCTGAAAGCCAAGGCCCTCATGATCCGGGACCGGGATTACGTGGTCAAGGATGGCGAGGTCATCATTGTCGATGAATTTACGGGCCGCCTGATGTTCGGCCGCCGTTACTCCGAAGGACTGCACCAGGCCATCGAAGCCAAGGAACATGTCAAGGTGGAACGGGAAAGCCAGACCCTGGCGACCATTACGTTCCAGAACTATTTCCGTATGTATGACAAGCTGTCCGGTATGACCGGTACGGCCAAGACGGAAGAACAGGAATTCCAGAAGATTTACGGACTGGACGTCGTCGTCGTTCCGACGAACAAGCCCATG